>NZ_JBSFYP010000094.1:0-21515 GCF_053599835.1 Micromonospora sp. NPDC005163
GGCGGGCTCGGCGCTGTCCGCGCCGGCCGGGTCCAACGCGGCCGACCCGGCGGCGGTGGGGTTCGCGACGGCGGCGCCGTCGGCGGTGGTGCTCTGGTCAGCGGTGTCGCCGGCCGGCTGTGAACCGGTCCGTTCGCCGCCCTCGGGCTCGTTCTCGAGCATGGACGTTCTCCAGTTCTGGCTGCCCCGGGCGCGGGTGAGCGCTGCCACGCAGGGTCGCCGCAAAAGTGTTTCCGCCGGGCGCGCGTGGTGCGCGACCGCCGAAGTCTGCCTGCCAGAGCACTGACCGTCGGTCAGTGCCCAACGATGGCTGCCCCGTCGCGGTCCGCATCCAACGGATCCACGATCGCACCCTGCGCGGTCAGCGTGCCCTGAGCCAGCCGGGTCACCCTCGGCGAGACCGGCGGCTCCAGGTCGGCCACCACGCGGAGGCCGGAAAGGACGTCATCGGGCCGTACGGACGGGGTGACCTGCCGCACGACCAGTTCGAGTATCGCACACGGTACGGCCGGCGCCCCGGAAGGCGTCGGCGTCGGCGCGAGGACATCGATCGACATCACGGCCGCGCGGGCGTCGAAGGTACGCCGGCCCTGCTTGGTCATCCGCTCGACCAGCACCTCCTCGGCGGCGGTGAAGGCATCCACGGCGGCGCGCAGCACGGCGGGGTCGACCTCGGGCAGCTCGATGTGCCAGTACGACGCCTCGATCCGGTCCGGCAGGCTGCCCCCGACGGCGATCACGGCGTCCAGCACGTCCAGCCCGGGTGAAAGCGCGGCGTCCAGCGCGGCCCGCAGCGCCTCCGGGTCGACCGGCGCCTGGAGGCCGATCTCCAGGTACTCCGCCTCGCTGGCCACCCCGGTGGGTGCGGCGCTGGCGTAGGAGATCTTCGGGTGCGGGGTGAAGCCCTGGGAGTAGGCGATCGGCACGCCGGCCCGGCGCAGCGCCCGCTCGAAGGCCCGGGCGAAGTCCCGGTGCGAGGTGAACCGCAGCGGCCCGCGCTTGGCGTACCGGATGCGGACGCGCTGGACGACCGGCGCCTGCCCACCCTCCGGCTGTGGTTTCTTACTGATCGTCTCGCTCCTCGGAACTCAGCACCGGTGGGGCCGGGTCAGGCGGTGGGGGTTTTGAGGCCCTTCACGGGGGTCAGGGGCAGGAGCTTCTTGCCGGTGGGGCCGATCTGGATCTCGGTGTCCATCGAGGGGCAGACGCCGCAGTCGAAGCACGGGGTCCACCGGCAGTCGTCCTGCTCGAACTCGCTGAGCGAGTCCTGCCAGTCCTGCCAGAGCCAGTCCTTGTCCAGGCCCGAGTCCAGGTGGTCCCAGGGCAGGACCTCCAGCTCGTCGCGGTGCCGGGTGGTGTACCAGTCGAGGTCCACCCCGAACGCGGGCAGCGTCTCGGCCGCCGCGTCCACCCAGCGCTGGTACGAGAAGTGCTCGCTCCAACCGTCGAACCGGCCGCCGTTCTCCCACACCCTGCGGATCACCGAGCCGACCCGGCGGTCACCCCGGGAGAGCAGCCCCTCGATCAGCGACGGCTCGCCGTCGTGGTAGCGGTAGCCGATCGCCCGGCCCAGCGAGCGGTCCGAGTTGATCGCCTGCTTGAGGATCTTGAGCCGGTGGTCGATGACCTCCGGGCGCTCCATCGGGGCCCACTGGAACGGCGTGTGCGGCTTGGGCACGAACCCGCCGATGGAGACCGTGCAGCGGATGTCCTTGGAGCCGGTGGCGGCCCGACCGGCCTTGATCACCTCGTGGGCCATGTCCGCAATCTCGAGGACGTCCTCGTCGGTCTCGGTGGGCAGGCCGCACATGAAGTAGAGCTTCACCTGCCGCCAGCCGTTGGTGTACGCGGTCACCACGGTGCGGATCAGGTCTTCCTTCGACACCATCTTGTTGATGACCTTGCGGATCCGCTCCGACCCGCCCTCGGGGGCGAAGGTCAGGCCGGTACGCCGCCCGTTACGGGAAAGCTCCTGCGCGAGGTCGATGTTGAACGCGTCCACCCGGGTCGACGGCAGCGACAGCGAGACGTTGGTGCCCTCGTACTGCTGGGCCAGGCCCGAGCACATGTCGCCGATCTCGGAGTGGTCCGCCGAGGAGAGCGACAGCAGGCCCACCTCGTGGAATCCGGAGAACTCCAGCCCCTCGCGCACCATCTGCCCGACCGTGGTGATCGACCGCTCGCGCACCGGCCGGGTGATCATGCCCGCCTGGCAGAACCGGCAGCCCCGGGTGCAGCCCCGGAAAATCTCCACCGCGTACCGCTCGTGCACCGTCTCGGCCAGCGGAACGAGGGGCTTCTTCGGGTACGGCCAGGCGTCCAGGTCCATCGTCGTGCGCTTGTGCACCCGGAACGGCACGGCCGCCCGGTTCGGCACGACCCGCTGGATCCGCCCGTCGGGGAGGTAGTCCACGTCGTAGAAGCGCGGCACGTAGACGCTCTCGGTGCGGGCCAGCCGCAGCAGCAGCTCGTCGCGGCCACCCGGGGAACCCTCCGCCTTCCACTCCCGGACGATCGCGGTGATCTCCAGGACCGCCTCCTCGCCGTCGCCGAGCACGGCGGCGTCGATGAAGTCGGCGATCGGCTCCGGGTTGAACGCGGCGTGCCCGCCGGCCACGATCACCGGGTCGGCGTCCGTGCGGTCGGCGGCCAGCATCGGGATACCGGCCAGGTCGATCGCGGTGAGCAGGTTGGTGTAGCCCAGCTCGGTGGAGAAGGAGATGCCGAACACGTCGAAGTCGCGCACCGGCCGGTGCGCGTCGACGGTGAACTGCGGCACGCCGTGCGTGCGCATCAGGTTCTCCAGGTCCGGCCAGACCGCGTACGTCCGCTCGGCGAGGGTGTCGGGCAGCTCGTTGAGCACCTCGTAGAGGATCTGCACGCCCTGGTTGGGCAGGCCCACCTCGTACGCGTCGGGATACATCAGCGCCCAGCGCACGGTCGCCGCGTCCCAGTCCTTGATCACCGCACCCAGCTCACCACCCACGTACTGGATGGGCTTCGAGACCTGCGGGAGCAGTGGCTCCAGCCGGGGCCAGACGGAATTGGTCGCGGCCGCGCGCGGCGTCGTGGACGGGGCACTCATGATGCCCAAGGGTACGCGCCCGCCCGGCGATGACCGCGCGCACGCCGCCCACGACGCCCCGAGGACCAGCGGTGGCGGTGAGCGCCGCCCCCGCCACGACGCCCGGTCGGCGACGGTGGCGGCACGGTACTAACCTCGGACCGGCGCGAGAGGAGATTGCCGCGATGCCGGAGCCCCAGCCGGGAGCAGGCCGTCCAGCCGACGGGAGCACCCCGGGCACGGAGCCGGACCGGGATCCGGCGGTCGCCGACGAGCCGACCTCCCGATCCGTACCGCCGGAGCAGCCGGACCCCTCGGACGAGCCGGAAGCACCGCACCAGCCGGACCCCTCGGACGAGCCGGAAGCACCGCACCGGCCACAACCACCGGACCAGCCGGATCCGCCGACCGAGCAGGCCGGCGGCGCCGACGCGGCCGAATCCCCGTCCGCCACGGCGGCCGACCTGCCCGCCACCGCGATCGACCTGCCCGGCACCGCAGCCGAATCGCCCGCCACGGCGGCCGAGTCCGCCGCCACCGACGCGGTCCCGCCGCCCCGGTGGAGTGGATCCGCGCCGGTACCGCCCCCGCTGCCGCGCCGGCGGGCCTGGGGCGAGTCGGCCGAGCCGACCCCGCCGCCGCCGCTGCCCGACGAGCCACCGGAGCACCGGACCCCGGTCGACCCGTGGGCCGGCGTGGACACCAGCGGCTGGGAGCTGTCGCACGTCGAGCTGCCCCCGCTGCCTCCGACACTGCCCTACCCGGCGCCGCCGGCGACCCGGCAGTGGTCCGGTCCACCCGCTCCCCCGGTCGGGTCGCACCCGGTGTCGCCACCCGCCGCGCCGCCGACAGCCGCCCGGCCCACCGTGCCGTCGCGTCCCACGCCGCCGGCCCGGCCGGTGTCGCCGCCCGCGCCGCCGAAGCAGCGCCGGGGCCGCCGATCCGCCGCGCCACCACCGGTGACGCCGCCGCCGGGATGGCAGGCGCCCAAGGGGTACGTGCCGGTCCCGGTCCGCCGGCGACGCCGCTGGCCGTGGCTGCTGCTGCTCACCCTGGCCTGCTGCTGCGGCTGCCCGGCCTACTACGGGTTCCCGATCTCGGCGCAGTACCCGGCCCGGGCGGCGCTGCCCGAGCAGGTGGCCGACCTGAGCCTGCGCCAGGACGACGGCAGCGCGAAGACCGCCCGGCAGTTGGAGAACGAGGTACGCCAGGAGCACTGGCTGGCCGAGGACACCTTCGCCGGCGTCTACGCCACCGCGGACGGCAAGCGCGTGACGGTCTTCGGCGGCACCGGCATCCGGTTGACCCCCGAGGCGGACGCGGACGCGGAGATCAGCCGGCTCAGCGAGCGCTACGCGCTGGACGCCCCCGAGACGGTGAAGACCGGAGTGCGGGGCCGGCACGAACGCTGCGCGGTCGGCCGGTCAGCCGACACCGACGTGGTGGTCTGCACCTCGGTCGACCACGGCAGCATCGCCACCGGGGTGTTCACCCGGCTCTCCGTCTCCGACAGCGCGGCCCTACTGGACACCCTGCGCGGCCAGATCGTCCAGCCCAAGCAGAGCTGAGGACCGTCAGGCGTCGCGGGTCGGGTCCGGGTGGGCGCGCGGCGGGGCGTAGCGGGGCACGTACTCCTGGCCGGTGAGCTTCTGGATCTCGCTCATCAGCTCGTCGGTCATCTGCCGCAGCGAGGTGCGGTCGTCCGGCCGGCCGGTGAAGTCCAGCGGCTTGCCGAACCGAACGGTGATCTTGGCGGTGCCGGGACGGGGCACCCGGGCGCCGATCGGCTGGGCCTTGTCCGTGCCGATCATGCCGACCGGGATGATCGGCACACCGGCGGAGATCGCCAGCCGGGCCGCGCCGGTCCGCCCCCGGTACAGCTTGCCGTCCGGTGAGCGGGTGCCCTCCGGATAGACCACCACCAGATCGCCACCCTTGAGCGCCGGGATGGCCGCGTCGAACGCGGACAGTGCCGCCCGCCCGCCGGCCCGCTCGACCGGGATCGCGCCCAGGCCGGTGAGGACGAACTTGGAGATCGCGCCCTTCACCCCGGTGCCCTTGAAGTACTCCGACTTTGCCCAGAAGGCCAGGTGCCGGGGCACCACCGTGCCGAGGAACAGCTCATCGGCCACCGAGAGATGGTTGCCGGCGAAGACCGCGCCGCCGGTGTCCGGCACGTGTTCCAGCCCCTCCACGGTCGGGCGGAACGCCAACCGCAGCGTGGGCGCCACGGTGAGCTTGCCGATGGTGTAGAGCAGGGGCACTGGTCCTCCGGCAGATCAGGTGCGAACAGGCGGTGTCACGGTAGCGGACGCCGCCACACCCCCCGGACGGAGGTGGCGAGGCGCCCGCGCCCCGGCGATGCTGCGGTTAGGAAGGGGCCCTTCCTCTACACGAGGCGTTAGGAAGGGCCCCTTCCTTACACGGTCATACCCTGCGCACGACGACCGTCACCCGGTCACCCTCGCCGACCTCGCCGGCGAAGCCGTCGAGGCCCTCGGCGAAGTCGACCGAGTCGGCCAGCACCTCCCCGGCGACGAAGTCGATGTACGCGGCCACCGCCGCGCGCACCTCCTCGGACGCCGACACCGACACCACGATCCGGTCCGAGACGTCGAGGTCGGCGTCCCGGCGCGCCTGCTGCACCACCCGGACCACGTCGCGGGCCAGCCCCTCGGCGGCCAGCTCCGGAGTGACCTCGGTGTCCAGCACCACCACGCCCTCACCGCCGGGCAGCGGCGCGGAGTGCTCGGCGTCGGCGGCGACCAGGCGCAGCTCGTACTCGCCCTCGGCCAGGGTGACACCCGCGGCCACCGGTGCGCCGTCGACCAGTTCCCAGTCGCCCGCCTTGACCGCCTTGATCACCTGCTGGACCTGCTTGCCGACCCGCGGGCCGAGCGCCCGGGGCACCACGGTCAGCACCTGCTCGCAGTAGTCGGACAGCTCCGCGCTGAACTCCACCGCCTTCACGTTGACCTCGTCGGCGACCAGGTCGGCGAACGGGCGCAGCTGCTCCGCCGCCGGCGAGGCCACGGTCAGCTTCGACAGCGGCAGCCGCACCCGCAGCCCCTTCGCCTTGCGCAGCGACAGCGCCGCCGAGGCGACCGCCCGGGTGGCGTCCATCGCGGCGACCAGCTCGTGGTCGGCCGGGAACTCGGTCGCCTCCGGCCAGTCGGTCAGGTGCACCGAGCGCTCCCCGGTCAGCCCGCGCCAGATCTCCTCCGCGGTCAGCGGCGCCAGCGGCGCCACCACCCGGCAGAGCGTCTCCAGCACCGTCCACAGGGTGTCGAAGGCGTTCGCGTCACCGGACCAGAACCGGTCCCGGGACCGGCGCACGTACCAGTTGGTCAGCGCGTCCAGGTAGGACCGGACGGTGGCGCAGGCGCCGGAGATGTCGTACGCCTCCATCTGCGCGCCGACCGTCGACACCAACTCGTTCGTCTTCGCCAGGATGTACCGGTCGAGCAGGTGCGTCGAGTCGGTGCGGCGCCGCGCCTGGTGCCCGTCGGCGTTGGCATACAACGAGAAGAAGTACCAGACGTTCCACAGCGGCAGCAGCACCTGCCGGACGGCGTCGCGGATGAGCGTCTCGGTGACCGCCATGTCACCGCCGCGCAGCACCGGCGAGGACATCAGCATCCAGCGCATCGCGTCCGAGCCATACGCGTCGAAGACGTGGTAGACGTCCGGGTAGTTGCGCAGGCTCTTGGACATCTTGCGCCCGTCCGAGCCGAGCAGGATGCCGTGGCTCAGGCAGTTGCGGAACGCCGGCCGGTCGAACAGCGCGGTGGCCAGCACGTGCATGGTGTAGAACCAGCCGCGGGTCTGCCCGATGTACTCGACGATGAAGTCGCCCGGGTAGTGGTGCTCGAACCAGTCCGCGTTCTCGAACGGGTAGTGCACCTGGGCGAACGGCATCGAGCCGGACTCGAACCAGCAGTCCAGCACCTCCGGCACCCGACGCATCATCGACTGGCCGGTCGGGTCGTCCGGGTTGGGGCGGACCAGCTCGTCCACCGCCGGCCGGTGCAGGTCGCTCAGGCGTACGCCGAAGTCCCGCTCGATGTCGGCCAGCGACCCGTAGACGTCCAGGCGCGGGTAGTTCGGGTCGTCGGACTTCCACACCGGGATCGGCGAGCCCCAGAACCGGTTCCGGCTGATCGACCAGTCCCGGGCGTTGGCCAGCCACTTGCCGAACGAGCCGTCCTTGATGTGCCCCGGCGTCCAGTTGATCTGCTGGTTCAGCTCGACCATCCGGTCCCGGAAACGGGTCACCGCCACGAACCACGACGACACCGCCTTGTAGACCAGCGGGGTCTCGCAGCGCCAGCAGTGCGGGTAGGAGTGGGTGTAGGTGTCCTGCTTGAGCACCACCCCCCGCTCCTTGAGCTCCCGGATCACCGGCTTGTTGACGTCGAACACCTGCTCGCCCTGGTACGGCGGGACCAACGCGGTGAACCGGGTGTGGTCGTCCACAGTGACGATGGTGGGGATGCCGGCGGCGTTGCAGACGTTCTGGTCGTCCTCACCGAAGGCCGGGGCCAGGTGCACGATCCCGGTGCCGTCCTCGGTGGTGACGAACTCCGCGCCGAGCACCTGGTAGGCGTTGTCCCCGGCCTGCTCGACGAGGAAGTCGTACAGCGGGGTGTAGCGGCGCCCGACCAGGTCACGGCCGTACACCGTGCCGACCTGCTCGTACCCCTCCAGCTCCTTGGCGTACGCGGCCAGCCGCGCCGCGCCGACGACGTAGCGCTGGCCACTGCGCTCCAGCACCGCGTACTCGATGTCCGGGCCGACGGCCAGCGCCAGGTTGGACGGCAGGGTCCACGGCGTGGTGGTCCAGACGCCCAGCTTGACCGACCCGCGTACCAGCTCCGGCGCGGACTCGTCGGGGGTCAGCCCGAACCACACGGACAGGGTCGGGTCGTGCCGGTCCCGGTAGACATCGTCCATCCGGGTCTCGGTGTTCGACAGTGGCGTCTCGCAGCGCCAGCAGTAGGCCAGCACCCGGAAGCCCTCGTAGATCAGACCCTTGTCGTGCAGGGTCTTGAAGGCCCACATGACGCTTTCCATGTAGTCCAGGTCGAGCGTCTTGTAGTCGTTGGCGAAGTCGACCCAGCGGGCCTGCCGGTTGATGTACCGCTCCCAGTCCTGGGTGAACTCCAGCACCGAGGTGCGGCAGGCCTCGTTGAACCGGGCCACGCCCAGGTCGATGATCTCCGCCTTGCTGGTGATGCCGAGCTGCTTCTCGGCCACCACCTCGGCGGGCAGGCCGTGGCAGTCCCAGCCGAAGCGCCGCTCGACGTGCCGGCCGCGCATGGTCTGGTAGCGCGGCACCACGTCCTTGACGTAGCCGGTGAAGAGGTGGCCGTAGTGCGGCAGGCCGTTGGCGAACGGCGGGCCGTCGTAGAAGACGTACTCGTTCTTGCCGTCGTCGCCGGCCGGGCGGGCCTCCACCGACGCCTCGAAGGTCTTGTCGGCCGTCCAGTGCTCCAGCACCCGGCGCTCGACCGCGGGCAGGTCCGGGCTCGCCGGGACACCGGCGGCGGTCGGGTCGTGCAACGGATAGACCATCGGGGGTCGCTCTCCTCGCAGCTCACTCATCGGTGGGTCTGCGAGGACGAACCTTCCGGGGTACGCCTCAATCGACGCTCCCCGGGTGGCCCGCGGTACCACCCCGCTTGGCGGTCAGGATCGACCGCCCGCTCATTGGCCGGCTGTGACGGGCCGGACCCGTCCGGTTCTACTGGGCCGGTTGCCCGGCTGTTCTTCCGGAGGCTCACCGGTGATGGCCGGGTCATCGCCTTACGGTGCTCAACGATACTCGACCCACCCACCGGCCCGCCGCCGAGTAATCCCGCCCGCCGGGCGCCCCCTAGGCTGGCCGGGTGATCCGGATCGAGCTGGACGAGCCGACGTTGACCCGCACCCGGATCGCGACCAGCCCGCTCTGGGAGGCCAAGTGCAGCCTCTACCTGCTCGACCGGTACCCGGACGAGGTGCCCTGGCCCTACACGGGCTGGGCCCGGCACGCCCGCCGGGCGCTCGCCGAGCTGCCCGACGCGGCCCCGCTGAAGCTCTACTCGGTCACCGGCCCGTGGTACCCGGACTTCCTCGGCCCGGTACCGCCCACCGCGAGCCCGACCCTCGCCGAGGAGCTGGCCGCGCTCCGGGCCACGCCGGCCTCGGTGATCGCCGAGCAGATCCCCCGCTACCACCGTCCCGATGACCTGCCGGGTTGGTTGCGCCCGTTCGTCACCGACCGGCAGGCGGCCCTGGACCGGCTCGCCGACGGCCTGCAGGCGTACTGGGACGCGGCGATCGCGCCCTGGTGGCCGGCGATGCGGGCGGCGCTGGACGAGGAGGTGCTGCACCGGGCGCGGGCGCTCGCCGCGCACGGCCCGGACGCGCTGCTGGCCGACCTGCACGAGCGGGTGCGCTGGGAACGGCCGGTGCTGACCCTGGTCAAGTCGTCCGAGGGCCAGTTCACCGCGGTCGACCAGCGGCTGCTGCTGATCCCGTTGATCTTCTCCCGAGGAGCGCTCACCTGCTCCACCGATCACTCCGAGATCCTCGCGGTCTCGTACCAGGCCCGGGGTTCGGTGCTGCTGGCCGACCGGCCGGCCACCGACAGGCCCGCGGCGGATCCGGCCACCGACCGGCTGGCGGTGCTGGTCGGGCGAGGGCGCGCACAGGTGTTGCGGGCGCTGACCCGACCGGCGACCACCGCCGGCCTCGCCGCGACCCTGGGGCTGGCCCCGAGCACCGTCTCGGAGCAACTCTCCGCCCTGCTCACCGCCGGCGTGGTGCACCGCCGCCGGGTGGGCCGGCGGGTGCTGTACGGCCTGGAACCGGCCGGCCTGGCCCTGGTGCAGTTGATCGGCGACGGGCCGGCGACCGCCTCGGCCTGAACATTCGGCCGGATCCGAATTCGTTTTTACCCGCCCCAGCCGCTCCTAGCCTCCGGGCCATGAGCGAACACGCGATCGAGGCGGTCGGGTTGCGCCGCACGTACCGCAGCCGGACCGGATGGTTACGACCACAGCGCCGGGAGGTGGAGGCGGTCCGCGGCGTCGACCTGACGGTCGGCCACGGGGAGCTGTTCGGCCTGCTCGGGCCGAACGGCGCGGGGAAGACCACCACCATCAAGCTGCTGAACACGCTGCTCATCCCGACCGCGGGCGAGGCCCGGATCGACGGCTTCGACGTGGTCCGGCAGACCCGCGAGGTACGGCGACGCATCGGGTACGTCTTCGGCGGTGACCGGGGTCTCTACGACCGGCTCTCCGCACGGGACAACCTGCGCTACTTCGCCGAGCTGTACGGCGTACCGGGGCGGGAGCAGAAGCGGCGGATCGCCGAGCTGTTCGAGCTGGTCCGGCTGACCGGGCGGGAGAACGACCGGGTGGAGGGCTACCCGCGGGGCATGCGGCAGCGGCTGCACATCGCCCGGGGCCTGCTGCACCGGCCGCGGGTGCTCTTCCTCGACGAGCCGTCGATCGGGGTGGACCCGGTGGCGGCCCGGGAGCTGCGGCAGACCGTGGCCGACCTCGCCGCCACCGGCACCACCGTGCTGCTCACCACGCACTACATGGCCGAGGCGGACGAGCTGTGCGGGCGGATCGCGGTGATCGCGAACGGCACGATCCAGGCCCTCGGCACTCCCGCCGAGTTGCGGCACCACGCCGACGGCCGGCAGGTGCTGGAGGTGGAGGCGTACGGGGTGGCTGACGGCCAGCTCGCCCTGATCCACGCCCTGCCGGGCGTACGCGAGGCGAGCGTGGTCGTCACCGGTGCGGCGCAGATGCTGACCGTGCAGTCCGACGCGGGAGTGGACGTGCAGGCGGACGTGTTGCGCGCGCTGGACGGGGTCCGGCTGGGCCGGGTCACCGCCCGGCAGCCCACCCTGGAGGACGCGTACGTGGCGATCGTGAACCGGGTCGACGCGCAGACCCGCCCGGTCGAGGCGGTGGCGGCGTGAGGACGTCGCGGATGATCGCGGTCGGGGCGCTCCTGCACGCCAAGCAGCTCAGCCGGTCGCCGTTCGAGATCGCCACCGCGCTGATCGTGCCGGTGGTGCAGGCGACCCTGGCCGTCCACCTGTTCCGGGCCGGCGGCGACCCGGGCCGGCTGCTGGAGGCCGCGGTCGGGGCCGGGCTGATGGGCATCTGGTCGTCGGTGCTGTTCGGTTCGGGTGGCGCCATCCAGAACCAGCGCTGGCAGGGCACCCTGGAAATGATCATGTTGGCGCCCCGGCCGCCGGCCCTGGTGGTGCTGCCGATCACGCTGGCCACCGCGCTCACCGGCACGTACGCCATGCTCGCCACACTGGCCTGGGGCCGGCTGCTGTACGGCATTCCGCTGGCCTTCGTCCACCCGCTGGCGTTCGCGGTCGCGGTACCCGGCTGCATCATCGGGCTCGGCATGTTCGGGCTGTTGCTCGCCTCCACGTTCGTCCTGCTGCGTAACGCCAACGCGCTGACCAACACGCTGGAGTACCCGATCTGGCTGGTCTCCGGGATGCTCGTGCCGATCACCGCGCTGCCCGGCTGGACCGGCCCGATCGCCGCCGTGCTGCCCACCACCTGGGGAGCGCGGGCGGTCCGCGAGGCGGCCACCGGCAGCGGGCCGGTCTGGCCGTCGCTCGGCGTCTGCCTGGCGATCAGCCTGGCCTGCCTGGCGCTCGGCGCGATCATGATGACCCACGTCGAGCGGCGGGCCCGCGCGGCGGCCACCCTCGCCCTGGCCTGAGGAGGCGACGATGCCCGCACTGCTCCGCCTGATCGGCATCGGTGGCGTGATCGCCTACCGTGCCCTGTTCAACTGGACCACCCCGGCGATGTTCGTCGGCACGCTGCTCGTCGGCCCGCTGTTCCAGCTGCTGTTCTTCGCCTACCTGGGCCGGCAGCTCGGCGTCGCCGACGACGGCTTCTACATCACCGGCAACGCCGTGCTGGCGGCCTCGGTGGCCTGCGTGTTCGGCGGCACGATGGCCGTCTCCAACGAGCGGCGCTTCGGCACGCTCGGGCACGTGCTGCTCTCACCGCGCAGCCGCACCGCGGTCTTCCTCGGCCGGGTCCTGCCGTACGCGGCGAACGGCCTGCTGATCGCGGTCACCACACTGACCGCGGCGTCGCTGCTGCTCGGCCTCCGAGTGCCGGTCGACGCACTGCCGGGACTGCTGCTGGCCCTGGCGGTCGCGGCGCTCGCCTGCGGCTTCTTCGGCCTGACCCTGGGCGCGATCGGGCTGCGCTTTCGCGACGTCTGGTTGGTATCGAACGTCTCGGTGGCGCTGCTGCTCCTGCTCACCGGCGTCAACGTGCCCGCCGCCGGGCTGCCCGCCTGGATGCGCGTCATCGGCGAGCTGCTACCGATCACCCACGCCGCCGAGGCGGCCCGCCGGTTGGTCGCCGGCGAGAGCTTCCGAGCTGCCGCACCCCAACTCGCCGCCGAGCTCGCCGTCGGCGCCGCCTACGCCGTCCTCGCCGCACTCCTGCTCAAGCTCTTCGAAGCCGAGTCCCGCCGCCGAGCCTCCCTAGACACCCTCTAACCCGCTCCACCCCACCCACCCCACCCCCCCGGCCCCGGCCCCCCACCCCGTTGATCATGAAGTTGTTGCCCGTCGCCACGGCGAGTCGTGACAACAACTTCATGATCAACTGCGGAGACCGGTCTAGCGGCCGGACATGACCGCGAGCGGCGGTACGGGTGACGCGGGCCGGAACGCCGGTTGTCCGGTCGGCATGAGCGGAGTCACACCCACCGCTGTCACGGCACACCCCGGCCGGTCCGTCGTGAGGGTGTCGAACCGATCAGGGGAGGTAGTCATGCAGCGGATGAACCCGGGCGAGGTGGCGCCGAAGGCGTACCAGGCCGTCATGGGGTTGGAGAAGTACGTCCAGTCGAACGTCGACCACACCGTGCTGGAGCTGATCAAGCTGCGGGCGTCGATGCTCAACGGGTGCGCGTACTGCGTGGACCTGCACAGCCGCGACGCGCTCGCCAGCGGCGAGTCGAACCGGCGGCTGTTCGCGGTGGCCACCTGGCGGGAGGCGCCGTTCTTCGACGAGCGGGAGCGGACCGCACTGGCGCTCACCGACGCGGTCACGCGGCTCGGCGAGCACGGTGTCTCGGATGAGGTGTGGGACGCCGCCGCGAAGGTCTGGTCGGAGAAGGAACTGGCCGACCTCGTCATGGCGATTGCCACAATCAACGTGTGGAATCGGATCGGGGTGACCCTGCGGTTGGAGCCTCCGGCGCAGGTGTGAGGACCGAGGCGGCAGACGCGGCCGGTGCGCTCCAGGCGCACCGGCCGATGCTGCTCGGGCTCGCCTACCGGCTGCTCGGCAGCCGGCACGACGCGGAGGACGTGCTCCAGGAGACGTACCTGCGCTGGCTCGGCGTGGACCGGTCGACGGTGGCCGAGCCCCGCCGCTACCTGTCCCGGGTGGTCACCCGCCTTTCGCTGGACCGGCTGCGCGTCCGGCAGGCGGCGCGTGAGACGTACGTCGGGACGTGGCTGCCCGAGCCGGTGGGGACCGCGCCCTCGCCGTTCGGGCCGTTGGACCGCGCGGAGCTGCGCGACTCGCTGTCCGCCGCGCTGCTGCACGTGCTGGAACGGCTCACCCCGCCCGAGCGCGCGGTGTACGTCCTGCACACCGCCTTCGACCTGCCGTACGCCGAGATCGCCGAGATCCTCGATCGGACCCCCGAGGACTGCCGGCAACTGCACCACCGGGCCACCGCCCGGGTGCGACAGGAGCAGCGCCGCTTCACCGCCAGCCGGGCCGAGCGGGAACGTCTGCTGGACGCGTTCCTGGCCGCCGCCCGGGACGGTGACCTGGCGACGCTCACCGACCTGGTCGCGGCGGACGCCACGGCGTGGAACGACGGCGGCGGTCGGGTACGCGCCGCCCGCAACCCCGTCACCGGTGCAGACCGGGTCGCCCGGTTCTTCGCCGGGATCTACGGCCGGGCCCGTGAGTGGACGATGCGCCGGGTGGAGCTGAACGGGGAACCCGCCGCCCTGATGACCGGTGCGGACGGCAGCCGGCACACCTTGACCGTCAGCGCGGCCGACGGTCGGATCACCGGCGTCTACGTGGTCGGCAACCCGGAGAAGCTGCCACCGGTCGACTGAGCGCCGGCGGCGCGGCTCAGCCCAGCTCGGGGAACCAGAGCGCGATCTCGCGCTTGGCGCTGTCCGGCGAGTCGGAGGCGTGCACCAGGTTCTCCCGGTTGGACAGCGACAGGTCGCCCCGGATGGTGCCGGCGGCGGCCTTGCGCCCGTCGGTCGCGCCGACCAGCCCGCGGACCACGTCGATGACCTGGTCGCCGGAGAGCACCAGGGCGACCAGCGGACCGCCGGTCATGAAGCCCTTCAGCGGCGGGTAGAACGCCTTGTCGACGTGCTCCGCGTAGTGCTCGTCGGCGAGCGCCGCGTCCATCGTCCGGTGCGCCATCGCGTCGATCCGCAGCCCCTTGCGCTCGAAGCGGGAGAGGACCTCGCCGACCAGGCCGCGGCGAACCGCGTCGGGCTTGATCAGAACGAGGCTGCGCTCATCCGGACTGTTGCTGGACACGCTGGGTTCCTCCTGTACGCGCTGAACGCTCGGGATCGGTACGGTCAGCCTAGCGACCCGGTCCCGGCGCCGGCGCGGCGGCCGGTCTTTCCCCCGGTGGCCGATCCGGCCTAGCCTGACCCTGACCCCGGGAGGTCCACTGTGGCGAATGGCGGGAATCGAACCATCGCGCCGGTACGCAAGTTGATCGGCACGGTGCTGGGCACCGTGGCCACGTTCGTCGTCCTCTTCGGGCTGGGCATGATGAGCTGGGCCATCGTGGCGCTCGGGGTCGCCCTGCTGGTGCTGGCGATCGCGTTGGCCACCGTGCGCGGCGGTGGCCGCACCTGGGTGGTCGGTGTCGGGCACGTGCACAGCGCGTCCGAACCACCCACCCAGTACGCGTTCGGCCGCTGTGAGCTGCAACTGGTGATCGACGCCCCCGGTCTGCCGCCCCGGTCCAAGAAGATCATCGAACCGCGGGTGCCGGTCTCCAAGTGGCCGTCGCTGGGCCAGACCCTGCCGATCCGGGTCGCGCTGGACGATCAGCGGCACGTCAAGGTCCTCTGGGACGAGATACCCACCCACGCCGAGACCGCCGCGGCCGTCGCCGACCTGCCACCCGAGTTCGCCGACGCCGAGGCCCTGGACGAGGTGCTGATCCAGCAGGACGCCCCGCCGTGGGCCGACCGTGCGCCGGACGACGACTTCCGCGACCCGCTCGGCGATCCGTTTCGCGACCCACCCGGCCCGGACCCGCTCCGTGACGACCCGGGCGTCGCGCCCCCCGAGGAACGCGAGCCGGTGGTGGTGCACCAGAGCCCCGGCGGCCCGGTGGTGCTGGAGGGCGTCGTGGTCGAGCAGACGGCCGGCGGCCAGTCGGCCGGCGGCGGGCTGCCCCGCCGGGCCACGCCCGCGCCGCGCCCGCCCGCCGAAGAGCGCTTCGACCAGCCGGAGGCCGCCCCACCCGCCGAGGATCGCTTCGACCCGCCCACCGCACAGCGCTTCGACCCACCTCCGGCGCAGCGGTCCGCTCCGGGCATGACGGACCCCCTGGACCCGCTCGACCTGCCGCTGGACGATCCCACCCCGCCCGGCGCCGCGCGCGAGACCGTCACCGCCGAGGAACTGGACGAGGCGATCTTCGGATACGACACGGAGGCCGCCGCCGACCCGACCGCACCGATCAGCGGGGTCGGCCTCACGCTGCTGGTCACCGACCTGTCCCGGTCGCTCGGCTTCTATCGCGACGTGCTCGGCTTCACCGAGGTCGACCAGGGCGCCGGCAACGCCGTGCTCGCCTCCGGCACGACCCGCCTGGTGCTGCGTGAGGTGACCGGGGCGGCACCGATCAGCCGCCGGCTGGTGCACGTCAACCTTGAGGTGGACGACATCGAGGCGGCGTACGGGCGGCTGCGTGGGTCCGGTCTGCGCTTCACGTACGCGCCCCGCGTCGTCAACCGGGGCACCAGGCTGGAGGTGTGGGCGGCGGCGTTCCGTGACCCGGACGGCCACGGCATCGCCCTCACCCAGTGGCGCGAACGCGCCGACGCCTGACCGCGAGCGCGAGGCGGTCCAGGTCGGCCGTCAGCCGAGGATGACCCTGCGGACGTGCAGCGCGTACGCCCAGACCAGCGCGAAGATGACGCCCAGCGCGAACAGCGACCAGTGCAGCAGGCCGGCCAGCAGCAGCAGACCCTGGACCACGGTGCCGGCGTGCCACGCCCACGGGCGGCGCATCATGCCGGCGAGCAGGATGGCGACCACCGCCAGGGCCACCACCGCGGCGATCGCGGCCCCGCCCAGGTCACCGCCGACCACGCGGATCGGCTGGATGGCCAGCACCAGCACCAGCGCCTCCAGGCTGAGGGTCCCGGCGCCCAGGCCGCGTACCGCCCGTTCCGGGTTGCGCAGCCCGGACCGCCGGGGCTGCTCGCCCGAGGGCTGCTCGCCCGGCGACCCGATCGTGGGCTGGTCCGCTGGTGAATGCTCGGTGCTGCGGCGGTCCCGCTCCGGGCCGGTCATCGCTTCAGCAGCCGACGGGCGTCGGCCACCGTCACCACCGACCCGGTGATCAGCACCCCGACCCCGCTGAGTTCACCCGGGACCTCCTCCTCGGCCAGTGCCACCGCCACCTCGATCGCGTCCGGCATCTCCTCGGCCACCTCGACCCGCTCCTCGCCGAAGATCTCGACGGCCAGCGCGGCGAGTTCCGCCGTCGGCATCGCCCGCGGCGAGCTGTTGCGGGTGACCACCACCAGGTCGACGACCGGCTCCAGCAGCTCCAACAGGCTGGGCGCGTCCTTGTCGGCGAGCACGCCGACGACCGCCACCAGCTTGCTGAAGGCGAACTCCTCCTGCAACGCGGTGACGGTGGCGGCCATCCCGTGCGGGTTGTGCGCGCCGTCCAACAGCACGGTCGGGGCATTCCGGACCCGCTCCAGGCGACCCGGGGAGCTGGCCGTGGCGAAGCCCTCCCGGACCGCCTCAATGTCCAGCTGCCGCGTGGTCCCGGCGCCCAGGAACGCCTCCACCGCGGCGAGCGCCACCGCGGCGTTCTGCGCCTGGTGCGCGCCGTGCAGGGGGATGAACACGTCGTCGTAGGTGCCGCCGAGCCCCTGGAGGGTGAGCACCTGGCCGCCGACCGCGATGGCCCGACTCAGCACGCCGAACTCGGCGCCTTCGCGGGCGATGGTCGCGCCCACCTCGGCGCAGCGTTCGAGGAGCGGACGCGCCGCCTCCTCCTCCTGCGCCGCCGCGATCACGGTGGCGCCCGGGTGGATGATGCCGGCCTTGGCGAGCGCGATGTCCTGGAGCGTGTCGCCGAGCCACTCGGTGTGATCCAGGCCGATTGGAGTGATCACGCAGACGCCGGCCTGGATGACGTTGGTCGCGTCCTCGGCGCCGCCGAGGCCCACCTCGACCACCGCGATGTCGACCGGCGCGTCGGCGAACGTGGCGAACGCCAGCGCGGTGGTCATGTCGAAGTACGTCAGCGGCTCGTCCGAGCCCGCGTCGACCAGCTCCGCCAGTGGCCGGATCTCCCGGTACACCGCGGCGAACCGCTCCTCGCTGACCGGCTCGCCGTCCAGGCTGATCCGCTCCCGGACGGTCTCCAGGTGCGGGCTGGTGTACCGGCCGGTGTGCAGCCCGAACGCCCGGAGCAGCGAGTCGATCATTCGCGCGGTGGAGGTCTTGCCGTTGGTGCCGGTCAGGTGGATCGCCGGGTACGCCCGCTGAGGGCTGCCGAGCAGGTCGAGCAGCGACTCGATCCGGTCCAGCTCGAAGACCATGCGGGTGAAGCCGCGGGCGGCCAGCTCGGCCTCGACGGCGGCGAAATCGGTACGGTCGGTCACGAGGGAAGCGTCTCCAGAGCAGCGTCGATCCGGACCAGGTCGGCCTCGGCGGTCGCCAGCCGGTCGCGGATCTTCGCGACGACGGGCTCGGGGGCCTTGCCGACGAAGGCCGGGTTGTCGAGCTTCGCCCGAGCCTGCGCGACCTCCTTCTCGGCCGCGGCGCGGTCCTTGGTCAGGCGGGCCCGCTCGGCGGCCACGTCGATCGACCCCCGGGTGTCCAACGCGACACCGACCGCCCCGGGCATGGCCAGCGTGGCGCTGGCCTGGAAGGCGTCGCCGGCCGGGTCCAGTCGGACCAGTGAGCGGATCAACGGCTCGTGGGCCGCGATGCCGGCCCCCGCCAACCCGTCCAGCCGGGCGGCCACCCGCTGGGTCGGGCGCAACCCCTGGTCGGAACGGAACCGGCGGATCTCGGTGACCACCCGCTGCACGCTGACCAGCTCCGCCTCGGCGGCGTCGTCGATCAGTGAACGGTCGGCCACCGGCCAGGCCGCGGTCTGCACCGTCTCACCACCGGTCAGCGCGAGCCACAGCTCCTCGGTGACGAACGGGATGACCGGGTGCAGCAACCGCAGCAGCTGGTCCAGCACGTGCCCGAGCACCCGGCGGGTGGTCTCGGCCCGCTCGCCGCCCTCGGCGAGCACCGGCTTGCTCAGCTCGACGTACCAGTCGCAGACGTCGTCCCAGGCGAAGTGGTAGAGCAGGTCACACACCTTCGCGAACTCGTACGCCTCGAACTGCTCGTCGACCTCCGCGGTGACGTGCGCGAGCCGGGACAGGATCCACCGGTCGACGGTGGAGAGCTGCTCGGCCGCGGGCAGGTCGCCCGCGGTGTGCGCGCCGTTCATCAGCGCGAACCGGGTGGCGTTCCAGAGCTTGTTGCAGAAGTTGCGCGAGCCCTGGCACCAGTCCTCGCTGACCGGGACGTCCTGGCCGGGGTTGGCACCGCGGGCCAGGGTGAACCGGGTGGCGTCGGCGCCGAACCGGTCGATCCAGTCCAGCGGGTCGACCACGTTGCCGAACGACTTGGACATCTTCTTGCCGTGCTCGTCGCGGACCATGCCGTGCAGGGCCACCACGTCGAACGGCTGCTGGCCGTCCATCGCGTACAGGCCGAACATCATCATCCGGGCGACCCAGAAGAAGAGGATGTCGTAGCCGGTGACCAGGACGCTGGTCGGGTAGAACTTGGCCAGGTCCGGGGTCTGCTCCGGCCAGCCGAGGGTCGAGAACGGCCAGAGCGCGCTGGAGAACCAGGTGTCCAGCACGTCCTCGTCCTGGTGCCAGCCCTCCCCCGTCGGCGGCTGCTCGCCGGGGCCGACGCAGACGATCTCGCCCTGCGGGCCATACCAGACCGGAATCCGGTGCCCCCACCACAGCTGCCGGGAGATGCACCAGTCGTGCATGTTGTCGACCCACGCGAAGTAGCGCTTCGCCAGCTCGGCCGGCTCGATGCGGACCCGGCCGTCGCGGACCGCGTCGCCGGCGGCCTGGGCCAGGGGCGCGGTGTTGACGAACCACTGCAACGACAGCCGCGGCTCGACGGTCGTCTTGCACCGTGAGCAGTGCCCGACCGCGTGCACGTACGGCCGCTTCTCGGACACGATCCGGCCCTGCTCGCGCAGCGCGGCCACGATCGCGGGACGTGCCTCGAAGCGGTCCAGCCCCTCGAACGGGCCGGGCACGGTGATCACGCCGCGCTCGTCCATCACGGTCAGCGCGGGCAGGTCGTGGCGCTGGCCGATCTCGAAGTCGTTCGGGTCGTGCCCCGGGGTCACCTTCACCATGCCGGTGCCGAACGACGGGTCGACGTGCGCGTCGGCGACGATCGGGATGCGGCGCCCGGTCAGCGGCAGCTCGACCTCGGTGCCGATGAGGTGCTGGTAGCGCTCGTCATCCGGGTGCACCGCGACGGCGGTGTCACCCAGCATCGTCTCGGCGCGGGTGGTGGCGACCACGACCTCGTCGCTGTACCGGATGGAGATCAGCTCACCATCGTCGTCGGTGTGCTCGACCTCGATGTCGGAGAGCGCGGTCAGGCAGCGTGGGCACCAGTTGATGATCCGGTTGGCCCGGTAGATCAGGCCCTCGTCGAAGAGCTTCTTGAAGATCGTCTGGACGGCGCGGGTCAGGCCCGCGTCCATGGTGAAGCGCTCACGGTCCCAGTCGACCGAGTCGCCGAGGCGTCGCATCTGGCCGAGGATCGCCCCGCCGGATTCGGCCTTCCACTGCCAGACCCGCTCGACGAACTTCTCCCGCCCGAGGTCGTGCCGGGAGAGGCCTTCGCCGGCGAGCTGACGCTCGACCAGGTTCTGGGTGGCGATGCCGGCGTGGTCCATGCCGGGCAGCCAGAGCGCCTCGAAGCCCTGCATCCGCTTACGCCGGGTCAACGCGTCCATCAGCGTGTGCTCGAACGCGTGGCCCATGTGCAGGGAGCCGGTGACGTTCGGCGGCGGGATGACGATGGTGAACGGAGGCTTGTCGCTGTCGGCGGAGGCCCGGAAGTGCCCGGCGGCTACCCACTGCTCGTACCGTCGCTGCTCTACCTCGGCGGGCTGGTACTGGCCGGCCAGGGTGGGGGCGTCGGGGCGTCGGGCATCGAGTCTGTCGGTCACCCGTGAAAGTCTACGGAGGGCTTCCGCGGACCTGACGTGCGCCACCTGCCATTCGCGTACGGTGTCGGCTATGTCCGACGCACATCTCACTGAGCGCCCGCTCGACGACGGTCGCGAGCCGGTGGAGCTGACCGAGGAGCCGATCCAGCTGAGCACCCGCGATCCGGGGGGTGACCCCGACGAGCGGCGTGGCGGGTGGTCCCGGCGGCGCCGCGTCGGCTGGGCGGTCGCGCTGGTCGTCGGCCTGGCCGGTGCGGGTGTGCTGGGCGCCGGCGGCTGGCGGGTGGTTCAGCAGAAGGACACCCGGCTGACCTCGCCGGACCGGGCGGCGGGCCTGACCCGGGACGACAGCGAACGCGCGAAGAGCACGGCGGACTACCTGCGCAGCGGCCTGGCCGCGAACATCGAGCTGGACCGCAGTTTCGGCACGGTCTACCGCGATCAGGCCGACGACAAGCGGTCGGTGCTCATCTTCGGGGGCACCACCCTGCTCTGGCAGCCGGAGCGGGACCTGGACAGTCTCTTCGGCCTGATGTCCGACGAAACCGGCAGGGTGACCGGCCTGCGCGAGGTGTCCGCGGGCGAGCTCGGCGGCGTGATGAAGTGCGGCAACACCAGCGGCGAGGGCGGTGACTTCGCGGTGTGTGGCTGGGCGGACCACGGCAGCGTGGTGATGGCGATGTTCCCGGGGCGGTCGGTCACCGACGCCGGCGGCCTGCTCCGCAACCTGCGCGCCGGCATGCAGACCCGGGGCTGAAACCTGAGCCGGCGTCCCACGCCGGCTGAGGTCTTTCGGGGTATGGAAATGCGTCAGGGCCACCCCTTGAAGGGGTGGCCCTGACCAATGTTTGTCCGGCGGCGTCCTACTCTCCCACACCCTCACGAGTGCAGTACCATCGGCGCTGGAGGGCTTAGCTTC
>NZ_JBSFYP010000095.1:0-21408 GCF_053599835.1 Micromonospora sp. NPDC005163
GCCCTCCCTCCCCCCCGCGCCGGGGGGGCGGGGGGTGCCCCGGCCCCGCGCCGACCGTCCGGCCGGCCGGACGGGCCCGGAGCGGGGGGACGACGGCCGACGCTAGCCGCCCCAGCCGACGCCCGCACGGCCACGAGACGAACGCGCGACGAACTCCCCGGCCGGGTGTGGCTCGCACCGTCGGATTGATGTCGCCCGTGCGGCGGCGTCGGCGCGCTGGGGCGGGTTGATGGCGCCGGCCGGTCACGATTGCGGTGGGCCGGAGTCGTGGCGATGCGGGCCGGAGGTGGCGTCAGTGCTCAGCTCGTTCCTCCAGACCATGGCGACCAAGATGGTCGAGGAGATCCTCAAGCGACTGGTCGAGTGGCTCGCACCGAAGGCGCTGCGGTCCGTGCCGCACCGCGCCACGCCGAACTGCCCGCGCTGCGGCGGGTACGGCGTGGCCCGCTGGGCGCCTGGCGGGGTGCGGGCGGTCTTCGTGCTGTCCCTGCTGGCCTTCACGAGTACCTGCGGGCGGCCCGGCCGGTGTTCACCTGCGGTTGCGGTCAGCGGCTACGGGCGCCCGGGGCCGCCGAGGTCCAGCTGCGCTGCCCGCGCTGCGGCACCGAACACGCCACCCCGGCCCTGGCCGGCCGCTGACGTGGAGGCGATCAGCGTGCCGTCCAGGTCGAAGACGATCGCGTGCATCTGCCGCACCCCGCCGAGCTAGCCGCCGGCCGGCTCCTGCTGGGCGCGGTGGGCGGCGGCGAGCCGCTTGGGGGCGCGGGCGTACCACGCCTCGGTGATCACCTCGGTCAGCTCGGGCACGCCGATCCGGTCGAGCCGGACCAGCACCGCCGGGTAGCCCTCGAAGTGCGGGGTGGTGAAGTAGACCGACGGGTCGTCGGCGAGCAGGGCCTCCTTGACGCCGAGGTCGGGCACCCGGACGCCGAGGATCGGCCCGTCGGGCGCGGCGGTGCCGAGGGCGGCCAGGTCGGCCCGCCGCAGCGGCCTCTCCCAGACGAACGCCTTGTCCCGCACCCGCCAGGCGGGCAGCCCGTCGTACGAGGCCCGCTCGGTGGTCCCGGGCAGTGCGAGCGCGATCCGGCGGGCGTCCTCCCAGCTTGCCATGTCCACACCGTACGGGGAGTCAGCGGGCCACGGTGTGCTCGGCGAGCAGGTGGCCGAGCACGTGTCGGGCTTCGGCCGCCTTGGCCGGCTCCGGATTGTCCAGGGTGATCAGCGCCTTCCACAGCGCCCAGCCGCGCCCGCGAGCCCAGGTGGCCGCGTCGACGTCGAGCGCGTCGTGGAAGGCGGCCCTGCTCGGGCCGTGCAGCAGCGTCCAGGCGATCACGGTGTCGCAGGCGGGATCGCCGACACCACAGCAGCCGAAGTCGATGACGGCGGCCAGCCGGCCGTCGCGGACCAGCAGGTTGCCGGCCGCGACGTCGCCGTGGAACCAGACCGGCGGCCCGGCCCACGTGGCGTCGAGGGCGGCCTGCCAGATGTCGTTGACGGCGGCGACGGGTAGCTGGTCACGGTGCGTTTCGATCGCGGCCCGGGTTTCGGCGTCGTAGGTGGACAGCGGCGCGCCCCGCCAGGCGCTGTGCCGGCCGGCGGTGGGGCCGCCCGTGGCGTCGCCGCGCCGTAGGGCGCGCAGGAAGCCGGCGAGGTCGGTGGCGAATCGGGTCAGGTCGTCGATCCGCTCGGGCCGGGCGGTCCGTCCGTCGATCCATCGGTAGACCGACCACGGGTACGGGTAGCCGGCGCCCGCCCGACCGTGGGCCAGGGGGGTGGGCACCTCCAGTGGCAGCCGTTCGCCGAGCACCGGCAGCCAGCGCTGTTCCTTGGCGACCTGGAGGGCGTACCCCTCGCTGCTGGGCAGCCGCACGGTCATCGCGTCGCCCAGGTGGAAGGTGCGGTTGTCCCAGCCGTCGACCTCCACCGCGCGTACCGGCAGCTCGGCCCAGTGCGGGAACTGGTCGGCGACCAGGCGGCGGACCAGTGCCTCGTCGATCCGGCCGGCCACGGCGTCGTCGGTGTCGGGTACGTCGGGGAGGTCCTGTGCGTTCATCCGCCCGAGCCTGCGGGGACCGGACTAGGTCCGCAACCGACTTTACGCCGGACGGCTGGGGTCGGTGGCGGGTGCGGGTTGCGAAGCCCATCATCGACGTGGGCGGGCACTGGTCCGCGACCTGCTGGACCGGGTCGTCGCGGCGGGTTGCCGGACGGTGGTGGTAACAGTGGACGTCTTGGTGCGGGCGCTCGCGTTGGGCGCAGCCGAGGTGCTGGTCGGCCGCCCGCCGAGCTGCGCGCTGGCAGCCGGCGGCGGTCATAATGGGCCGCATGGTTGCCTGGGAGTACGCCCTGCTCGTCCGCCGCTATCAGGGACAGGGCCGCAATTTTCACGTCTCGTTCGTCTGGTACGCGCCGGACGGGTCGCGCAGGGACATCACCGCCTTCGGTGACACCGCCATCGCCCACCTCAATCGGGTCGGCCGGGAGGGCTGGGAACTGGTCTCCGCCGCCGAGGACGTGAACAACGTCCAGGGCAGCACCGAGGTTCACCGCTACCACCTCAAGCGCCCCCTAGCCTGAGGCGCGCCCGCCCGCCAGACCGGTGCGGGGCCGGCCGGTGTCGGCCAGGTCGGTTCCGCGAGTGCGATACCTCTAAGTCATATCGATGACTCAGAGGTATCGCACTCGTCCGAGCGAGCGCCACCGACGGCGTTACCCACCGTGATCGAGGCGGCCCGGCGCGGCGACCAGCCTGAGCGTCAGGCCAGGTCGATGGCGGGGTAGAGCGGGTGGGGGGCCAGCAGCTCGGTGGCCTGGCGGGCGATCTTGTCGGCGAGGGCCGGGTCGAGGGTGTACTTGGCCTTCGAGGGGGTGCCGTCGGCGTTGGCGCCGGCCGTGGTCTGGGTGAGCACCGTGTGCATCAGCTCCGCGGTCTGGTCCATTTCCGCGGTGCCCAGGCCCCGGGTGGTCAGAGCCGGGGTGCCGACCCGGATGCCCGAGGTGTACCACGCGCCGTTCGGGTCGTGCGGGACCGAGTTGCGGTTGGTGACGATGCCCGAGTCCAGCAGCGCCTGCTCGGCCTGCCGGCCGGTGAGCCCGTAGCCGGACACGTCGATCAGCACCAGGTGGTTGTCGGTGCCGCCGGTGACCAGCTTCGCGCCCCGGCGCAGCAGCCCCTCCGCGAGGGCCTGCGCGTTGTCCACGATCCGCTGGGCGTAGTCGGCGAAGTCGGGGCGGCGGGCCTCCGCGAGGGCGACCGCCTTGGCGGCCATCACGTGCGGCAGCGGGCCACCGAGCACCATCGGGCAGCCCCGGTCCACCTGGTCGGCCAGCTCGGGCTGGCAGAGCACCATGCCGCCACGCGGGCCGCGCAGCGACTTGTGCGTGGTGGTGGTGACGATGTGCGCGTGCGGCACCGGGTCGAAGTCGCCGGTGAACACCTTGCCCGCCACCAGGCCCGCGAAGTGCGCCATGTCGACCATGAAGGTGGCGCCGACCGAGTCGGCGATCTCCCGCAGGATCCGGAAGTTCACCTTCCGGGGGTACGCCGAGTAGCCGCCGACCAGGATCAGCGGCTTGAACTCGCGGGCCGCCTCGGCCACCCGGTCGTAGTCGATCAGGCCGGTCGCCGGGTCGGTGCCGTAGCTGCGCTGGTCGAACATCTTGCCCGAGATGTTCGGCCGGAAGCCGTGGGTGAGGTGGCCGCCGGCGTCCAGCGACATGCCGAGCATCCGCTGGTTGCCCAGCTCGCGGCGCAGCGCGAACCAGTCGGCCTCGGTGAGGTCGTTGACCTGACGCACCTGCGCCTTCTTCAGCGCGGGGGACTCCACCCGGTCGGCCAGCACCGCCCAGAACGCGACCAGGTTGGCGTCGATGCCCGAGTGCGGCTGCACGTAGGCGTGCGCCGCGCCGAACAGCTCGCGGGCGTGCTCGGCGGCGAGCGCCTCGACGGTGTCGACGTTCTGGCAACCGGCGTAGAAGCGGCGCCCGACGGTGCCCTCGGCGTACTTGTCGCTGAACCAGTTGCCCATCGCGAGCAGGGTCGCCGGGGAGGCGTAGTTCTCGCTGGCGATGAGCTTGAGAGACTCCCGCTGATCGGTCAGCTCGGCGCCGATGGCGTCGGCCACCCGCGGCTCGACAGCCCGGATCACCTCAAGGGCACTCCGGAATGCGGTGGACTCGGCGTTGCGCGACATGCGACCTCCTACAGACGTGCGGAAGGCCCAGGCGCTCGGCAAACGTCCTCGTGACGGGGCCGCTCCCCGATGGTTCTCCATCCCCACGCGCCAGTAACGGCCCGCGCCGATCCTACCGGGCCGGCCCGGGCCCGCCCGGCCGACCTCCGGACGCGACCGCCGGGGTGGTTGGTCGAGCACCGCTCAAGCGGTCACGGCATCGATCGCCTTCTTGATCGCCTTCGGCTCGCCGGGCGAACGCGGCGCGTCCGCGCGCAGCGCGATCATCTTCTCGCCGATCTCCTGGAGCTGCTTACGGCCGAGCTGCTCGCGCACCTTGGGGAACCACTCCTGCTCCTCCTCCTCGACGTGGTGCGTCACGTTCTCGATCAGCACCGTCGTCTTGGGGTTGAAGCGCTCGTCGTCGGCGTCCATGCTGGCCAGCTCGAAGCAGAGCAGGTCGGCGACGTGGTGCTCCTCGTACGACTCGAGGATGTCGTCCTCCAGGTCGGGCAGGAGCCGGCGGATCTCCGGGTACATCACCTCGTTCTCCAGGTAGGTGTGCACCGTCAGAGCCTCCAGGATCTGGCCCACCAGCTTCTGCCGCTGGCTCGCCGGCCCCTCCTCGGCATCCTGGAAGGCCTTGAACAGGCGGCGCATCTCCTTGTGGTCCTCTTTGAGCAGGACGATTCCTTGTGGTCCTCTTTGAGCAGGACGATGGCATCGGTCGACACCGGCATGACCTCCCTGGATCTCGTCTGGTGTCGATCCCGTACCCGAGGGATGAACTGCGGAAACAGGGTTACCCTGAACGGGTGGGGCCCGGCGCCGAAGCGCCGGGCCCCACACTGGTCGTACCGTTGGTCAGCGGACCACGCCGTACGCGCTCACCATGCCCGCGCCGTAGAAGCCGTTCCGCGCCCCGCCGGAGCAGGTCGCGTCGTAGACGGCACCCAGCAGCGGGACCGGGTTGTAGACACCCGCGGGGCAGCTCTGCGCCCGAGCCGTGCGCTCCAGGAACGACGCCAGCTGGCCCGGGGACATGTCCGGGTGGGCCGAGGCCGCCAGCGCCGCGACGCCGGCGACGTGCGGGCCGGACATCGAGGTGCCCTGCTTGTAGCCCCAGCCGTTGGTCCGCGTCGCCGTGTTGAAGGTGGTGGACAGGATGCCGTCGGTCAGCGTCGACTGGGCACCCTGGGTGCGGAACCGGGTGTCACCACCCGGAGCGGTGACGTCCACGACACCCTGGCCGTACGAGGAGTAGTAGCTCTTTTCCCCGGTCGGGCCCACCGCCGAGACGGTCACCACGCCCGGCGCCTCGGCCGGCAGGTCGAGGCAGGCGCTGTTGATGTCGCGCACCTCGGGCGTCCCGTTGTTCGGGCTGCCCGCGTCGACCGTCTTGTGGGCCAGATCGACGTTGGAGTTGCCCGCGGACGCGACGTTGAGCACGCCCTTGCTGTGCGAATAGCGGATGGCACGCTGCACGGCCTGCCACACCGGTCGCTGGCGCGCGTCGTTGCGGCAGTTGAACTCCCACGGGTCGATGTAGTAGCTGTTGTTCGTGACCTTCATGCCGTGCTCGGCGGCCCAGAGGAAGCCGCAGACCGCCGCCTCGGGGTAGATGAAGCCGTCGTTGTTGACCACCTTGACGGCGGCCACCTTGACGCCTGGGGCGACGCCGGTGACGCCGACGCCGTTGATGGCGGCGGCGATGGTGCCCGCCACGTGGGTGCCGTGATCGGATGTGGTCGGGTTCCAGGCCGCCTCGGTGGTGTCGACGACGCCGCCAAGGCAGGACGTGCTCTTGTCCTTGGCGATCTGGCTGGCCAGGTCGGGGTGACTGGAGGAGATGCCGCTGTCCAGCACGCCCACCACTACGTCCGCGCTTCCGGTGGTGACGGCGTGGGCCTGCGGGACGCCGATCATCGGCATGTCCCACTGCTGGCCGAACAGGGGCTCGGCGGTCGGGTCACCGGTGGCGCTGGCGAGGTCGGCGGCGGAGACCTCCACGGTCTCGCCCTCGTCGAGAGCGGTGCCGAGCCCGGTGGTCGCGGCCACCGACTCGACCCCGGCTCCCGCCACCTCGGTGGCGAAGTCGGGGTTGCTGGAGCGGGCGACGAGCACACCGATCTGCTCGTAGCTGGCCATCACGGTGCCCTTGGCGGCGGCCACCCGGGCAGCGGCCCTGTCGTTCGCCGCGCCCTGCGGGGCGAGAACCAGGAACGTCGTGTCCGGGCCGGCGGCCGTGGCCGGCGCCAGTGCGCCGGTGACGGCGAGACCGACCCCGAGCGTCACCGCGGACGCGGCGGCCAGTGTCTTGTTGCGGAGGTTTTTCACGCGGACTCCCAGGAGCGGGGACCAACCGGTGCGCTCCCGGGCGGGGAGTGACCGGCCGAGGGCGGGCGGGATGCCCGTCTCTGGTAGTCGAGCGCGGACGGTCGGTGTGGCGTTACACACACCCCGGCAGGTGGGACGAAAGGTGTCAGACCGTGGCCAGCGTGCGGGGGATCTCGTCGAGCAGTTCCCGGGCCAGGAAGCCGATCCGGCCGTACCGGGGGATCAGCCGCTGGCCGCTCACCGCGTGCGCGAACGACGCCCAGCAGGCGGCCTGGGCCGGCTCGGCGCCCCGGGAGAGTAGCCCGGCCAGTAGCCCGGCGAGCACGTCCCCGCTGCCCGAGGTGCCAAGCCCGGCGTCGCCGCTCTCCTCGCGCCAGCGCCGCCCGTCCGGGGTGGCCACGTGGCCGTAGAGCGAGACGACCGCCTCGTACCGGACGGCCAGCTCGGCCGCCTCGGCGTCCAGGTCGTCGCCCGGGTCGCGGCCGAGCAGGTGCCCGGCCTCGGTGACGTTCGGGGTCAGCACCGCCGGTCGCCCCGAGCCGACCAGCAGGCCCGGCTCGTGGCTGAGTGCGCCCAGGGCGTACGCGTCGAGCACCAGCGGGGTGCGCGGCCCCGCCGCGTCCAGGACCGGGTGCAGCAGCTCGCGCGTCTCGTCGATCCCTTTCAGCCCCGGCCCGAGGGCCACCACGTCGGCATGACCGATCAACTCGCCGAGCTGGCCGTCCCGGTCCGCGGCGACCGCGCCGGTCGGGGTCTCCGGCAGCCCGATCACCAGCGCCTCGGGCACCTGGACGCTCAGCGTGGCAGCGGTGGACTCGGCGGCGGTGAGCTGGAGAACCCCCGCGCCGGCGCGCAACGCGGCGACCCCGGCGAGCAGCACCGCCCCGGGGGTGAAACGGGAGCCGCCGACCACCAGCACGGTGCCCCGGCTCTCCTTGCCGCCGGTCGGGACCGGCAGCTCCCAGTTCCGCAGCAGCCCCGGCGTGATCACCTTCACCTCAGACCGGCTCGGCATGGACCTCGTCCTCCCTGGTCGGCCGGGCGCCCTGCCGGCGTAGGTGGCCCACCTCGTTGAACCCGGCCAGCGCCAGCCGGCCGTCGGTGTCGACCGACCAGTGGGTGATCGAGCAGTTGGCGATCACGTGTTCGCGGGTCAGCGCCATCAGTTCCGGCTCGGTCAGCCCCTCCACCAGGAAGCGCAGCAGGAAGACCAGTGCGTCGTGGCCGAAGAGCAGCACCCGCTGGTCGGCATGGTCCCGGCGCAGGTCGCCGAGGAGCGTCCGCAGCCGCAGCGCCACGTCGGTCCAGGATTCCCCGCCGGGCGGCCGGTAGTAGAACTTGCCCAGCCGGGCGCGGCGGTCGGCCTCGTCCGGGAACCGCCGGCGCACCCCGTGCCCGGTCAGCCCGTCGAGGATGCCCAGCTCCCGGTCGCGCAGCCGCTCGTCCCGGCTGAGCGGCACCCCGGTGCCGTGCAGTGCCAGTTCGGCGGTGGAGACCGCGCGCAGGTACGGCGAGACCACCGCCACGTCCGGGCGCCGGTCCGCGGGCAGCCCGGCCAGCCAGCGGCCGGTGGCCCGGGCCTGCTCCTGGCCGGTGGGGGAGAGCGGCACGTCGGCGTCCCGGTGGGTGAGCCCGATCAGGTCGGCACCGGAGGACTCGGCCTCGCTTGCCGCCACGTTCGCGGTGCTCTCGCCATGTCGGATGATCCACAAGGTTGCCAATTCGGCCATGCGGCACCCCCTACCCGGCCCGGCTGCCGGGTAACCGCGCCACCGGCGCAGGTCGGGGGTCGGGCGTGAACGCCACTCGGTTGGGTAAGCGTGGGCTTCAACGCGAGCCGACAGGGGAGGTGCGCCGTGGCGACGATGGTCAAGGAGCAGATCAGCCCGGTGAAGGACAAGAACTACGACTTGATCCGGGCGTTGCAGATGTCACTGGAGAACGTGTACCGGATGGACACGTACATCGCCGACGCCGAGCAGCATGGCGACAGTGAACTGGCCAACTGGTTCCGCCTGATCCAGGAAAACAGCCGCAAGGCGGGTGAGCAGGGCAAGCAGATGCTGATGTCCCGGATGCAGCAGGAGAAGCGCTGACCGCGGCGAATGTCGCCCGGGTGCGGGCGGATGCCGGTCGATGACCGGCATCCGCCGCGCTGACCCCCGACGGCACATCGACCCACGTCCAGGCGATCCCCTCGATGCCGCGCGGTCCGGTCCGGTTCGGGACAGCGCCGCAGGAGGTCGATGGGGCACAATGTCCGTCCGGGACGGCCGGGCCGCCCCGAGACGGAGGGGTGGAATCGACGATGACGGTCGTCCGGGGTCTGCGCGAAGCGCTGCTGCTGTTCCTGATCGCCGCTGTTCTGGTCGGGGCCGCCGCAGCGGTCTGGGTGGCGGTCGACGGGGGTGACTACACCGGCCGACTGGGGATCGCGCTGATGGTGGTGGGCGCGCTGTTCGGAGTGACCGGCGACCTGACGCTGAGCCGGATCGGCATGCTCGGCCCGCGTGCCACCTTCGGGCTCGCGCCGGAGCGCGAGGAGGCCGGGGGCGGGCGGGTGCTCACCGGCTTCGGCATCTTCCTGTTCGTCGGGTTGCCGCTGATCCTGGTCGGCGTCCTCCTGGTCACCTGACCGGGCCCGCGGGCCGGGCAGATCGGTCCGCGTCGCGCCCTGCTCGTCTCCGGTCGATGACCGCGAGGAGCCCGCCGGCGTCGTACCCTCGTGGGCGTGGCCAAGGCAGCGGAGGAGATCCAGGTGGGGGAGCGGCTGGTCCGCGTCTCCAGCCCCGACAAGCCGTACTTCCCCGAGCGCGGGCTGACCAAGCTGGACGTGGTCCGCTACTTCCTGGCGGTGGGTGACGGCATCCTGCGCGCGCTGCGGGACCGGCCGACCATGCTGGAACGCTGGCCGCGCGGCGTCTTCGAGGGCGCAACAATCGCCACCCGGCAGACCAACCGGGGTGACGCGTTCTATCAGAAGCGGCTGCCGGCGGGCGCGCCCGAGTGGGTGCGCACCGCGCACATCACCTTCCCCAGTGGCCGTACCGCCGACGAGGTCGCGCCGAGCGAGCTGGCCGTGGTGATCTGGGCGGCCAACCTGGGGACGCTGCGCTTTCATCCGTGGCCGGTGACCGCCGCCGACGTGGAGCGCCCCGACCAGCTGCGCATCGACCTCGACCCGATGCCCGGCGTCGAGTTCGCGCAGGTCGTGCCGGTGGCCCACGAGGTGCGGGCGTTCCTCGCCGAGCTGGGCATGACCGGTTACCCGAAGACCACCGGAGGCCGGGGGCTGCACGTCTACCTGTCGATCGAGCCGCGGTGGAGCTTCGGCGAGTGCCGGCGGGCGGTGCTCGCGCTGGGCCGGGAGATGCAGCGTCGCCTGCCGGAGCTGGTCACCACCACCTGGTGGCGCGAGCAGCGGGACAAGCCGGTCTTCGTCGACTACAACCAGATGGCCCGGGACCACACCGTGACGTCGGCGTACTCGATCCGGCCCACGCCGCAGGCTCTGGTGTCGGCGCCGCTGGACTGGGCGGAGCTGGACGACGCCCGCCCGGAGGACTTCGACGTGCTTTCCGTGCCGGCCCGGTTCGCGGAGCGGGGTGACCCACACGCCGGCCTGGACGGCGACCGGCACTCGCTGGAGCCGCTGCTGGAGCTGGCCGACCGGGAGGGGCTGGAGGCCCCGCCGGAGCGGCAAGGAAGGGTCCCCTATTAACGCCAGGCGTTAATAGGGGACCCTTCCTTGCACCTCACGCCCAGGGGCTGCCCGCCCCGTCGAACTCCTCGAAGACCAGCCAGGTGCGGGTGGACAGCACCCCCGGGATGCTCTGCACCCGGCCCAGCACGACGTCCCGCAGCGCGGCGTTGTCCGGTGCGCGGACCAGCGCGAGCACGTCGTGGTCGCCGCCGAGCAGCGCGGCGTGCTCGATGTAGCGCACCTGGGCCAGCTCCGCGGAAACCTCCCGCCAGGTGTTCTGCTCGATCGTCAGCGCGATGTACGCCGAGGTGCCCAGGCCGGCCGCCACGGGCGCCACCTGGGCCCGGAAACCGGTGATCACTCCGTCGCGGAGCAGTCGCTCCACCCGGGCGTACGCGTTGGTGCGGGAGATGTGGATCCGCTCGGCGAGGGTGCGCACCGAGGTCCGCCCGTCACGGACCAGCTCGTCGAGGATCCGCCGGTCCACCTCGTCCAGGGGTCGGGCCGATCGTCCCGATCCGGTCGCCCGGCCCGCCCCGTCGGTGGCTTCCTGGCTCACTGATGCGCCCTTTGCATGCCAACCGTCCCGCCTTCCACCTGGATCTTGAGTCAATCATCCGACAGGCGGAAGCATAGGCCCACCACACGTCCCAGGAGGTTCCGCCGTGACGACCACTCCCCAGGCGGTCCGCAGGGCATCCCCGCGCACCCGTCGGGCGGCCACCCCGCCCGACCCGGCGCGCCCGCTGCTGCCCGACGCCGAGCCCGTCCGCCTGCTCGACCCGAGCGGCACCCCGCTGCCCGCCCGCACCGACTACCCGGAGCCGCCCGTCGAGGCGCTGCGTGAGCTGTACCGCCGGATGGTGCTCGGCCGCCGGTTCGACACCCAGGCGACGGCGCTGACCAAGCAGGGCCGGCTCGCCGTCTACCCGTCCTCCCGGGGACAGGAGGCGTGCCAGGTCGCCGCGGTGCTCGCGGTCCGGGACACCGACTGGGTGTTCCCCACCTACCGCGAGTCGATGGCACTGGTCGCCCGGGGCATCGACCCGGTCGAGGTGCTCACCCTGCTGCGCGGCGACTGGCACTGCGGCTACGACCCGGCCGCGATGCGGACCGCACCGCAGTGCACGCCACTCGCCACCCAGTGCGTGCACGCTGCCGGGCTGGCGCACGGCGAGGTGTACCAGGGGCGCGACACGGTGGCGCTGGCCTTCATCGGCGACGGCGCGACCAGCGAGGGTGACTTCCACGAGGGGATCAACTTCGCCGCCGTGTTCAAGGCGCCGGTGGTCTACTTCGTCCAGAACAACCGGTACGCGATCAGCGTCCCGCTGTCCCGGCAGACCGCGGCGCCGTCGCTGGCCTACAAGGGCGTCGGTTACGGCGTGCCCAGCGAGCAGGTCGACGGCAACGACCCGGTCGCGGTGCTCGCCGTGCTCACCCGCGCGGTGGAGCACGCCCGCGCCGGCAAGGGGCCGTTCCTGGTGGAGGCGCACACCTACCGGATGGAGCCGCACACCAACGCCGACGACGCGACCCGCTACCGTGACGGCGCCGAGGTCGACGCCTGGCGGGACCGGGACCCGGTCACCCGGCTGGAGACCTACCTGCGCTCGCGCGGGGTGCTCGACGACGCGGCGGTCGCCGAGATCGCCGAGCAGGCCGAGGCGTACGCGGCGGACCTGCGGACCCGGATGAACGAGCAGCCCGCGGTCGACCCGCTGAGCCTCTTCGACCACGTCTACGCCGAGCCCACCCCGCAGCTGCTGGAGCAGCGCGAGCAGGTCCGCGCCGAGCTGGCCGCCGCGCACGACGAGGAGGGTGACGCCTGATGGCCACCACCATGGCGAAGGCCCTCAACACCGCGCTCGCCGACGCCCTCGCCGCCGACGAGCGGGTGGTCGTCTTCGGTGAGGACGTCGGCCAGCTCGGCGGCGTCTTCCGGATCACCGACGGCCTGCAGGCCCGGTTCGGCGAGAAGCGCTGCTTCGACACCCCCCTCGCCGAGGCCGGCATCGTCGGCTTCGCCGTCGGCCTGGCCATGTCCGGGTTGCGGCCGGTGGTCGAGATGCAGTTCGACGCGTTCGCGTACCCGGCCTTCGAGCAGATCGCCTCGCACGTGGCGAAGCTGCGCAACCGCACCAGGGGCGCGCTGAGCGTGCCGATCGTCATCCGGGTGCCGTACGCCGGCGGGATCGGCGGGGTGGAGCACCACTGCGACTCGTCCGAGGCGTACTACGCGCACACCCCGGGTCTGAAGGTCGTCACCCCGGCGACCGTGCAGGATGCGTACTCCCTGTTGCGGGAGGCGATCGAGGACCCGGACCCGGTGGTCTTCATGGAGCCCAAGAAGCTCTACTTCGCCAGCGCCGACGCGGAGCTGCCGGCGCGTACCGAACCGTTCGGCCGGGCGGTCGTGCGCCGGCCCGGGCGCGACGCCACCCTGGTGGCGTACGGGCCGGCGGTGCCGGTCGCGCTGGAGGCCGCCGAGGCCGCCCGCGAGGAGGGCTGGGACCTGGAGGTGGTGGACGTGCGCACCATCGTGCCGTTCGACGACGCCACGATCACCGCCTCCGTCCGGCGCACCGGCCGGTGCGTGGTGATCCAGGAGGCGCCCGGGTTCGCCGGCGTCGGCGCGGAGATCGCCGCCCGGGTGCAGGAGCGCTGCTTCCACGCGCTGCACGCCCCGGTGCTGCGGGTGGCCGGGCTGGACATCCCGTACCCGGCGCCGATGCTGGAGCACACCCACCTGCCCGGGGTGGACCGGGTGCTCGACGCGGTGGCCCGGTTGCAGTGGGACGACCAGCCGGACCCGCGCTGGTCGATGCAGGGCAGCGCGGCATGACCACGGTCGAGCGGACGCAGGTCTTCCTCCTGCCCGACCTGGGCGAGGGGCTGAGCGAGGCGGAGATCGTCGAGTGGCGGGTCGCGGTCGGCGACGTGGTCACGGTCGACCAGAGCGTGGTCGAGGTGGAGACCGCCAAGGCGGTCGTCGACGTGCCCTGCCCGTACGCCGGGCGGGTGGTCACCCTGCACGGCGCGGCGGGTGAGGTCCGTCCGGTCGGCCAGCCGTTGATCACTATCGCGCCCCTGGACGGCGGTGCCGAGCCGGCCGGGCACGCCACCTACCGCGAGGAGGAGCGCGCGGGTTCCGGCAACGTGCTGATCGGGTACGGCACCGGGCACGGCGGGACGACCCGACGCCGACGCCGACCCCGGCTGGCGCTGGCCCCCGAGCCCACCGACGTCGCGTCCGGCGATGTCTCCGGTCCGGCCGCCGCGGGCAGCCCGGCGGGCCGCACCGAGGCGTCCTCCGGCGGCGCCCCGGCCGGCACGACCGCCCCGGCCGCCCTGGTCATCTCACCGATCGTCCGGCGGCTGGCCCGCGAGCGCGGGATCGACCTGGGCACGGTGCGGGGCACCGGGCCCGGCGGGGTGATCCGTCGCGCGGACGTGGAGGCGGCGCTGGCCGCGCCCGCCCCCCGGCTGGCGGCCGTGCCGGACGCGCACGCGACGGTGATCCCGGGCGGCGACGGCGATGTGATCGTCCCGCTCACCGGCGTCCGCAAGGCGATCGCCGACAAGCTCTCCCGCAGCCGGCGGGAGATCCCCGAGGTGACCATCTGGGTCGACGTGGACGCCACCGGGCTGCTGGAGACCCGGGCCGCGATCAACGCGGCGACGCCGGACGCGCCGGTGAGCATCCTGGCCCTGCTGGCCCGGATCTGCCTCTCCGGGCTGCGCAGGTTCCCGCAGCTCAACGCCCGGGTCGACACCGAGGCCCAGCGGATCGTCCAGTCCGCCGGGGTGCACCTGGGCATCGCCGCGCAGACCGACCGGGGCCTTCTGGTGCCGGTGCTGCGCGACGCCCAGCGGCTCACCACCGCCGAGCTGGCCGCGGAACTCGCGGCCACCACCGCGGCGGCGCGGGCGGGCACCCTTGCGCCGGCCCGGCTGACCGGTGGCACCTTCACCCTGAACAACTACGGGGTGTTCGGCGTGGACGGCTCTACGCCGATCATCAACCATCCCGAGGCGGCACTGCTCGGCGTGGGGCGGATCGTGGACAAGCCGTGGGTGGTGGACGGGCAGCTCGCCGTGCGCAAGGTGACCCAGCTCAGCCTCACCTTCGACCACCGGGTCTGCGACGGTGGGGTGGCCGGTGGCTTCCTGCGGCACGTCGCCGACTGCGTGGAGCGGCCGGCGCTGCTGATCGCCGCCGTCTGACCCGGCGTACCCCGGCCCCGGCGCTGCCCGTGCGGCGCCGGGGCCGGCGCACGCCCGGGGTTTCCCCAACGTGTCACCGGGAAGTCGGCCCCGCGGAGTGCACCGCCGCGTCGAAGGGAGCCGGTTCGTGGCGTACCAGGTACCCAACGCGTTCCGGGAGCGACGGCCCGCCTCGGCCGGCGCGCCGCTGCACTGCGACGCGCGGGAGTACGGGCTGTGCGGCGACGGCCGAACCAACGACCAGCCGGCGCTGGCTGCCCTCGTGGACCGGCTCGGCGACGGCTACGCGGCGGACGGGCGGGCCCGCGTCATCTACTGCCCACCGGGCATCTACTCGATCCGGGACGCCGGCACGGTGTGGCGCAGCGGCGTCTCGCTGGTCGGGGCCGGGCCGGCGGCGACCCGGTTCCTGCTCAGCAACGAGTGCAACCGGGTCGACCCGACCCCGTTGGCGTACTGGACCGTCCTGCAGCACGGCGCGGGCCGGGACCGGCACATCGCCGACTGCACCTTCGCCGACTTCGAGATCGACGGCTCCGGGGTGGCGATGGCCGAGTACAACTACCTGGCCAAGGGCCTCGGCCTCCAGTACGTGGTGCGCGGTGTCTTCCGCAACCTCTACATCCACCACACCGCGGCCACCGGGCTGGGGTGCGACTTCCTGCAGGACAGCCTGATCGACGGTGTGGTGGTGGTCGGCTGTGGCCGGCTGGACAACGGCGAGCAGATCGGCGGCGCGGGAATCGGCGTGGGCATCGGCGGCTGGGGCGCGGTGGAACGGCTGACCATCGTCAACTCCACCACCCTGGCCAACGGCACCAACGGGATCTTCCTGGAACTCCAGAAGGACTACTGGTCCCCGCCCCGGGGGTACCGCATCATCGGCTGCCACAGTCAGGGCAACCGGTTCGGCATCTCCGACTGGGGCGCGGACGGGCTGATCGTCTCCGCGTGCACGATGGCCGACAACCTGGAGGCCGGCTTCGACGTCTCGGCCGAGGGCACCGCGGGCGTGGCCGGTCGGGGTGGGCTGCTCACCGACTGCGTCATCGACGGCAACATCGGCGACGGGATCAGCATCGGCAACACCTCTGGCCCCTACACCATCCGGGGCAACCGGATCAGCGACAACGGCCGGAACGGCTACCACGGGCACGACCTCGGGCGCGGTTACCAGGGCCCGGCACGGGACGTGGTGATCGAGAGCAACGAGTTCTGGGGCAATGGACTGGACGCGGTCCGGGTCGACCATCCGATGGTCGACGCGGTACTGCTCAACAACCGGATCCGCAACAACGGCCGGCAGTTCGCGCAGGCGGCCGGCGGTGCTGGCGAGACGGTCCGCTACAGCGAGCGGTCCCTGGTGGACCGGGCGGCCGACTGGCCGCACGACGGGCACCGGGGCAAGGTGCTGCGGGTCGGACGATCCGTGGCGCTGGTCGCCTCGAACACCGGCGACGAGCTCACCCTCGCCCCGGTCCGCCCCGACGCCTTGAGCGCATGGAGCGGGGACATCCCGCCGCCGGGCTGCCGGTACGAGCTGTCCCCGGCGCCCGCGCGGCGGGCCGGCATCACCATCGACGCGGCGTGCGACTCGGCGACGATCCGGGGCAACCGGATCTGGGACAACCGTGAGAGCCGGACCCAGACCAACGGGTTGTGGATCACCGAGCGGGGCAGCTGCGTCGACTGCCGGGTCGAGGGGAACGACCTCGGCGGCAACGCCGACGAGGGGCTGCGGCTGGACACCCCGCCGGTGGGCGGCCGCTGGCGCGACAACCACGACGACAGCGACTGGGGCTGAGCGGCGGCGGCCGGAGTGCACCGGCCGCCGCCGTCGTCAGGACCGGTCAGCCGGCCAGACCGGCCACCGGGTCGGGATCCAGCACGACCGTCGCCGTGCCGGTCTGCGGCGGTACGCCCGGCTCGGTCGGCGCGTCGGTGTACTCCGCCACGAAGACTGCGGTGAGGTTGTCAGCACCGCCGTGCCCACCGTCGACGAAGGTGGCGATGGTGCCGGAGCACCCCGTCGCCGAGGAGAGCGGGTGCCCGTGCTCGTCATGGCCGAGGACGTAGGTGACCTTCACCCGGGAGCAGTCCACCGGCAGGTCATCGGTGACCTTCACCTGGTACGCGACCGTTTGCCCGAACTGGAAGGGTTGCCCGGCCACCGGGGCGACGAACTCGACGATCGGCGCGCGCGGCCCGACCAGCAGCGGCAGGGTCGCCGCGGCGGAGCGTCCGGTGCGGTCGGTGACCTTCAGCGTGGGGGTGTACGCGCCGTTCTCCTGGAAGGTCCAGGCCGGATTCGCCTCGGTGCTGTCCACCGAGCCGTCCGCGTTGAAGTCCCACGCGTAACGCAGCGCGTCACCGTCCGGGTCGGTGGTGCCCGCGCTGGAGAAGGTCACGGTCAGCGGCGCCTGACCGGCGGTCGGGTCCGCGCTGATCTTCGGGATCGGCGTCCGGTTGCCCCGGACGAAGTCGATCCGGGACAGCTGGGCGTCCGGGTTCTCGGCGAAGTAGCCGTCGCCGTACTCCAGCACGTAGAGCGCGCCGTCCGGGCCGAACTCCATGTCCATCGGGTTGTCCACCACCAGCGACGGCACCACCGGCCGGATGTCCTTCACGTCGCCGTCGGAGTCGAGGCGGAACTCCTTGATGTAGTCCCGGGTCCACTCGTAGAACAGCGGCACACCGTCGTAGTAGGCCGGCCACCGGGTCCGCGAGGTGCTGGTTCCGTCGTAGTCGTACGCCGGGCCGCCCATCGGGCCGATGCCGCCGGTGCCCAGCTGCGGGAACTCCCCGGCGGCGGCGGACGGGTACCAGACCTGTGGCTGCTCGACCGGCGGCAGCTGCCGCTTCCCGGTGTTGTGGGGTGAGTCGTTGACCGGGCGCTTGCAGTTGAACGTCGAACCGGACTCGCCGGTGGCGAAGTCGTAGTCGCGGTACGCGATGTCCGGTGTCACGCAGTACGGCCAGCCGTAGTTCGCCGGCTTGTCGATGAGCATCCACCGGCCGTGCCCGGCGGGCCCGCGCCCCGGGTTGGACGAGGACGCGTCCGGGGAGTAGTCGCCCAGGTAGACGTCATCGGTGCGCCGGTCGACGGCGAACCGGAACGCGTTGCGCAGCCCCATCGCGTAGATCTCCGGGCGGGTCTGTGCCGTACCCGGCTTGAACAGGTTGCCGGCCGGCACCTTGTAGCCGCCGCCGGGTTGCACCCGGATGCGCAGCAGCTTGCCGCGCAGGTCGTTCGTGTTGGCCGAGGTGCGCTGGGCGTCGAACGCCGGGTTCCGGTCGGCCCGCTCGTCGATCGGGATGTAACCGTCGGAGAAGAACGGGTTCGTGTCGTCACCGGTCGACAGGTACAGGTTGCCCTTGCTGTCGAAGTCGATCTGACCGCCGACGTGGCAGCAGATGCCCCGGTCGGTGGGCACGTCGATGATCTGCTGCTCGGTGCCGAGGTTCAGCTTCATCCCGTCCAGCTTGAACCGGGACAGCCGCAGTGCCCCCCGGAACCGCTGCCAGTCCGCCTCGGTGCCGACCAGCGGCGCGTCCCCCTCGTTGACGTCGGGGGTGGCCGGGTCGTCCACCGGGGTGTTCAGCGGCGGCGAGTAGTAGAGGTAGACCCATTTGTTCTGGGCGAAGTTCGGGTCGATGGCGACCCCCTGCAGCCCCTCCTCATCGTGCTCGTACACCGGGATGTCGGCGGCGAGGGTGTTCAGCCCGGTGCGCGGGTCGTGGATGCGGACCTCGCCGGTGCGGGAGGTGTGCAGCACCCGCAGGTCGGGCAGGACGGCGAGGCTCATCGGCTCGCCCGGGAAGTCGTTCAGTGTCACCTTCTGGAAGCTGCTGTCCGGTGGCGCCGCGGCCGGCGCGGGCGCGGCGGCCGCCGGTGGCGCGGCCAGGCCGGCCGTCACCAGCAGCAGGGCGGACACGAATGCGGTCCTGTTCATCAGGTCGTCCCCCGAGGTGGTCGTCAGTACCGGAGTGAGGCGAGATAGTCGAAGCCGACCCGGGCGGTGTCCAGGGCGTCGGCGGGCGCGCGCGGCGGGGTGCCCGCGTCGTCGCGTTCCACGATGTACTCCTCGATGCCCGCCTCCCGTTCGTGGGCGAAGATCCGTCCGAAGTCGATGACGCCGTCGCCGAGGTCGGCGAAGCCACCCTCGACGTCGAGGTCCTTGACGTGCACCTGGCGGATCCGGCCGCGGTTGGCCCGGATCACGTCGACCGGGTCGTGTGCGCCCCGCCAGGTCCAGTAGAGGTCGAGTTCGAAGTGGACCAGTCGCGGGTCCGTCTGCCGGGTGAGGATGTCGAAGCCGGTCGACCCGTCGGTCAGCGGCACGAACTCCAGTTGGTGGTTGTGGTAGCCGAAGTCCAGCCCGGCGCGCTCGGCGAGCCGGCCGGCCTGGTTCAGATCCCGGGCGAGGGCACGGTAGACGGCGGGGTCCCGGATCGGGCGCCCCTCTGGGTCGCGACCGAAGTACGGGTGGACGATCTTCTTGCAGCCCAGGATGTTCGCGTCCGCGAGGGCGCGTTCCCAGGTGGCGGCGTCGAACGGCTGCGGGATGCCGGTGTGCCCGGAGGTGGACCGCAGCCCCGCCTCGTCCAGCGCGGCCCGGAACTGCGCCGCGGTACGCCCGACGAAGCCGGCGTGCTCCACTCGCCGGTAGCCGATCCGCCGCAGTGCGGTCAGGGTGCCGGGCAGGTCGGCGGCGAGTTGGTCGCGCACCGTGTAGAGCTGGATGCTGATCCGGTCCACCGGCACCCGGCGCCGACCGTGGGTATGTCCGGCCGGCGTGGCGGCGGCCGGGCCGGCGAGCAGGCCGGCGGTGCCGAGGGCGGCGGCGGAGACGGTCGCGGCGCGGAGCAGGCCCCGCCGGCTGACCGGCTCGGAGGCCGGTGCCGACTCCGGTCCGTTGGTCTGTTGATCCATGGTGGTGGTCCCTTCCTGACGGCTGGCACGCCGTCGGCGGAGGTCGACCGGCTGCCGCCTCCGGGCGCGCCGAACCGGCCGGATCGGGGATCCGGCGGGACGATGACGGACGGCGCGCGGGTGCGGCCCGGACCTGTCGGGAGCAGAACACGGCGACCCGGCGGGTGGCGGCGAGGCGATCGACGAATGGGCAACCTTCTATCTGATTCGCGACCTTACCCTTGCCTCCGGACGAAGGCAAAGCTTCGTCTCGATCAGCAGAAGTTTCGCTCCAGGCGACAAAAGTCCATCCTCGTGATGCGTCACCTGCCCTGACCTCGTCCTCCCTGCGCCGACGCCACCCCGGCGCAGTCGGGTGCCGTACGGCCGGATCCCTGCCCGTCGGGTCAGGGACGAAAGCCCGCGCAACGATGGCAGAACGTGCAAGATCGTGGTGGTCGGGGTCGGACGGGACGACCCGGGTCGGGTCGGCCGGAGTCGGTCGGTGTCGCTCAGACCGGGCCGGTCATGCCTTTGTTTCGCCAATTGGCTCAGCGCCGGAAAATGCGCCGATAAATGGGCCGCCGATTATTTCCGAATGGGATGGGCACGCCGATCGAGGCGGCGAGAATATGGCGGAGGGAAGCCGAAAACGGGGGGACTGAAACATGACGTTGAGGCGGCGATTGACGCTGTTGGCGGTAACCATCGCAGCCGTACCACTGGTTGTGGGAGGGTGCACCGCGGATCGGGACGCGTCGGGCAAGCGGCACGCCGCTCCGCCGGAGCTCACGGTGACGCCGGGCGACAAGGCGCGGGAGGTGCCGGTCAGCGCCGAGGTGGGCACCGTGGTCAAGGGCGGACGGGTCACCGGTGTGCGGCTCACGGACGACAAGGGGAAGCAGATCGCGGCCGAGCCCCGTGAGGACGGCTCCGGCTGGGTGCCGAGCGCGCCGTTGCAACCGAAGCGGACGTACACCGCCGAGGTGACCGCGACCGGCGACTCGGGCGCCACGACGACCCGAACCACCACGTTCAGCACGATGGCCAAATCCACCAAACCGCAGATCACCAGCACGCTCTATTTCGTCGGCAACCGGACGTACGGCACGGCGATGCCGGTAACCGTGGCGTTCGACCCGGGAATTCCGAAAGAGGCCAGAGCGGACGTGCAGCGACGGTTGTTCGTGAAGACCAATCCGCCGCAGCCCGGTGCCTGGTCGTGGCTGGAGGACGGGACTCAGGCCTATTACCGGGCGCCCGATTTCTGGCGTCCGGGGACGACGATCAGCGTCCGGGCCGGTCTGCAGGGCCTGCCGATCGGCAAGGACCGGGTCGGCGACGCCGAGCGGACCGCGACCTCGAAGATCGGACGGCAGGTCGCGCTGGAGATCGACAACGACACCAAGCAGATGACCGTGTTGCGCGACGGCAAGCAGGTCCGCCGGATCCCGGTCAGCCTGGGCAAGGCGAGTACACCCACCTCGAGCGGCAAGATGGTGATCATGGAGAAGCACGAGCGGACCACGTTCGACACCCGGGGTGAGCCGGACGGCGGCTACGTGGTCGACGTCGATGACGCCCAGCGACTCACCTGGGGCGGCGAGTTCATCCACTCGGCCCCCTGGTCGGAGGGCGACCAGGGCAGCACCAACGTCTCGCACGGGTGCACGAACGTCGCCGCCACCGCGGCGGACTGGTTGATGGGAGTGACCCAGGTCGGTGACCTGGTCACCGTGAAGGGCACCGAGGTGCAGTTGCAGGCCGGCAACGGCTGGACGGCGTGGAACGTGAGCTGGGACGAGTTCGTCCGGGGCAGCGCCCTGCCGGTGCCGCCCGGGCTGCGGCCGGCGCCAGTGCCCCCGGCGCACCCGGGAGCGGTGGCCGGCGGGTCACCCGCACCCGCGCCCTCGGTCAGCGGCCGCTGACACACCGCCGACGGCCCCCGGGTCGGGGGGGGGCGGGGGGGGGGCGGCCCCCCCCCCCCCCCCCCCCACCCCCCCCCCCCCCCCCCCCGGGGGCCGCGGCCCCCCCTCCCGCGCCGCCCGCCCGCGCGG
>NZ_JBSFYP010000096.1:0-20957 GCF_053599835.1 Micromonospora sp. NPDC005163
GACTCCGCCGATGCGAACACCGCCTCCTACGAGGTCACCGTCGAGCACCTCGCCGACTGGATCGCCACCCGCGGCTACGCCACCAGCTGACCCAAGCAACACCGCGACAAGGGCCGGACCCCCACCAGGGTCCGGCCCTTTCGTCATGCCCAGCTCGACGTCAGGCCGGGGCGGTGTCGGCGGCGAGGACCGCCAGGATCTGCTCGCCGTACTTGGCGAGCTTGTTCTCGCCGACCCCGCTGACCCGGGACAGATCGGCCAGCGAGCCAGGCGCGTCGCTCGCGATCTGTCGCAGCGTGGCGTCGTGGAAGATCACGTACGCCGGCACGCCCTGCTCCTTTGCGATGGCCGCCCGCCAGCCGCGCAGCCGCTCGAAGACCGCCGTGGCGGCCGGGCCCAGGTCCGCGACCACGGTGGCCGCGCCGCGCGGCTTCGTCGACCGGCTCGACGCCGGCTTCTCCGGCTCGCGGCGCATCGTGACGGTGCGCCGGCGCCCCAGCACCTCGGCGCTCGCCTCGGTCAGCGCCAACGTGCCGTAGTCGCCCTCCACGGCGAGCAGCCCCTCGGCGAGCAACTGCCGGACCACGCCCCGCCACTCCGCCTCGCTCAGCTCGGTGCCGATGCCGAAGACGGTGAGCCCGTCGTGGCCGTGCTGGCTGATCTTGTCGGTCTGCTTGCCGAGCAGGATGTCGATGCACTGCCCCGCGCCGAACCGCTGGTTGCGCTCGCGGTCGAGACGAAAGACGGTGGAGAGCAACTTCTGCGCGGCGACCGTGCCGTCCCAGGACTCCGGCGGGTTGAGGCAGGTGTCGCAGTTGCCGCAGGCGGCCGTCGCCGGCTCGCCGAAGTATTCGAGCAGCTGGACGCGCCGGCAGCGCACCGTCTCGCAGAGCGCGAGCATCGCGTCCAGGTGCGCGGCGAGGTTGCGGCGGTGCGCAAGGTCGCCGTCGGACGTCTCGATCATCTTGCGCTGCTGGACCACGTCCTGGAGCCCGTACGCCAGCCAGGCCGTCGACGGCAGCCCGTCCCGGCCGGCGCGGCCAGTCTCCTGGTAGTAGCCCTCGACCGACTTGGGCAGGTCGAGGTGCGCGACAAACCGGACGTCGGGCTTGTCGATGCCCATGCCGAAGGCGATGGTGGCCACCATCACCAGGCCGTCCTCGCGCAGGAAGCGCTGCTGGTTGGCGGCGCGGGTGGCCGCGTCCAGGCCGGCGTGGTAGGGCAGCGCGGCGATCCCGTTGGCGGTGAGGAACTCGGCCGTCTTGTCCACCGAGGCCCGGGACAGGCAGTAGACGATCCCCGCGTCGCCGGGGTGCTCATCGCGCAGCAGGGTCAGCAACTGCTTGCGTGGCTCGCGCTTGGGCACGATCCGGTACTGGATGTTGGGCCGGTCGAAGCTGGCCACGAAGTGGCGGGCGTCGTCGAGCTTGAGCCGGCTGGCGATCTCGGTGCGGGTGGCGCTGGTCGCGGTGGCGGTCAGCGCGATCCGGGGCACCTCCGGCCACCGCTCGTGCAGCATCGACAGCGCCAGGTAGTCGGGGCGGAAGTCGTGCCCCCACTGGGACACGCAGTGCGCCTCGTCGATCGCGAAGAGCCCGAGCCTGCCCCGGTCGAGCAGGGCGAGGGTGGACCGCACGCCGAGCGCCTCCGGCGCCAGGTAGAGCAGATCCAGCTCGCCGGCGAGGAAAGCCGCCTCGACCCGGCGCCGGGCGTCGAGAGTCTGGGTCGAGTTGAGGAAGCCGGCCCGCACACCGACCGCGGTGAGCGCGTCCACCTGGTCCTGCATCAGGGCGATCAGCGGGGACACGACGACCGCGACGCCGTCACGGACCAGCGCCGGGATCTGGTAGCAGAGCGACTTGCCGCCGCCGGTGGGCATCAACACCAGCGCGTCACCGCCGGCCACCACGTGGTCGATCACCTCCTGCTGGAAACCGCGGAAGGCGTCGTAGCCGAACACCCGGCGCAGCACCGGCAGCGCGTCCTCGGTACGCAGGTCGGTGGGGGAAGCCATCCGCGGAGTCTACGAGCCCACCCCGACAGCGCACGCCCGGCGCACCCGGAGAGATGGGTGACCGGGCCGGGCCGGGCCGACCGGTGACGGGTGCCCGACCTGGGCCGGGCGGCGGGATAGAGTCGCTGATTGACCAATCGCGGCCGATGGCGGCCGCGGCGCCACGGCTTGGGGGTACGGGTGAGCGAGGCGCGCACAGCCAGTGACCGGATCGACGTCCCGGAGGCCATCGACGGGCCGCCGACGGCCGAGTCGGAGACCACACTCGTGGTGGTCACCGGGCTCTCCGGCGGCGGCCGCAGCACGGTCGCCCGGGCGTTGGAGAACGTCGGGTACTACGTGGTGGACAACCTGCCGCAGGCGCTGATGCTCGACATGGCCGAGCTGGCGTTCAAGGCCGGCGGCGCGGCCCGGCGTACCGCGATGGTGCTGGACGTGCGCTCGCGCGCCTTCTCCACGGACCTGGCCGGGGCGATCCGGGAGCTCAAGGAGCGCGGCTTCTCACCCCGGGTGGTCTTCGTCGACGCCGACGACGAGGTGCTGATCCGGCGGTTCGAGAGCGTCCGGCGTTCGCACCCGTTGCAGGGCGACGGGCGGCTGGCCGACGGCATCGCCGTGGAGCGTGGGCTGCTCGAGGAGGCTCGCGACCAAGCCGACGTGATCATCGACACCAGCCACCTGAACGTCAACCAGCTCCGCCGACGCATCGAGGAGCTGTTCGGCGGCGAGGACGCCCGCCGGCTGCGGGTCACCGTGCTGTCGTTCGGCTTCAAGTACGGCCTGCCACCGGACGCCGATTTCGTGCTGGACGCCCGGTTCCTGCCCAACCCGTACTGGGTGCCGGAGCTGCGCGAGCACACCGGGCGGGAGGAGGCGGTCAGCGCGTACGTGCTGGGCCAGGAGGGCGCCGACGCCTTCGTCGCCTCGTACGCCGACCTGGTCAACGCCACCACGGCCGGCTTCGAGCGGGAGGGCAAGCGGTATCTGACGGTCGCCGTGGGCTGCACCGGCGGCAAGCACCGCAGCGTGGCCATCGCCGAGGAGCTGGCCGGCCGGTTGCGTCAGTCCGGGTTGGCGGCCAACGCCCAGCACCGCGACCTGGGGCGGGAATGACGGCCCGCCGGGTGGTGGCGTTCGGCGGTGGGCACGGCCTCTCCGCCTCGCTGCGCGCGCTGCGCCACTGCGCCCCCGAACTTGATCTGGACATCACCGCGGTGGTCACGGTCGGCGACGACGGTGGCTCCAGCGGCCGGCTGCGCGCCGAGCGGGGTGGCCTGCCCCCCGGTGACCTGCGGCAGGCGCTGGTCGCGCTGGCCGGGGACCATCCCGCCACGCGGCGCAGCGCCGGGCTGTTCCAGCACCGCTTCGCCGCCGCGCCCGCCGACGCGGCGACCGGCGCGGACCCGGCGGCGGGCGGTCCGGACGGTGGCGCCGGCCGGGCGGAGGCCCGGGCCGACGGGCTGGCCGGGCACGCGGTCGGCAACCTGGTGCTCTGCGGCCTGATGGAGCTGCTCGGTGACCCGGTGGCCGCGCTGGAGCACGCCGGCGCCATGCTCGGCGCGGTCGGCCGGGTGCTGCCCATGTCCCGCGAACCGGTGGGCATCGAGGCCCGGGTGCGGGGCGCCGACCCGGCCGCGCCGGACGAGGTGCGCACCGTGCGCGGCCAGCACCAGGTGGCGGTCACCACCGGGCGGGTCGAGTCGCTGCGGCTCAGCCCGACCGCCCCGGCGGCCTGCGCCGAGGCGCTGGCCGCGATCGGCGCGGCGGACTGGCTGATCTTCGGGCCGGGCAGCTGGTACACCAGCGTGCTGCCGCACCTGCTGGTGCCGCAGCTGGCCGACGCGATCGTGTCCAGCCCGGCCCGGCGACTGGTCACCCTGAACCTCGCCGCGGAGAAGGAGACCCTCGGGCTCTCCGTCGCCGACCACCTCGCGGCGCTGCACTGGTACCTTCCCGAGCTCAAGGTGGATCTTGTGCTGGCCGACGCCAAGGCGGTGGGTGACCCCGAACCGGTCGAACGTGCGGCAGAATCGCTGGGTGCCCGCCTGGTCCTCGCCCCCGTCGCCGTCATCGACGGCACTCCCCGCCATGATCCGGCTGCCCTGGGCGCCGCGCTGGTGCCTGTCCTGGGCGCCGATCGTTAGACACGTACGTAATCTCCGGCGACACGCCGGAACCGGTCCGTGAGGGGACGCACAATGGCGATGACGGCTGCGGTCAAGGACGAGCTGAGTCGGGTCGACGTGCCCAAGCCCTGCTGTCGGCGGGCGGAGATGGCGGCACTGCTGCGCTTCGCCGGGGGCCTGCACATCGTCTCCGGCCGCGTGGTGGTGGAGGCGGAGCTGGACACCGGGGCGGTGGCCCGACGGCTGCGCCGGGAGATCGCTGAGGTCTACGGGTACTCCAGTGAGATCCACGTGCTGGCCTCCGGCGGCCTGCGCAAGGGCAGCCACTTCATCGTCCGCGTGGTCAAGGACGGCGAGGCCCTGGCCCGGCAGACCGGCCTGCTGGACGTACGCGGCCGGCCGGTACGCGGGCTGCCCCCGCACGTGGTGGCGGCGAACGTCTGCTGCGCGGTCTCCGCCTGGCGGGGCGCCTTCATGGCGCACGGCTCGCTCACCGAGCCCGGCCGCTCCAGCGCCCTGGAGATCACCTGTCCGGGGCCGGAGTCGGCGCTGGCGCTGGTCGGCGCGGCCCGTCGGATCGGGATCACCGCCAAGAACCGCGAGGTGCGCGGGGTGGACCGGGTGGTGGTCAAGGACGGTGACGCCATCGCCGCGCTGCTCACCCGGATCGGCGCGCACTCCAGCGTGCTGGCCTGGGAGGAGCGCCGGGTCCGCCGCGAGGTACGGGCCACCGCCAACCGGCTGGCCAACTTCGACGACGCCAACCTGCGCCGCTCGGCGCGCGCCGCCGTGGCCGCCGCCGCCCGGGTGACCCGGGCGCTGGAGATCCTCGCCGACGAGGCGCCCAACCACCTGACCGACGCTGGCCGGCTGCGCCTGGAGCACCGGCAGGCGTCGCTGGAGGAGCTGGGCGCGCTGGCCGAGCCTCCGCTGACCAAGGACGCCATCGCCGGGCGGATCCGCCGGCTGCTGGCGCTGGCCGACAAGCGGGCCCGGGACCTCGGCATCCCGGATACCGAAGCGGCCGTCACGCCCGACATGCTCGTGGTCTGATAGGACGGTGGGGTCGCACGGTGCGCCCGGGAACACCACCCGGCGCAGCGTGGCCGCGCACGCTCGGATATGGTCGCTGCGTACGGCAAGGGGGCCGACACAGGCACTCCTCGTCGTGCCCACCGCCTCGGGCGGTCAGGTCCTCAGACCGCGGCGGGGTGGCCGAGATGAACCGTCAACGGCCGGCTCCAGCGGTCGGCGCACACCACTCCGCCGGCCCGTTGTCTGAAGCCGGCGGACCAGAACGCGAGGAGATGGGACCTGTGACCATCCGGGTTGGCATCAACGGCTTCGGCCGGATCGGCCGTAACTTCTTCCGGGCAGTGCTGGCGTCCGACGCCGACATCGAGGTTGTGGCGGTGAACGACCTGACCGACAACGCCACGCTCGCCCACCTGCTCAAGTACGACAGCATCCTGGGTCGCCTGCCGTACGAGGTCAAGGCGACCGCCGACGAGATCACCGTCGGTGGCAAGACCATCAAGGCGTACGCCGAGAAGGACCCGGCGTCGCTGCCGTGGGGCGAGGTCGGCGCCGACGTCGTCATCGAGTCGACCGGCTTCTTCACCGACGCCACCAAGGCCAAGGCGCACGTCGCCGGCGGGGCCAAGAAGGTCATCATCTCCGCCCCGGCGAAGAACGAGGACGTCACGGTCGTCATGGGCGTCAACCAGGACACCTACGACCCGGCGAAGCACACCATCATCTCCAACGCTTCGTGCACCACCAACTGCCTCGCCCCGATGGCGAAGGTCCTGCACGACACGTTCGGCATCCAGCACGGTCTGATGACGACGATCCACGCGTACACCCAGGACCAGAACCTCCAGGACGCCCCGCACAAGGACCTCCGCCGGGCCCGGGCCGCCGCGCTGAACATCGTGCCGACCTCCACCGGCGCCGCCAAGGCGATCGGCCTGGTGCTGCCGGACCTCAAGGGCAAGCTCGACGGGTACGCCCTGCGGGTGCCGATCCCGACCGGCTCGGTCACCGACCTCACCGTCAACGTGGGTCGCGAGACCACCGTGGACGAGGTCAACGCCGCGCTCAAGGCCGCCGCGGACGGCCCGCTCAAGGGCATCCTGGTCTACAACGAGGACCCGATCGTCTCCACCGACATCGTCACCGACCCGGCGTCGTGCATCTTCGACGCGCCGCTGACCAAGGTGGTCGGCAACCAGGTCAAGGTCGTCGGCTGGTACGACAACGAGTGGGGCTACTCCAACCGCCTGGTCGACCTGGTCAAGCTGGTGGGTTCGTCGCTGTGAGCATCCGTACCCTCGACGACCTGCTCGCCGAGGGGGTGTCGGGTCGGCGCGTGCTGGTGCGCGCCGACCTGAACGTCCCGCTCGACAAGCAGACCGGCGCCATCAGCGACGATGGGCGCATCCGCGCGGTGCTGCCGACCCTCGGCGCGCTGGTCGAGGCCGGTGCCAAGGTGGTCGTCTGCTCGCACCTGGGTCGTCCGAAGGGCACGCCGGACCAGCAGTTCAGCCTCCGCTCGGTCGCCGGGCGGCTCGGTGAGCTGCTCGGCGCGCCGGTGCACTTCGCCACCGACACGGTCGGCGACTCCGCCCGCTCCACCGTCGCGGGCCTGGCCGACGGCCAGGTCGCCCTTCTGGAGAACCTGCGCTTCAACGCGGGTGAGACCAGCAAGGACGACGCCGAGCGGGGCGCTTTCGCCGATCAGCTCGCCGCGTTCGGCGGCGCGTACGTCGACGACGCGTTCGGCGCCGTGCACCGCAAGCACGCCAGCGTGTACGACGTGCCGGCCCGGCTGCCGCACGTGGCCGGCCGGCTGGTGCTGCGCGAGGTGGAGGTGCTCTCCACGCTCACCAGCGACCCCGCGCGGCCGTACGTGGTGGTGCTCGGCGGGTCCAAGGTCTCCGACAAGCTGGCGGTGATCGAGGCTCTGCTGCCCACGGTCGACCGGCTGCTCATCGGCGGCGGCATGTGCTTCACCTTCCTCAAGGCCCAGGGCCTGGAGGTGGGCACCTCGCTGCTGGAGAAGGACATGGTCGAGACCTGCGGCAACCTGCTGGAGCGGGCCGCAGGCAAGATCATGCTCCCGGTCGACGTGGTGGTCGCGGACGCGTTCGCCCCGGACGCCACGCACGACACGGTCCGCGTCGACGGCATCCCGAGCCACCGGCTGGGTCTGGACATCGGCCCGGAGACGGTGGCCGGCTTCGCCGCCGCGCTGTCCCAGGCGAAGACGGTCTTCTGGAACGGCCCGATGGGCGTGTTCGAGATGCCGGCGTTCGCGGCGGGCACCCGGGGGGTCGCCGAGGCGATCACCAAGGCCGACGCGTTCAGCGTCGTCGGTGGCGGCGACTCGGCGGCGGCGGTCCGTGCGCTGGGCCTCGACGAGACGTCCTTCGGGCACATCTCCACCGGCGGCGGCGCCTCCCTGGAATACCTCGAGGGCAAGACCCTCCCCGGCATCGCGGCCCTGGAGAACTGAATGGCGAGCACCGCCCGCCGGCCACTGATGGCCGGCAACTGGAAGATGAACCTCAACCACCTCGAGGCCAACCTGCTGGTGCAGAAGCTGGCCGCGAGCCTCACCGAGAAGCAGCTCACCGAGGTGGAGACGGTCGTCCTGCCGCCCTTCACCGATCTGCGCACCGTGCAGACGGCGGTGGACGGGGACAAGCTGCTCATCGGGTACGGCGCGCAGGACCTCTCGCCGCACGCGTCGGGCGCGTACACCGGGGAGATCTCGGGCGCGATGCTGGCCAAGCTCGGGTGCTCGTACGTCGTCGTCGGGCACTCCGAGCGGCGGGCCTACCAACACGAGGACGACGCGCTGGTCAACGCCAAGGTGAAGGCGGCGCTGGCGCACGGCCTGACCCCGATCCTCTGCGTGGGGGAGGGGCTGGACGTTCGCGAGCAGGGCGGCCACGTGGCGCACTGCTCCGACCAGCTCGACGGTGGCCTCGCCGGGCTCACCCCCGAGCAGGTGCGGCAGGTGGTGATCGCGTACGAGCCGGTCTGGGCGATCGGTACCGGCAAGACCGCGACGCCGGGGGACGCCCAGGAGGTCTGCGGCGCGGTCCGCCAGCGGCTGGTGGAGCGCTTCGGCCAGGACACCGCGGACCAGGTCCGGGTCCTCTACGGCGGCTCGGTCAAGGCGTCCAACATCGCCACGATCATGGGCCAGACGGACGTGGACGGGGGCCTGGTGGGTGGCGCCAGCCTGGACGCGGAGGAATTCGCGCAGATCTGCCGGTTCCCGGAGCACATCGCCCGCTGATCGCTCGGTATCCTTGACCCCGCCCGTCCGCCGGTCGGTGCCGCCGTGCCCGATCAGACCGGGCGAGGATCGCTACGAGAGGACTGACCCCAGCCATGCCGATCTGGTTCGCATACACGTTGATCGTGTTGCTGATCATCACGAGCGTCCTGCTCACCTTGCTCATCCTGCTGCACCGCGGCAAGGGCGGCGGTCTGTCGAGCATGTTCGGCGGTGGCGTCAGCTCCAGCCTCGCCGGCTCTTCGGTGGCGGAGAAGAACCTGGACCGCTACACCGTTCTGGTGAGTGTCGTCTGGTTCGCCGCCATCATCGGGCTGGGGCTCTGGCTCCGCCTCCAGATGAACAGCGGCGCCTGAGCAGCCCGTAAAGTCGTACAATCTGCGCGCGGTCCGTCACCAGACGGGCCGCGCGCAGGCTTTTCTCCGCTGCACCGCGTCGCCCGCCGCCCACCCCTGAAGACGGCGGGTCCCTCCGACGACAGGAGCGAGCAGCCGTGCCGAGTGGCAATGTCATCCGCGGCGCCCGGATCGGGTCCGCACCCGTCCGTCAGGACGAGCGACACCCTCCCGCCCCCCGACAGGACGTCACCTACTGGTGCCGCAACGACCACCGGACCAGCATCCGGATCGCCGCGGACGCCGTGGCGCCGCCGCTGTGGGACTGTCCCCGCTGCGGTCTGCCCGCCGGGCAGGACGCGCAGAACCCGCCCGGGCGGGCCCGCGCCGAGCCGTACAAGAGCCACCTGGCGTACGTGAAGGAGCGGCGTACCGCCGAGGAGGGCGAGGCGCTGCTGGCCGAGGCGCTCGCCGCGCTGCGCCGCCGCCGGGGCGAATGAAAGGAAGGGTCCCTTATTAACGCTACGCGTTAATAAGGGACCCTTCCTTTCAGCGCGGGGTGCGCAGCGGTCAGCGCAGGCTGCGCAGGCGGGCGGGCACGTCGGCGGCCGCCGCCCGGTCCAGCAGCCAGCGGGTACGGTCCACGCCGTGCACCCCGGCGGCCGGCAACTGCACCGGTCCGGCCCCGGCCAGCGCCATGCCCACCGCCCGCGCCTTGTCCGCGCCGCCAGCCACCAGCCAGACCTCCTCGGCGGTGTTGATCGTCGACAGGGTGAGCGTGGTCCGCACCGGCGGCGGCTTCGGGCTGCCCCGCACCGCGCTGCACGGCCGGCTCTCGTAGTGCACCGGGTGCTCGGGGAAGATCGACGCAACGTGCCCGTCCTCCCCGACGCCCAGCATCAGCACGTCGAAGTGCGGCAGCACGGCGTGCCCGGGTCGGGCGGCGCGCGCCAGCTCCTCCGCGTACGCGGCGGCAGCCGCCTCGGGGTCGTTGCCGGCCGGGCCGTCGGAGGCGGGCATCGGGTGCACCCGGGCCGGGTTCAGCGGCACCACGTCCAGCAGGGCGGCGCGGGCCTGGGTCTCGTTGCGCTCCGGGTCGCCGGCGGGCAGGAACCGCTCGTCGCCCCACCACACGTCGACCCGGGACCAGTCCACCGCGTCGCGGGCCGGCAGATGTGCCACCGCCCGGTACACGGCTGCGGCGATCCGCCCGCCGGTGAGCACCACCGAGGCCTCGCCCCGGTCGGCCTGGGCGTCGAGCAGCTTCACCAGCAGCCGGGCCGCCACGGCCTGCGCCAGCAGATCGGCGTCGGCGTGGACGGCGACAGTCGCCTCACTCATTGGTTGTGCCTTCGTTTCCCGACCGCGGGGCGGTCGCTGTCGCGTCGTGCCCGGGCCGGTGCCCGGATGTGGCGGGGCGGAGTGCCCCGGAGGCAGGGACCAGGGTCACCGGACCCTGCCCGATGTGGTGCCCCGGACGCCGGCGGGCTCAGCGCTCGCCGCTCGTGCCGGCGTGCGCGGTGACCCCGGCCTCGGCGCGCTGGGCGGTGGCCGGATCCTTCCAGACGTGCACCCGCTGCGATGGGCGCTGCTCCAGGCCGCGCAGCCCGGCGGTGGCGCCCAACGCCTCCGCGTACACCTGGTCGGCGTCCAGCCGGCGCAGCTCCTCGGCGAGCTCGTCACCGAGCGGCCGACGCACCAGCGGCAGGGCCCGGTCGTCCTGGCCGGTCCGCCGGAACACCGCCATGCTGTCCTCGCGGGTCAACGTCAGGTGGTCGCCGTTGGCGCAGGTCAGCTCCACCTCGCGCATCCGCGGGAACTCGTCGCTCGCCACCCGGCGTGGGGTGATGCCGAGCCGGCTGCCAAGCCAACCGGCCATCAGCTCCGCCGTCGGGTCGCTGGGCGGCGCCACGATGGTCGCCTCGGTGACCCGCGCCTCGGTGGTGTCGAACGCCCCGGCGACCAGGCTCCGCCACGGGGTGATCCGGGTCCACGCCAGATCGGTGTCGCCCGGGGCGTAGTCCCGGGCCCGCTGCCGCAGCGCCTCCACCGGGTCGGTGGCCTGCGCCGTGTCGGTGATCCGCCGGTCGGCGACCACGCCGAGGAAGTCGGTGGCGACCTCGGCCGGCGGCTCGCCGTGCCACCAGGTGACCACCGGCACGTCCGGGACCAGCAGCGGCATCACGACCGACTCGGCGTGCAGGGCCAGCCGCCCGTACATGCGGGTGACCACCGCCTCGCACGGGCCGAGCCGGCCACCGACCACGATCTCCGCGTCCAGCCGGTTGCGGTCCCGCTCGATCTCGGAGCGGACCACCACCACCAGCCGGCACGGGTGGGCGGCCGCCGCGATCGTCGCCGCCGCCTCCGCCTCCCGGACCCGCTTCTCGTCCACCACCACGATGAGGGTGAGCGCCATGCCGCTGGCCACCCCGCCGGCGCTGCGCCGCTCGGCGGCGAGCGCCTTGACCACCTCGTTGCCGGTGGTGTCCCACAGCCCGATCACTGGAGCCTCCTGGTTCGCTCGCTGCGCTCGCTCACGCTCGCCGCCAGGCGCGGTCCTCGCGGGCCAGCATCTCGTCGGCTGCCCGAGGCCCCCACTCGCCGGAGCGGTACGGCTCCGGCGTGGTGCCGTCCCAGGCGTGCTCCAGCGGGTCGATCACCTGCCAGCTCTGCTCGACCTCCGCCGCGTCCGGGAAGAGCGTGCGGTCGCCGATCAGCACGTCCAGCACCAGCCGCTCGTACGCCTCCGGGCTGGACTCGGTGAACGCCTCGCCGTACTGGAAGTCCATCGCGATGTCGCGGACCTCCATCGTGGTGCCCGGCACCTTCGAGCCGAACTTGAGCACCACGCCCTCGTCCGGCTGGACCCGGATGACCAGCTGGTTGTTGCCCAGCGACTCCATGTCGGCGTCGTTGAACGGCAGGTGCGGCGCCTTCTTGAACATGATGGCGACCTCGGTGACCCGCCGGGGCAGCCGCTTGCCGGCCCGGATGTAGAACGGCACCTCGGCCCAGCGGCGGTTCTGGATGCCGAGCCGCACCGCCACGTACGTCTCGGTGGTGGAGTCGGAGGGAACGCCCTGCTCCTCCAGGTAGCCGACCGCGCGCTCACCGCCGACCCACCCCGGCAGGTACTGGCCGCGGACGGTGTCCCGGGCCACGTCCTTGGGCAGGGTGATCGCCCTGAGCACCTTCAGCTTCTCGGTCCGGATCTCGTCGGCGTCGAAGCTGGTCGGCTCCTCCATCGCCACCAGGGCCAGGAGCTGGAGCAGGTGGTTCTGGAGTACGTCGCGGGCGGTGCCGACGGTGTCGTAGAAGCCCGCGCGGCTGCCGATGCCGACGTCCTCGGCCATGGTGATCTGCACCGAGTCGACGTACTTGGAGTTCCACAGCGGCTCGAACAGGTTGTTGGCGAACCGCAGGGCGAGGATGTTCTGGACCGTCTCCTTGCCCAGGTAGTGGTCGATGCGGAAGACGTCCTGGCGGGTGAAGACGTCGTCGACCAGGTCGTTGAGCGCCTTCGCCGAGGGCAGGTCGTTGCCGAACGGCTTCTCCACCACCACCCGGCGCCAGCCGCCGGACTTCTCGTTGTCGGCCATCCCGGTGCGGGCCAGTTGCTTGAGCACGACCGGGAAAGCGGGCGGAGGGATGGAGAAGTAGAACGCCGCGTTGCCGGTGATGCCGTGGCTCTGCCGCAGCTCGTCCAGCGTCGTGGCGAGCTGGTCGAAGGCGGCGTCGTCGTCGAACGACCCGCCGACGAACTTGATGTTGCCGGCCAGCCGTGCCCACACCTCGTCCCGCCACGGAGTACGCGCGTGCTTGCGTGCCGCCTCGCAGGCCAGCGTCTCGAAGTCGCCGTCACCCCAGTCGCGGCGGGCGAAGCCGAGCACCACGAAACCAGGCGGGAGCAGCCCCCGGTTGGCCAGGTCGTAGACCGCCGGGAGCAGCTTCTTGCGGGCCAGGTCGCCGGTCACCCCGAAGATCACCAGAGCGCACGGCTCGGGGATCCGGGGCAGCCGGCGGTCCTGCGGGTCGCGCAGCGGGTTCACGCCGCCTCCTCGCTCCGCTTGCGTCACGTCGTCCATCCTCACGCCCGCAGCTCACCGGCCGCGTCGAGCAGTTGGGCGACGCCGGCGGCCCGGTCGGTCAGGTGCAGCCGCAGGAGCGGCCGCTCCCGGCCCACGAGGGCCTGCCGGTCACCGGCGGCCTGTGCCGCCTGCAACTCGCCGAAGGTGTACGGCTTGCCCGGCACCGGCAGGTCCTCGGCGACCGCGCCGGTCACCTGCAGGTAGCTGCCCACCTGCGGGCCGCCCTTGTGGTACTGGCCGGTGGAGTGCAGGAACCGTGGTCCCCAACCGAAGGTGACCGGCCGGCCGGCCGCTTCGGCCAGCAGCGAACGCAGCCGGCCCGCGTCCGCGTCGGCGAACCGGTCCAGGTACGCCATCACCGCCAGGTAGCCGTCGTCGCCCATCCCGTCGAGCAGCCAGCGCAGTACGCCGGCCAGGTCACCGGGGGCGCCCTGCGGCGCGTACACCTCGATCGCGCCCTCGGTGAACGACGGCGTCTCCGCCGGCAGGCCCGAGGCCAGGATCTTGTTGGTGTTCTCCTTGGACTCGGTGACGTTCGGCTGGTTGAACGGGTCGATGCCGAGCACCACCCCGGCCACCGCGGTCGCGTACTCCCAGGCCAGGAACTGCGCGCCGAGTGGGCCGTTGACCGCCACGTCCGGGTCGGCTCCGCCGCCCGGCGTGTCACCGGGGGCCAGTGCGCCGCCGTAGCTGACGGTCAGCACGTCCGGGCCGGTGGCGCCGGCGCTCTGTGGAGACTCGACGACCACCGGCAGGATGCCCACCCCGGCCTTGCCGGTCGACTCGGCGATCAACTGCTCGGCCCAGTCGCCGAACCCCTCGATGCCGGTGCCGTCGGAGATCAGTGCGACCTTGTCCTGGGCCAGCGTTGCGGCGGCGCCCAGCGCGGCGCCCAGCGCGAGGGCCGGGTTGTCCCGATCCCCGGCGAGCGACGCGGCCAACGCGTCGGCCTGGTCGATCAGCTCCGCCACCTCGACCCCGGCCAGCGCCGAGGGCACCAGCCCGAACGCGGTCAGCGCCGAGTACCGGCCGCCCACGTTCGGGTCGGCCAGCACGGTGAACGCGCCCATCTCGGTGGCGGTGGCCTCCAGCGGCGAGCCGGGGTCGGTGACGATGACGAAGTGCCGACCGGCCTCCGCCTCGGTCATCCCGGCGTCCAGGAACGCCTGCCAGTAGGCGCGTCGGTGGCTGTCCGTCTCCACCGTCGAGCCGGACTTGCTGGCCACCACCACCACGGTGCGCTCCAGCCGGTCACCCAGCGCCGCCCGGACCTGGCCCGGGTCGGTCGTGTCCAGCACCGTCAGCGGCCGACCCATGGTGCGGGCGATCACCTCGGGGGCCAGCGACGAGCCGCCCATGCCGGCGAGCACGACGTGGTCCAGGTCGGCCAGCTCCGCGGTCAACTCGGCCAGCTGTGCCAGCAGCTCCCGGCTACGCCGGTGGGTGTCCACCCAGCCCAGCCGGATCTTCGCCTCGGCTTCGGCGTCCGGCCCCCACAGGCTCGGGTCCTTGGCCGCCAGCTTGCCCGCGACGCCGGACTTGATCAGCGCGTCGCGGGTCGAGGCGGGCGCGGACTTGTCGACCGCGTCCGCGCCGTACACGGCGAGCCCGGCTGCGGCCTCCACAGGCCCGGCCAGCAGGTCGCTCATGCGTTACCACCGGCCTTCTCGGCGGCCTTGGCGTTGCCCTTGGCGGCCTTGTTCGGCGCACCCCTGCCCTTAGCCGCCGCGTCCAGCGACTTGCGGACGCCGTCGATCAGCTCCTGCCAGCTGGTCGCGAACTTCTCCACGCCCTCGCGCTCCAGGGTGGCGATCACGTCGGCCATGTCCACCCCGACCGACTCCAGCTCGGTGAAGACCTTGCGGGCCGCGTCGTAGGAGCCGGTGATGGTGTCGCCGTGGGTCTCACCGTGGTCGGCGTACGCGTGGATGACCGCCTCCGGCATGGTGTTGACCGTTCCGGGCGCGATCAGCTCCTCGACGTAGATGACGTCCCGGTAGTCCGGGTTCTTCGTCGAGGTGGAGGCCCACAGGGGGCGCTGGGGGTGCGCGCCGGCGTCGGCGAGCGCCTGCCAACGGTCGGAGGAGAACACCTCGCCGTAGCGCTCGTACGCCAGCTGGGCGTTGGCGACGGCCGCCTTGCCCTTGACCGCCTTCGCCGGATCGGAGCCGATCTTCTCGAGCCTCTTGTCGACCTCGGAGTCGACACGGGAGACGAAGAAGGACGCCACGGACCCGATGGTGGAAAGGTCGTGACCGTTCGCCTTGGCCTGCTCCAGGCCGGCCAGGAACGCCTCCATCACCGCGGAGTAGCGGTCCAGACCGAAGATCAGGGTCACGTTGACGCTGATCCCCTCGGCCAGCGTGGCGGTGATCGCCGGGAGGCCCGCCTCGGTGGCCGGGATCTTGATGAAGAGGTTGGGCCGGTCGACCAGCCACCACAGCGCCTTGGCCTCGGCGACCGTCCGGTCGCTCTCGTGCGCCAACCGTGGGTCCACCTCGATGGAGACCCGGCCGTCGACGCCGGCGCTCTGGTCGTGCGCCGGGCGCATCACGTCGCAGGCCCACCGCACGTCGTACGTGGTGAGCATGCGTACGGCCTCCTCGACGTCCACCCCACGGGCGGCGAGGTCGCGCAGCTGCCAGTTGTACTCGTCTGCGTCGCTCAGCGCCTTCGCGAAGATCGTCGGGTTGGTGGTGACACCGACGACGCGCTTCTCCCGCCGCAGCTGGTCCAGCCCGCCGGAGCTCAGGCGTACCCGGGAAATATCGTCCAGCCACACCGCCACACCCGTGGCGGTGAGCTCACTCAGCCTGTCCGTCATGCCGTCCACGCTCCCCTCAGTTGCCGGTCGTGAAACCGGTGATGTCGCCCACCCGGGCCAGCGAGGCGTGTGCCGCCGCCACGATCCGGTCGGGGGTGAACCCGAACTGCTCGAAGAGCACGGTGTGTGGGGCGCTCGCCCCGTAGTGCTCCAGGCTGACGCTCTCGCCGAGGTCGCCGACGACGCCGCGCCAGGACATCGCGATGCCCGCCTCCACGCTCACCCGTGCCTTTACCCCGCGTGGGAGCACCGACTCCCGGTACGCCTCGTCCTGCTCGTAGAACCACTCCTGGCAGGGCATCGAAACCACCCGGGTGGGCGTGCCGTCGGCCTCCAGGCGCTCCCGGGCGGTCAGGCAGAGCTGCACCTCGGAGCCGGTGCCGACGATGATCACCTGCGGCTTGCCGTTGGACGCCTCGGCCAGCACGTAGCCGCCCTTGGCCACCCCGTCCGCACCGCCTAGGACGTCGCGGTCCAGCGTCGGCAGCGTCTGGCGGCTCAGCGCCAGCGCGGTGGGGCGGTCGGTGTGCTCCAGCGCCAGCCGCCAGGCCCAGGCGGTCTCGTTGGCGTCGGCCGGGCGGACCACGTCCAGGCCGGGGATGGCGCGCAGGGCGGTCATGTGCTCCACCGGCTGGTGGGTCGGACCGTCCTCGCCGAGACCGATCGAGTCGTGCGTCCAGACGTAGGTCACCGGCAGCTTCATCAGCGCGGCCAGCCGCACCGAGGGGCGCATGTAGTCGCTGAACACCAGGAAGGTGCCGCCGTACGGGCGGGTGCCGCCGTGCAGGGCGATGCCGTTGAGGATCGCTCCCATGGCGTGCTCGCGGATGCCGAAGTGCAGCGTGCGGCCGTACTCGTGGCCCGGGAAGTCCTTGGTGGCGTGCGTGGCCGGGATGAAGGACGGCTCGCCCTTCATGGTGGTGTTGTTGCTCTCGGCCAGGTCGGCCGAGCCGCCCCACAGCTCCGGCAGCACCGGCGCGAGCGCCTCCAGCACCTTGCCGGAGGCGGCCCGGGTGGCCAGGCCCTTGGCGTCGGCGGGGAAGGTGGGCAGCGCGTCGGCCCAGCCCTCGGGCAGCACCCGGCCGGCCATCCGCTCGTAGAGCGCCGTGCGCTCCGGGTTCGCCGCCTTCCAGGCGTCGAACGCGGTGGTCCACTGCTCCTGGTCCGCGGAGCCGCGGGCCATCACCTTCCGGGCGTTGCCGAGCACCTCCTCGTCGACGTCGAAGGTCTTGTCCGGGTCGAAGCCGAGGATCCGCTTGGTGGCTTTCACCTCGTCGGCGCCGAGCGCCGAACCGTGGATCTTGCCGGTGTTCTGCTTGTTGGGCGCGGGCCAGCCGATGATGGTGCGCAGCGCGATGAAGGAGGGACGCCCGGTCTCCGCCTTGGCGGCCAGCAGCGCCTGGTAGAGCGCCTCCGCGTCCTCGTGGTAGTCGCCCTGGTCGGCGTCGCCGATGCGCCAGTCGACCGTCTGCACGTGCCAGCCGTACGCCTCGTAGCGGGCGGCCACGTCCTCGCTCTTGGCGATCCGGGTGTCGTCCTCGATCGAGATCTCGTTGTCGTCGTAGATCACCGTGAGGTTGCCCAGCTGCTGGTGCCCGGCGAGGGCGCTGGCCTCGTGGCTGATGCCCTCCTCGATGTCACCGTCCGAGACGATGCACCAGATGTCGTGGTCGAAGACGGACGCGCCGGGCTCGGTCTCCGGGTCGAACAGGCCGCGCTCGCGGCGGGCCGCCATGGCCATGCCGACCGCGTTGCCCAGGCCCTGCCCGAGGGGACCGGTGGTGGTCTCCACGCCCGGTGTGTGCCCGTGCTCGGGGTGACCCGGGGTGAGCGAGCCCCACTGCCGCAGCGACTGCAGGTCGGACAGGCTCATCGGGTAGCCGGAGAGGAACAACTGGATGTAGAGCGTCAGGCTGGAGTGCCCGGCGGACAGCACGAACCGGTCCCGGCCGGGCCAGTTCGGGTCGGCCGGGTTGTGCCGCATGACCCGGTTGAAGAGCAGGTACGCCGCGGGCGCCAGGCTCATCGCGGTGCCCGGGTGGCCGTTGCCGGATTTCTCCACGGCATCCATGGCCAGCACACGGACGGTGTCGACGGCCCGGCGGTCGAGGTCGGACCAGTTGAGTGCGGAGTGCTCGGGTCGGTTGGCAGCCACGATGGTTGTGCTCCTCGGCAGATGGGCGGAACCCTCACTGGTGACCCTATCGAGCGTTCCTAAACGTCCGCCCGGGGATCTCTGCATGGTGTTCGGTACGTTGCGGCGCGTCGCGTCGTTCGACCCGGTGGTGTGACGGCCCGCACCGTTGTCGGGTCGGCCGGGCAGCCAAAACGACAACGCGTAGTGTGTGGGTCGGATGCGGACCCGAGCGGGTCTTGCCGATCCGATCTCCCCGTGCCGATGCCGGAAGGTGGCAATCCGTGAGCATGATCACCGAGCGCCCCGCGAGCAACCCTGCCGGGCACCCCCCGGCGCGGGCGGCCGAGGGTCCGGTGGCGCGGCGGGACGTGCGCGCGATCCTCTCGGCGTACGTGGCGCTCACCAAGCCGCGGATCGTGGAGTTGCTGCTGGTCACCACCATTCCGACGATGATGCTCGCCGAAGGCGGTCTGCCGTCGCTGTGGCTGATGGCCGTGGTGCTGGTCGGCGGCTCGCTCGCCGCGGGCGCGGCCAGCGTGCTCAACTGTTACATCGACCGGGACATCGACCAGTTGATGCGGCGTACGAAGCGTCGGCCGCTGCCGGCGCACACCGTGTCGCCGCGGAGCGCGTTGATCTTCGGTCTGGTGCTGGCGGCGGTCTCGGTCGTCCTCATGGCGGCGCTCACCAACCTGCTGGCCGCCGGGCTGACCCTCGCCGCGATCGCCTACTACGACCTCGTCTACACCCTGTGGCTCAAGCGCTCCACCCCGACGAACACCTTCTGGGGCGGGGCCTGCGGGGCCGCGCCGGTGCTGATCGGTTGGGCGGCGGTGACCGGCTCGCTGGCGCCGGCCGCCTGGGGGCTGTTCGCGGTGGTCTTCTTCTGGCAGATGCCGCACTTCTACCCGCTCGCCATGAAGTACAAGGACGACTACGCCCGGGCCGGGATCCCGATGCTGCCGGTGGTGGCCTCCACCCGCCGGGTGAACGCCGAGATCCTGATCTTCGCCTGGCTCACCGTGCTCACCTCCCTCGCCGTCTGGCCGCTGGGGCTCAGCGCGATCTATGGCGTACCGACCCTGGTGGTGGGCGCCATCTTCCTGGTCGAGGCGCACCGGCTCTGCCGGCGGGCGACGCGCGGCGAGGCGGTCAAGCCGATGCGGCTGTTCCACTGGTCGACGACGTACCTGACCATCCTCTTCGTGGCCGTCGCGGTCGACGCGCTGATCTGACCCCTGGCGCCCGGCCTCGGCCGCAGGTGAGGGTGGCATTCTTCGACTAATCACGGTCATGGATGAGTTGTCCGGGTTTAACGTCACATCAGCGTAACTTTCAGCATGAGTCAGATCGGCTCAACCTGCGGGGATTGAGTCCGGATTTAGCCACGTGCTTTGAGCGCAAAAGTCCTGATAAAACCGGACAGCAAACCTGTGGTCTTCCTTAAGCCTGTAGGTAATTGGCATCACAAAAGCTCCATGGTTCTCGCCCTTCCGAGTGCAACTCTGCTTAGGCTTCGCGTCATGGCAGATGGTTCCGATACGACGCTGACGGCCGAGCAGACCGCCGGCGAGCAGGCGCCCCACGGCCTGGTCGCGGGCCTCAGGGCGTTCGCCGCCGGACACGGCGGAGCGAAGGCGGTCATCGAGTACGTCGGCAAGCGTGGCGCGCGAATCGTCCTCGTGGGTACCGACGGTGAGTGGGGCGACCAGTTCGCCGACGACACCGTCACCGCGCGGGAGGCGTGCGCCAAGGCGGGAGTCACCGTCGAGAACGCCTGGGAGCGTGAACTGATGGACCAGATGCGCCCGAGCAACGACCTCTGGCGGTCGATGGCCCGGCGCACGATGGCCCGCTGAGATAGACACCTGAATTGACCAACCACTATCAGTCGACCCGGGGGGAACCCCGGGTCGCTCTCGTGACCTGCACAGACCTCGTCGACCTCGACCCGGACGACCGGCTGGTCCTCGCCCCGCTCGCCGCCCGGGGGATCGCCGCCGAGGCGGTCGTCTGGGACGACCCGGACGTCGACTGGTCCTCCTATGACCTCATCGTGCTCCGCTCACCGTGGGACTACGCGCTGCGCCGCGACGAGTTCGTCGCCTGGGCCGCCTCCGTACCGGCGTTGGTCAACCCGGCCGACGTGGTGCGGTGGAACACCGACAAGCGCTACCTCGCCGAGCTCAGCGCGGCCGGTGTGCCGACCGTGCCGACGTCCTGGGTCGAGCCGGGGGAGAGCTGGCTGCCGCCGGCCGACACCGGTGAGTACGTGATCAAGCCGGCGGTCAGCGCGGGCAGCCAGGACACCGGCCGGTACGACCTGGCCGACCCGGAACACCGGGAACTCGCTGGTGCGCACGTACGCCGGCTCTCCGACGCCGGTCGGGTGACGATGATCCAGCCGTACCTGACCGCGGTCGACACCGAGGGCGAGACGGCGCTGCTCTTCCTGGCCGGTCCGGACGGGCTCGCGTTCAGCCACGCGATCCGCAAGGGCCCGATGCTGACCGGGCCGGACCTCGGCCCGGACGGGCTCTACAAGGCCGAGGAGATCACGGCCCGCACCGCGGCCCCGGCACAGCTGGCGGTGGCGGAGAAGACCCTGGCGGTGGTGCCGGGCGGCACGGCTCAGCTGCTCTACGCCCGGGTCGACCTGATCCCCGGCCCGGACGGCGCGCCGGTCCTGGTCGAGCTCGAGCTGACCGAGCCGTCGCTCTTCATCGGCTACGCCGACGGCGCACCCGACCGCCTCGCCGAGGCCGTCACCACCCACCTGGCCCGCCGCGGCTGACCTTCGCAGGGCGTCCCCACTCCGAGATCCGCGCAACTTGCGTATGAAGTTGTGGCCGCGGTGCGCCACGCCTCTTCTGAGGTTGCGCGGATCTCGGGTCGGGCGGACCGACCCGCGGACGGTGGGGCCACAGCCGACAACGCGTGGCGGGCTTCGGCCGGCAAGATCGCGTGGCGGGCCTACAGCCCGCAAGATCGCGCAACATCCTGGATGTAGTGGCATGGCATCCCGCGCGGCCGACACCACTACAGCCAGGAACGAGCACGATCTTGGCGCGGGGCGCGGGGCGCGGGGCGCGGGGCGCGGGGCGCGGGGCGCGGGGCGCGG
>NZ_JBSFYP010000097.1:0-19806 GCF_053599835.1 Micromonospora sp. NPDC005163
GATATTCCTAGGTGTCGGGGGTAGGGCTGGGGGGCGGGGGGGGGGGGGGGGGGGGTGGGCGCCCCGCCCCCCCCCCCCCGCCCCGGGCCCGGCCCGCCCGCCCGGCCGGGGGGCGCGGGCCCGCCCCACCGCCGGCACCCGCGGAGCGGGACCGGGCACTGGCCGGCGCCCGGAACGTCCCGCACTCCCCCACGCCAGGAGGCCGCCGCGCATGACGTCGTCACCCACCCGCCGCACCACCGCCGAGGTCACCGCCGTCCACCGGATCGGCGACAGCGCGCCGCACAGCGCCTTCACCGACCTGGTCCGGTACGCCGGGAGCTGGTTCTGCGTCTTCCGGGAGGCCCGGACCCACCTCTCCGGGGACGGCGCGATCCGGGTGCTGACCTCCACCGACGGGCGGTCGTGGACATCCGCGACGGTCGTCCGCCAGCCCGGGACCGACCTGCGCGACCCGCGCTTCGTCCTGCGGCCCGACGGGCGGCTACAGCTGCTGGCGGTGGCGGCCACCGGCGAGACCACCAAGGCGTTCCAGACGGTGACCTGGCTCTCCGTGGACGGGCACGCCTGGGGCGATCCTGTCCCGGTCGGCGAGCCGGGCGTCTGGGTGTGGCGGGCGGCCTGGCACGACGGCGCGATGTACGGCGTCGGCTACGCCACCAGTGAGCCACGGTTCGCCCGGCTCTACCGCAGCGGGAATGGCATCGACCTCCAGCCATGGGCGCCGACGCTCTTCGAGGGCGGCTACCCCAACGAGTCGGGGCTGGTCTTCGACCCGGACGGCACCGCCATCTGCCTGCTGCGCCGCGACGGTGACGCCGCCACCGCGCAGCTCGGCCGCGCCTGCCCGCCGTACCGGGACTGGAGCTGGATCGACCTGGGTGTCCAGGTCGGCGGGCCGACACTGCTCCGGCTGCCCGACGGGCGGCTGCTAGCTGGGCTGCGCCTGCTCGACGGCGAGGTGCGCACGGCGGTCTGTGCCGTGGACCCGGAGCGGGGCGAGCTGACCGAACTTATCGCGCTGCCCTCCGGCGGCGACACCAGCTACCCCGGCCTGGTCTGGCACGACGACCTGTTGTGGGTCAGCTACTACTCCTCCCACGAGGAGCGGACCTGCGTCTATCTGGCCGAGGTCAGCCTGACGGGCTGAGCGACCGCTCGGCCAGGCTGTCGCCCGCCTGGCGGTCGGGGCCGGGTGGTCGACCCGGTGCAGCGGGCCGTTCACTGCGTGGCTGCCGAGGGCAGCGCGTCAGCCGAGCGGACCACCTTCCCGGTGGTGGTGCGGGGCGACTGGTCGAGCGGGCGCGTGATCACCGCCCAGCGTCGAGACCGTCACGTACACCTGTCAGGGTGCTGCGAGGAACCTTACGACGCCTATCGAACGCATTGCCAGATGCAAGTGGCTGGATCGAACCGACGGCTGGCAGGATTGCCGGCAGGCCGTTCCACCGGCAAGATCGGCCGCGTATGTTGCCAGGGCGTCACCGCCGGTTGACGCAGCGGCAGACACCGCGCCACGCCATCGCGGCCACGGACCGAGCGCGCTCATCCCGGCGACGCTGGAGCCAGGGCGGGGGTGGGGGTCTCGGCGTGGATGTGGAAGCGCAGCGAACGGGCGTCGGTGAAGCACTCCCGCATCGGGCGCACCAGGTCCCGGTGCTCGTGGCTGCGCTCCCAGTTCTCGAAGTCGGCCAGGCTCGCCCACTCGCTGGTGATCAGCCACTGCTCCGGGTCCGTCGACGAGCGGCAGACCTGGTCGACCAGATGCCCCGGCACCCCGCCGGCGACCAGATGCCGGACCGCCTCGTACGCGGCGAGGAACTGCTCGGTGCGTGGCGCCGGCACCCGCACCAGGAACACCACCCGGGCCCGTTGCTCGGTCATGGCGTCTCTCCCCTCATCGGCGCGGCCCCGCGCAGGACCAGCGCGCTGTTGAATCCGTCGAAGCCCCGCGCGCAGACCAGCGCCAGCCGGCTGCGCGGCCGGCGGTGCTCACGGAGGAAGTCCAGCTCGCACCCGTCGGCCACCTCGTCCGGGCCGGCGGAGGCGGGCAGCGTGTCGCGCGCGAAGGCGAGCAGGGCGGTGGCCACGTCCAGCGCGGACCCGCCCTGGTACGCCCGCCCGGTCAGCGGCTTCTGGGTGGTGACCGGGGGCGGCCGATCGGCGAACACGGCGCGCAGCGCCTCGGCCTCGCTGCGGTCGTAGCGGGGCACACCGAGCGCGTCGGGCAACACCACGTCGATCCCGGCCGCCGCGACGCCGGCCCGGTCCAGGGCCAGCCGCATCGCCCGGGCGTACTGGGCCGGGTCGCCGGCGCTGTCCGCGGTGGTGTGCGCGGCGTCGTGGGTGGCGCCCCAACCGCTCACCTCGCCGTAGACCCGGGCGCCCCGGGACAGGGCGTGCCCCAGCTCCTCCACCACGAACACCGCGCCCCCCTCGGCGGGCAGGAAGCCGCTGGCCGCGGCGTCGAACGGCCGGTACGCCCGCTCCGGGTCCGCGACGTCGCTGAGCAGTCCGGAGCGCAGCTGGCAGGCCAGCGCGTACGGGCTCAGCGGGCACTCGGTGGCACCGGCGATCACCACCGGCGTGCCCCGGCGCACCGCGCGGGCGGCGTGCGCCAGGCTGTCCAGCCCGCCGGCGGTCTCCGCGACCAGCACCCCGCTCAGGCCCTTGAACTGGTGGTGGATGGAGAGCTGCCCGACGCTGGCCGCGTAGAACCAGGCGATCGACTGGTACGCCCCGACGGTGCGCGACGGGCCGCCCCACAGCCGTTGCAGCTCCCGCTGGCCGAACAGGTTGCCCCCCGACGAGCTGGCCAGGGTCACCGCGTAGCCGTACGGGTCGGGAGCCCGCTCCGGCAGCCCGGCGTCGGCCAGCGCCAACCGGGTGGCGGCGAAGCCGAGATGCGTCCACCGGTCGGTCTGCACCAGCTGCCGGCTGTCGGCGTACCCGTCGGCGGCGAAGTCCGGCACCTCCCCGCCGAAGCGGGTCGGGTAGCCGGACGGGTCGAACAGGGTGATCGGCCCGGTCCGCCGGGTGGACCCCCTCGCCGCCGCCCGCAACCACCCGCTCTTCCGGCAGGTCAACGAGCGGCTCTCCGCACACACCTCGCCGTACCTGCCGACCTGGCGCTCGCCCCGGGACGCCATCGCCGGTTGCTTCTATCGCTGGGACGCCGCCGAGGCCCCCGCGGCGCACCCGGCCGGCTGAGCGGACGGTCGACGTGTCCGCGCCGCCACCGCACGTCCTGATCATCGGCGCCGGCACCGGCGGGCTGTGCCTGGCACACGGGCTGCGCCGCGCCGGGATCAGCGTCGCCGTCTACGAGCGACACCGCCACCGCGCCGAGGGACTGCTCGGCTATCGGGTGGGTATCGGTCCGACCGGTAGCCGGGCACTGCGGGAGTGCCTGCCACCGGAGCTGTTCGCCACCTTCCTGGCCACCTGTGCCCGGCCGCCGCGCTACTTCAACGTGGTCACCCAGCGGCTGCGCCAGACCGCGTCGTTCGAGCTGCGACCGGACGCCGACCCGGTGCACACCGAGCACTCGGTGGCCCGGATGGTGCTGCGCCAGGTGCTGTTGACCGGCCTGACCGACGTGGTGCACTTCGACAAGACCTTCGTCGAGTACGAGCAGCGCGACGACGGGACGGTCACCGCGTACTTCGCCGACGGCAGCAGCGCCACCGGCGACCTGCTGGTGGCGGCGGACGGCACGCACTCGGCGGTGCGCCGCCAGTACCTGCCGCACGCGGCCACCCGGGACGCCGGCACCATCAACATCGCCACCCGGATCCCGCTGACCGCGCAGACCCGCGACCTCGTCCCGGAGCGGGTGCGCCAGGGCATCTCGCTGATCTTCGGCGCCGGCGGGACGATGGGCGTGCTGCACGTGATGGAGTTCAAGTGGGACGCCGAACGGGCGATCAAGCCCGGCGTCGACGACGCCGACGCCGCGCTGCTGCGGAACTGGCCCGGCCTGTCCCACGACACCACCACCGACAACATCAACCTGATCATCTGGAGCGCCGCCCGCCGGTTACCGGCCGACGTCATGCAGCGCCGTGGCGAGGACCTGGTGCGGGTGGCCCTGGACCTCACCCCGAACTGGCATCCGCATCTGCGCGAGCTGTTGACCCGCGGCGACCCGGACAGCGCCCTGCCGATCAGGGTCGCCACGTCCGAGCCGGTACCGCCGTGGAAGAGCAGCACGGTCACCCTGCTCGGCGACGCCATCCACACCATGACACCCGGTCGCGGGGTGGGCGCGAACACCGCGCTGCGCGACGCCCGACTGCTCTGCCAGCAGCTCACCCGCGCCGTCGCCGGCGACAAGACGCTGTTGCAGGCGGTGGCCGACTACGAGGCGGCGATGGTGCCGTACGGCTTCGCGCGCGTCAGCGGGTCGCTGAACCGCAGCGGCACCAACGGCGACGACCGGATGTACCGCCCGGTGGTGGGTCGGCTCGCGCTGCTCGGCGCGCGCGGCTACTTCGGGGTGACCAGCCGGGTACCACCGCTGCGTCGCCGCTTCGTCGACGACTTCCACACCTACGAGGGCGACCAGGACTGATCGCGCACCGCCCCGGTCCCGCCGATCCGGGCCCGGCGTTCCGACGCCGGCCCGGATCCGTCGCATCCGCCGCGACACTGTGTCACCCGCCGGGCACCCGGCGCAGAGACCGTCCCACCAGTACCGCCCCCGACCGAGCCTCCCTGTCGTCGTCAAAGCGCATGTGCAAAGCTGCGGCGAGTTTTTCTCGTGACTTTTCCGACGAGGTGAGAGGGAGGTTCGCCGTGGAGTGGTCTATCGGACACTCGCTGATAGTGGTACTGGCGCTGTTGCTGGGCCTGGCCGCCGGGCGGTTGCTGCGTGGCCGGCAGGGCGTACGGGCCAGCGGGCAGGGTCCGTCGATCGTGGACGGCGACCCCGTCGCCGGCCTGGCCGTGGTCACCACGCCGCCGCCGGCGGCCACCACCGACGAGGCCCGGCCAGCGGCGACCGTCGACCCGGCGCCGGCCGCGGTCGCCGACGAGCCGGCCCCGGTGGACACGGTCAGCGCGCCGGCCGCGGTGACCACCGACGCCACGCCGGACGGTCCCACCCCGGCCGACGCCCCGAGCACCACCGACCCGGCCGACATGGCGCTGACCGACGCCCCACCGGCCAGCCCTGCCGCCGACGCGGACGACCTCCGGCCCGAGCCCAGCGCAGAGCCGGAGCCGGTCGCGGTCGAGGAGCAGCCCGCCCCGGCGACGGTGGTCGCTCCCCGCCAGCCGGGGGACGACGACGTCCGACCCACCGACGCGCCGCACGCCGACACGACGCCGGCCGAGGCCGTGGACACCGAGGTCACGGCTGTCGACACGACGTCGGCGGAGGCGCCGGTGACCGGTGCGCCGGCCGACGTCGACGCGGAGCCGGTCCGGGCCACGCCGCCGGTCCGGCCGACCGCCACCGCCACCCGGCCGGTCCGTCCGGTGGCCGACACCGCGCCGAGCGGCGCCGACACCGACCAGGAGGGCCCGGCCGACGACTTCCGCCGGATCCAGGGGGTCGGGCCGAAGATGGCGGCCGCGTTGCAGGCGGCCGGCGTGCGCACCTACGGCCAGCTCGGCGAGTTGGACGAGCCGGCGTTGCGCGACCTGATCCGGGCCGCCGGCCTGCGGGCCGCGCCGGGCCTGGCCAGTTGGCCGCAGCAGGCCCGGGTGCTGGCCGGCGCCGGTGACGAGATGGCCGCCGTGCTGCCGGGCGACGCCCGGGGCTGACCACGGATACCGGGCCCCGGCGGGCCGTCCTCGCAGGACGGCCCGCCGGGGCCTGATTCCTCCTCGGCTTCCAGAAAACCGGCCTGTCCCCGCGACCGGGACGCCCCGACTTCGCGGAAACCGAGTCGATCGCCCCGGTCGGGGGAAGACCGGACGATCGGCGGGTGACGTCGTCGGCTGCTCGCTACCGTCGGTCAGGTTGGGCCGGACGGCCCGCCACGTCGACGGCACCGCAGGAGCAACCCGTGCACTTCGCCGCGCCGGGGCCCGGGTCCCGCCCCCCGATGCGCGACCCGGAGGCCCCGCGCCGGGTGACGCTGCTCGAACTCTTCTTCGACCTGGTGTACGTGGTGGCGCTCGCGCTCATCTCCCGGACCATGGTCATCGGCCTCGACTGGCAGCGCGCCGCGGAGGCGCTGATCCTGCTGTCCGCCGTCTGGTGGACCTGGGCGATCACGACCCTGGTCACCGACATGTACGACCCGGAACGCAACGAGATCAAGTTGCTGATCACCGCGGTGATGTTCGGCGCGCTGCTGATGACCACCGCGATCCCGGAGGCGTTCGGCGCCCGGGGGCTGGTCTTCGCCGTCACCTACGTGGCGATCCACCTCGGCCGGGGGCTGTTCCTGATGCCCATCGTGCGCCGCGAACCGCAGACCCAGCGTCGGGCGGAGCGGATCTTCGTGTGGTTCGCCGTGTCGGCGATCCCCTGGATCATCGGCGGGTTCGTCAGCGACAACGCCCGGATCCTCTGCTGGGCCCTCGCGCTCGCCATCGACTACGGCGGTTTCCGGCTCGCGTACCCGGTGCCCGGCCTCGGCGTGGTGCCGGAGCAGCAGCGCAACGTCACGGCGGAGCACCTCTCCGAGCGCTACCAGCAGTTCTTCATCATCGCCCTCGGCGACGCCATCCTGACCATCGGCACCATGTTCAGCCTGGCGCACTCCGAGGTGGTGAACATCGGGGCCTTCGCGGTGGCGTTCCTGACCACCCTGCTGCTCTGGCGGATCTACGTGCACAAGTCCGGCGAGCTGCTGCCGGTGGCCATTCAGGCGTCCAGGGAACCGAGCAAGTTCCTGTTCACCGCCCCGTACACCCATCTGCTGATGGTCGCCGGGGTGGTGACGACGGCCGCCGGGTTCCACCTGGTGCTGCACGAGCCGCCCGGGCGCACGCCGCCGGCCTGGCTGGCGGTGATCCTGGGCGGCCCGGCGCTGTTCCTGGCCGGCCGGGCCTCCTTCGAGTACGAGGTGTTCAGCCGGGTGTCGCTGTCCCGCCCGGGCGGTCTGCTGGCGCTGCTGACCATCGCACCCGCGGCGCTGTTCGTGCCGCCGGTCCTCGCCTCCCTGGGAGCCATGCTGGTGCTGGCCGGCGTGGCGTACGCGGATTTTCGGCGCAGCCGTGGGAAGCCGCCGGAGGCCCCCGCCCCGCCGCACTGAACCGACCGCTCGGCGGTACCGCCGGCGCGGCCCGGTCGTCGGATGGTGGGGTTCCGGTCAGCGCGGCACCGCCCCGGCCAGCAGCCGACCCGCGTCCGGCACGTACGGCTCGACGCCCAGGCCGGTGAGCAGTTGATGCACGGTGGCGGTGGCCGCGGTGAGCACCGGGCGGACGAGACGGGCCTCGACCTGCGGCACCGCGGCCAGCGACGGCAGCTGCACACAGGCGGAGAGGACCACCGCGTCACGTCGGTCACGTCCAGCCGGTCGGCCAGCTCCACCAGTTGCTGGGTGGGGATGCGGCCCACCGCGACGTTGTCCGGCTCGCTGAGGCTCACCGCCTCGGTCACCCGCACACCGTGCCCGGCGAGGTAGCCGGCGACGGTCGCGGTCAGCGGGGGCAGATACGGCGCGATCAACGCCACCCGGCGGGCACCCAGCGCGCGCAGCCCGGCGACCAGCGCGCCCGCACTGGTCACCACCGGCATGCCGTGCCCGGCGCGGCCGGCCGCCCGACCCAACCGCTGCTCGGCACGCTCGTGCGCGCCGGGACCCTCGCACATCACCGCCACCAGGCAGGCGTACGCGAGCACGTCGCAGCGGGCGTCGGCCAGCTCGGCGGCGCACCGGACCGCGGAGCGGTTCATCCGGGCCAGTTCGTCGGGGGTCACCTGGTGCAGCCGTACCCGGCTGGCGTGGGTGGTGAAGTGGACCGTCGGGTCGACGGTCTCGCGTCGGCGCAGCATCACCGGGATCTCGGTCTCCATGGTGGTGTTCGAGCTGGGCACCACCAGGCCGATCCGGTAGCTGCTCACACCAGCGCCCCGGCGTACCCCCGGACCTGCAACCGCTGCCTGGCGGCGTCGCCCAGACGCACCTGGAGGCCGAGCGGCGCGGCGGCGCGGCGCACCTCGTCCAGGTGCAGCGAGCCGTGCCGGTCCACGGTGAGCACCGGCGGTTCCTCCAGTTCGCCCTCGGGGGCGTGGAAGGAGAGCAGGGTGACCGACGTGGTGAGGTACCCCGGGTAGGCGGCACGGGCCGCCGCCTCGTCCCGGTGGGCGAGCACCACCAGGTCGTCGAGGTGGGCGAAATCGGCGGCGAGGCCGCCGGCCTTCCAGTGCGCGGGTTCCTCGGCCGCGCCGGTGAGGTACCGGGACCGGTTCGCCGAGGTGATGTAGAGGTGGTCCGACCCCGTCTCCGCGAGCGCTCGTTCGAAGAAGGCGTTGGACGGGCAGGTCAGGCCGGGCGCGATGACCTGGGTGGTGCGCAGCCCCTGGTCGAGCTGGGTGAGGTGTTCCGGCAGGCGGTCCGCCGCCGGGCCACGGAAGCCGAACGGCCCGGCGCCGTAGAGGGCGTCCATCAGGGCCCGCACCCGGCCGACCGGCAACCGGGGTGAGATGCGGGACCAGTCGAACATCGCCGGGATCCGGCCGACCGCGGTGGTGATGCTGCCGACCTGGTGGACAGGGCGGCCCTTGGCCAGGTTGACCCGGCGCACGGTGGCCGCGTCCGGACGGGTCACGATGACGTAGAAGTTGGCGAAGGCCGCCGCGACGACCGCGCCGCCGGCGAGCGCGCGGGCAGCGACCGCGACGTCCTCGGGGCGGTCCAGGTACAGGGGCGGTGTCGGGGCGTCCATGAGTCCTCCTCGGCGGGGGCCGTGAGGCAGTTCTACGTCGGAGGACCGGTGTGACGGCCGGTCCGTCGTCGATCCGATAGCCGGCTCGCCCTACCCGGTGCGGGTGACCGATGCCAGGGCTGTACCGACGGCGGCCGGTATCGGCCGGACGGACGATCCGCAGGGTCATCCGTCCGGCAGTTAGCGGCTCGGCCCGATTGGGTACAACGCCTGCACCTCGAACCACCACATTCCCTCAGGAGGCAGCGATGCGCGGCACCTCGATACTCGGAGTCATCGTCGTGATCTGGTTGTTGATCGGCGCGATCGCCGCCGGCCAGCGGGGCTACTACGGCGGCGACGACACCAACTGCGCCGAAGCCGGCACGATTCTGGTCACCATCGTGGCCGGACCCCTGAACTACATCGGCGCGAACCCCAAGGTCGACTGTGAGTTGCCCGAGCCGTCCAAGTAGGACTGGACGTCGGCCCGCGCCCCGTTGGGGCGCGGGCCGTTCGCTGTCCGGGCGGCCGTGGGGGTCGGTCCTCCCCCGGCTGTCCCGTCGCGCGTCGGGCGGGGCACACCACGTACCGCATCCTAGGAGGCTGGTTTGCACGCGGTGAGCGGATGACACCGGCCGCCCGGACGATCGCGACGATCGTCCGGGCGGCCGGCTGCGCACGGTGTGCGCGCGGTCCCGACTCAGCGGAAGCAGTGCGCGATCGGTACCGCGCTGCCCTTGCAGTTGGTCGGCTCGTTCTCGACGACCACGCTCTCGTCGTCGATCTTGACCTGGGCGTGCTCCCCGAAGATGCCGCCCGGCTTCACCGTGGCCGCGTTCCGGGTGACCTTGCTGGTGTAGATCGCCACCGAACCCTGGGTGGCGTAGACGCCGCCCTTGGACGTCGCGCCGACCGCCTCGTTGGCGGTCACGTCGCTGCCGCGCACCAGCAGATTCGACTTGGCGGCGTAGATGCCGACGCCGATGCCGTGGGTGGTGTTGCCGTCGACGACGCTGTCGTCGAGCGGCAGCAGGCCCTGCACCGTCGAGATGCCGCCGCCGTTGACGGTGGCGGTGTTGCCGCGGATGGTCATCCTTCGCATCACCAGCACCGCGTCGGAGTTCGCGGCGCCACCGCCGATCTGTGCGGTGTTGTTCAGCAGCTCGGTGTCGGAGACCTTGGTCCGGGCCGAGAAGCTGGCCAGGCCGCCGCCCTGGCTGGCGCTGTTCTGCGCGAAGGTGGTGCTCTCCACCTCGGCCGCGCCCCGGTAGTTGCCGAGCCCACCGCCGTAGCCGTTGGCGCTGTTGCGGTGGAACTCGGAGCGCTTCAGCGTCAGCACACCGCCGTTGAGCAGGCCCCCGCCCTTGCCCGCGGCGCCGGACGCGCTGTTGCCGATGAACGTGCAGTCGGTGACCACCATGTTGCCGTCGTTGAAGATCCCGCCGCCGCCGCCCTCGGGAGACAGCGACGTGCTCTGCGTGACGGTGACCCGCTCCACCACGGCGGTGGCGCCGTGCACGACGTGCACGCTGCCGCCCTCGATGGCCGAGCGGCCGTTGTGCAGCTCCACGTCGCGCAGGGTCAGCTCGCCGCCGTCGCGGACGGTGAAGAAGCGGAACGCCGCGGCCTGGGCGTCGCGGGCGATGGTGGCGCCGGCGCCGTCGATGGTGATGGGTTGGTAGATCACCGGCGGGCCGGCGGTGTCGTCGGCCGGGTTGTGCGGCGGCGCGTCGGCGTCGCCGGGGGTCTCCGCGGCGTCCGCCGTCTCCCGCGCGTCGCGGATTCCGCCGTCGTACTGGTCGGTCTCGTGGAACGCCTCGGTGAGGGTGTACCGGCACTTCGGCGCGAGCCGCAGCTCCGCGCCGCCCTCGGCGTTGGCCGCCACCAGCGCCGCCACCAGCTTCGCCGCGTCGCAGGGCACCGACACCACGCCGGCCTTGCCGGTCCCCGGGGTGTCCGGACGGGCGGGCTCAGCTCCGTCGCGGCCCTCCTCGCGCTCCGGCGCGGTCCGGTCGTCGTCCCGGGACGCCGCGGTCAGCCGGCCCAGGCCCGGGAGGGACATGTCGCGGTCGGCGGCGGCGGCGGCGACGCCGGCCACGCCGGCCGCTCCCACCACCAGGCTCCCGGCCAGGAACCCGCCGGCTACGAACCATCGGGACCGCCGTCTGGGTCGTGCCGAACGATCTCCACCTCGGTATGTGGACATCAAGGTGCCTGCCTTCCTGGCTGCGTGAACGTGACCGCGCGCCGATTCGGGCGCGGGGGGATCGACGCGCCGTCGACCACCAAAGGCCCCGATAACGCCGCAATACGGACAGGCAGGTGTGAACGTGAAGAATGCTGCCATTCATCTTCAAAGTTCGCCGGATCGCGCCTCGATCACCCGCCGACGTGGATGCCGGGCCGGCGCAGCGGGTCCGGCTCGGTACGCCGGATGATCTCCCGTACCACCGGCGGGGTGTCCCCACGGCCGAGGATCAGATACCGCAGCAGGTGCGCGATGGGGCTCCCCTCCGACCACTCGAAGTGCGCATGTGGCCGGACCCGGGTGGCGTCACGCAGGGCCAGCAGGATGGCGGCGATCGCGTTGGGCGCGGCCGGACTGCTGGCCCGCAGCACCCGGAAGCCACCCACCTCGACCCCGTGCACCCGCAACACCTGACTGAACTCCGAGGGGTCGACCACGTCGATCTCCAGGAACAGCACGTCGGCGGCGCCGGGCACCGGGTTCATCCCGCGCTGCGCCCGTTCCTTGACGGTGTACTCCTTCACCGAGCCGCTCTGCCGCTTGTTCGCGATCAGGTGCAGCTGCCCGTCGTGGGCCAGCGACTCGGTGATGAACCGGCGGGCCGGCTCGTCGAACTCGATCCGCTCGGCGCGCAGCTCGGTGGTCCGGGTGACCCGGGAGACCAGCGAGACCCCGATGATGCCCAGGATGAACAGCGCCGAGATGGTGATCCCGTCCGGCTGCTCGATGACGTTCTCCACCAGCGCGTACAGCAGCACGAGGGTCAGCACGGTGAAGCCGACGGCGGCGGTGCGCCGGTGGCGGCGGACCGCGGAGATGGTCACCGCCACCGCGCCGGAGACCATCATCGCCAGGATGCCGGTGGCGTACGCTCCGGCCTGGGCGTTGACGTCGGCCCGGAAGGCGATGGTGAGGGCCACGCTGACCAGGGTGTAGACGATCACCACCGGGCGCACCGCCCGCGCCCACTCCGGGGCCATGCCGTACGAGGGCAGGTAGCGGGGCACGATGTTGATCAGGCCGGCCATCGCCGAGGCGCCGGCGAACCACAGGATGAGCACGCTGCTCACGTCGTAGACGGTGCCGAAGAGCTCACCCAGGTAGGTGTGCGCCAGGAAGGCCAGCGCACGGCCGTTCGCGGCGCCGCCCGGCCGGAACTCCTCGGCCGGAATGAGCGCCGTGGTCACGAAGGTGGTCGAGATCAGGTACACCGACATGATCAGCGCGGCGGTGGTGAGCAGCCGGCGGGTGTTGCGGATCCGCGCGGCCAGCCGGGCCTGCGGGTCCGGCCCGTGGGCCGCCACCAGCGGCATCATGCTGACCCCGGTCTCGAACCCGGACAACCCCAGCACCAGCAGCGGGAAGGCCAACGCGGCGGTGAGCAGCACGCCGCCCGGCCCGCCGCCGTCCGCGGTCACCGCGGTGGTCCAGTCCGACACGATGCCCGGGTCGGCCACGATCCGGGTCAGCGCGACCAGCACGATCACCGCGTTGAGCAGCAGGAAGATCGCGACCAGCGGGATGGCCACCACCACCGCCTCGCGGAAGCCGAGCAGGAAGACCCCGCCGAGGATGAGCAGCAGCGCCACGGTGACCACCACCGGGACGAAGCGGCCGTGCAGGGCTTCCGGCAGGTACGGGTTCTGCAGCAGGTGCACGGTGGCGTCGGCCGAGGAGAGGGTGATCGTGATGATCCAGGAGGTGGCCACGAAACCGAGCAGCACGAGCACGAAGATCTTGCCCCGCCAGAACGGCAGCAGCCGCTCCAGGATCGCCACCGAACCCTGTCCGTTCGGGCTCTCGTGGGCGACCCGCCGGTACATCGGGAGCATGCCGAGCAGGGTGAGCGCGACGATCAGCAGCGTCGCCAGCGGCGAGAGCGCCCCGGCGGCCACCGCCGCGATGCCCGGCAGGTACGACAGGGTCGAGAAGTAGTCCACGCCGGTCAGGCACATCACCTGCCACCAGGCGTGCGCCCGGCTCTGCCCCTCGATCGCCTCCGGGCCGGGCGGCTGCACCTGGTGCTGAAAGAGCCACCGGCGCAGCGGGCTGGCCGGCGGCATCGGCCGGACCGGGCTGGCCACCCGTTCGGGCACCACGACACCTTGCCGGCCGCCCCGGTGCGGACGGGCCGGGTCGCGGGCCGCGCGCAGCGCCGGGTCCGGGCCGGTGGCCTGGTGGCGGCGCCCGCTCCAGCGTCGCGGTTTCCCCCGGTGCTCGTCAGCCATCGCCCGTCCCACGCTCGCAGGTCCTGCTCAGACGGTAGGCGGTACCGCGCGGCGGGACCGGCGGAACCGGGCAGGCCGGTGGCCTGCTCAGGGCAGGTCCGGGCCGGCGAGCAGCCGAGCCAGGGCGGGCGGATCGGTGATGGTCACGGTGGCCGCCGGATGCCGGGGCCACCCCCCGGGCGCGATGGCCGGCACCGGTACGCCGAAGCGGAGGCAGACCCCGCCGGCGGTACTGCTGCCGAAGCTCACACCGCCGTCTGCCAGCGACACGTGCGGGCCGATCGCCCGCCACCAGCGGTACGGGCCGCTCACCTCGACGCCGGTCACGTTGGCCCGGTCGGTGTACAACCGCCACGGCCCGTACCGAATCAGAAGATCCCGGTCGGTGACGGTGACCCAGGCCGTCGCCGGCCGGACGCCCAGCAGCGCCAACGCCGGGCGGAACACCGGGTCGAAGCGGAACGGGAACCGGGTCGCGGGGCCGGTCATGGCGCACCGGGACGGACGGTGGGTCGCGGCACCGGGCCACCCGGCCTCAGTGGGCCGGGCCGCGCGGGCCGGGGTCGGGCGGCGGGCCGGCGCCGGGCCAGGACGGTCATGGCGCGGGCGTACCCCGTAAAGGCTCGGCGACACCCCCCGTCCGGACGGATCTCCCGCCACCGGCGACGCGGCCCCTCCCCGCCAGCTCCCCCACCGCCGGCCGACACCCCCCGGGCCGGCCGACGACGGCAGACGGTCGACACCCCCCGGGGTCGGCCGGCTGTCACCCGGAGCCGACCGCATTCCGCAGGCGGCGTCGCGGGGTGGGTGGAGCTGGCGGGGCGGGACGCGTCCCCGCGCTCCGCCGCCCCCCATCGGGCGGAGCGCGGGGACCCCCCGTCCCGGCTACTGCAGGAACGCCCCCAGGGGCGAGAGCAGCAACCGGCCGAGCGCCGCGGCGTTGTCGTCCAACCGCGTGCGCTCACACTCGCGGGCGTCCGGATCGTGCCGGCACCGCCAGATCTTCTGCGCGTTGCGCCAGGCGACATCGCGGGTGTACTCGACCAGTTCCCCCTGGTACCAGTCGTCGATGTCCCCGTTGAGCATGTCGATGAGCAACTGCCACCGCTCCAGGTAACCCCGACGAAGGCCGGGGATCTTGTCGGCGAAGATGTTGTTGATCTCGAGGTAGTCGTGGTGCTGGTCGCTGCCGTCGACCGGCTCCGATTCCAGGTGGTCGAACGTGGTGACCAGGGCGAACGGCAGATCGAAGTTGATGTGCGCGTTCACACCGGCCGCCGCCGACGGCAGCGGGCGGGCGTCCGGCCCGCGCATCCGCTCGAACAGGCACGACCACGCCCTCGGGGTGCCCGGGCTGGAGTCGGTCCACAGTCGCATCGCGTCGAAATACCGCGCCGCGAACTCGACGTCCAGCCGGGAGAGGAAGACCGGGTCGACGAAGCGGTCGTCGTACAGCCCGTCCAGGACGCTGCTGGTGATGGTCAGGTAGAGCTTGTTGAAGTCGGCCAACGGGCAGCTCTCCTCCAACGGAGGCAGCCGCACCAGCAGGTCCTGGAGCTTGGTGAGGTGATCGACAACGGCCGGCACGTCCGCCGGATGGTCGGCGAGCAGGTCGACGATGTCCCGGTGCACGGGCCCCCAGACCGGTTCGGTCATCTCTCCTCCATGGTGGTCCGCGGCACCCCCGTGCCGCCGTCGACGGTGCTCAGCCTTTCAGCCGACATCGACCGCCGGATCAGTAGAACGACGTATCCCGGCGCGCACAGGCGCGCCGACTGACCGACCGGTCGATCAGCCGCGCCGACCGCGCAACTGGATGGCGGTGGCCTGGACACGGCTACGGACCTGGAGCTTGTCGAAGATGTGCGACACGTGCACGCCGATGGTCCGCTCGCTGATGAACAGCCGCTGCCCGATCTCCTTGTTGGTCAGTCCCTCGGCGACCAGGACGAGCACCTCCCGCTCCCGCGCGGTGAGCGCCGCCAGCTCGTCGTCGACCGGCTCGGCCGCGGCCGCGCCCCGCGTACGGTCGGTGGCCTCGTGCTCCTCCAGCGACACCCGGGCCCGCCCGGCCAGCTCGCGGATCTCGGAGGTCAGCGGCACCGCGCCCAACCCCTGCGCCACCCGGTACGCCTCGCGCAGCAGCTTGGCGGCCGTGGCCACCCGACTGCGCCGCGCCAGCAACGCCTCGGCCTGCCGCAGCCGCGAGTACGCCGCCGGGTAGGGGTGGTTGCGCCGTTCCCACTCGGCGACCGAATTGGCCCACAGCTCCGGGTCGCTGCCGTCGAGTCGGCTCACCTCGGCGGCGCAGAGCGCCAGGAAACCGTCCACCACCGATCGCACCGGACGGGCCGCGGACGCGCTCTTGCGCGCCACCCGCTCGGCGACCTCCCGCAGCCGGCGCACCGCCGTCGGGTCGACCGCCACCGTGCGGCTGGCGTGCGCCTCCGCCTCGGCGCGCAGGCCGTGCCAGACCAGCGCGGAGAGGATGGTCACGTCGTCCGAGCGGCTCTCGGTCAGGCCGCGCTGCACCGCCTGCCGCGCCACGTCGTGCCGGCCCTCCCACATCGCCAGCCCGGCGCGCAGGGTGAGCAGGGGGATGACGTGCCGGGCCCCGCCGCCGGCGAGCACGGTGGCCACCGCGTCGAGGTCCCGGTCGGCGGCGTCGATGTCGCCGTAGCCCACCGAGAGCCGGCACCGGGCCAGCAGCAGCTCGACGGCGTCCGCCCCGGACGGGCGGTGCCGGAGCGCGGCGGCGACGACCTTCTCGGCCTCGGCCCACTGGCCCACCCGGAACAGCCCGTTGGTGGCGATGGCCAGCAGCCGGGTCTCCCAGGTGCGGCCCAGCCCCAGTTCCGCCACCCGTTCGGCGCCCCGGCGGGCCACCACCACCCCCTCCTCGAGGATGTTCAGCGGACCGGTGAGCAGCTCGGCCAGGTGCAGGTACGCGCAGGCCACGTCCTCCGGCCGGCCGGCGCGCTCGGCGGTGTCGAGCGCCTGGCGCATCACCGCCAGCCCGGCGTCCGGGTCTTCCAGGTAGGCGTCGCTGAAGCCGAGCGCCGAGCTGGCCAGCACCACCTCGGTGGTGGATCCCTCCACCGTGGCGGCCAGCGCCAGCGCCTCCCGGGCCCGCCGGCCGGCGTCCGCGTACCGACCAAGGTGCAGCAGCAGCTCGGCCAGGTGCGCGGCGGCGGTGGCCCGCTCACCCGGGGAGCAGTCGGCCGCTTCCAACGCCCGCTGGTACTCCTCCTCGGCCAGCGCCGAGCGCCCGGCGGCGGCCAGGTAGCGGGCCCGGCGGATGTGCAGCGCGCAGCTCGGCTCGCCGCCCCGCACCACGGCCAGCTCCTCCAGCAGGGCCAGCGCCCGGGCGTGCTCCCCACAGTGGTGGGCCGCCTCGGCGGCGTGCCCGAGCAACTCGACCCGGTCCACACCCGGCGTGCCGGGGTCGCCGGCCAGTTGCAACGCCGCCGACCAGTGCCGGTGCGCCTCGGCGTAGCCGTGCAGCCGCTCGGCCTCCTGCGCGGCGGCCACCGCCGCCGGCAACGCCCGGCCCGGCTCGCCGGCCAGCCGCCAGTGGTGCGCCAGCCGGGCCTGGTGCAGCTCGGCCGGCGCGGCGGTCAGCGCCTCGGCGTAGCGACGGTGCAACCCGGAACGCTCGGCCGGCAGCAGCTCGTGCGCCAGGACCTCAGCGACGAGGCGGTGCCGCAGCCGGTAGCCGTCGTCGGCGCCGACCAGCAGCCGGTGCGCCACGGCGGCGCGGGCCGCCTCGATCAGCTCCTCCTCGGGCAGCCGGAGCACCTGGGCCAGCAGCCAGTGCTCCACCGGCTCGACGCCGGCGGCCACCGCGTGCACCACCGCGTGCGCGTGCTGGGGCAGCGCGTCGACCCGGGCGAGGAAGATCTCCCTCAGCGTCTCGGACAGCCCGTCCCGGCCGTCGCGCAGGTCGCGGGCCAGCTCCTCGATGACGAACGGGTTGCCGCCGCTGCGCTGCCACACCTGCTCGGCCGCGTCGGCGGTGAGCTCCCGGCCGACCACCGCGGCGGCGAGCCGTTCGGTGCCGGCGCGGTCCAGCGGGGACAGGTCGAGCACCCGCACCGTACGCAGTCGACGCAGCTCGGTGAGCACCCGGCGCAACGGGTGTGCACCCTGCAACGACTCGGCGCGGACCGCGGCGAGCACCGAGAGCTGGAGGTCGCCGAGCCCAGCCAGCAGGTAGAGCAGCAGCTGACGGGTGCTCCGATCGACCCACTGGAGGTCGTCCAGGATCAGCACCAGCGGACGGCCCTCGGCGATCAGGTGCAGCCCCCGGGAGACCCGTTCCAGCAGCGCGCCCGCGCCGTCCGGGCCGGCGGTCTCGTCGGCGAACATCTGCAACAGCCCCCGCACAGCCGAGGAGGTGCGGGCGTGCGAAGTGGACAGGTCAGCGTCGAAGCGCCGCAGTGCCTGCAACAACGGGTGCAGCGGGGAGGCGTCGCCGATGTCCAGGCAGCTGCCGGTGAGCACCAGCGCGCCCTGGTCGCGCAACCCGGCGCCGATCTCGCCGAGCAGCCGGGTCTTGCCCACACCGCTCTCACCGGTCAGGAAGACGGCGGCGGTCTGCCCGTGCGCGACGTCACCGAGCAACGCGGACCGAACCGTCTGCACCAGCTCGGCCCGGCCCACGAGCGGTGCGGTGTCCACATCGCTGGCCATGGCACGCAGCCTAATCACACGCCCCCGTAACGTTCTACGGCCATCTGCCGCTTGTGGTACTCCTCGCGTCGACATTGCGACTAAAGGTTGCGGGTGGCCGACATACGTCGTTCTGCCGATCCCCCGTCAGCCCAGGAATGCCAATCTCCGAGGGTCGTCAGCCAGCAACGGGAGAAGGGCCGGTGCGATACCCATGACCACCATCATCACGCAGCGGACCATCGCCCCGCACTGGCCGGTGCCGGAGGAGCGACGCACGGTGACCGTCCTCTTCGTCGACATCGTCGGCTCCACCGCACTGGTCGACCGGCTGGACCCGGAAGACGTCCGAGCGCTGCAACGGGCCTACTTCGCCACCGTCGCCAGTGTGCTACGCCGCTGGCACGGGGTGGTCGAGAAGTATGTCGGCGACGCGGTGATGGCTCTGTTCGGCGCGCGGCACTCCGACGGCTTCGACGCGTACCGGGCGGTCCGCGCCGGGCTGGAGATCCAGGCCGCGCTGGACCGCCGCCCGGTGATCGGTGACATCGCGCTGCGGGTGCGTGTCGGCGTGGCCACCGGCGAGGTGGTGGTCGACCTGGGCAGCGCCGTCAACGGCGGTCACGGCGTGGCCAGCGGCGCGGTGATCACCGCGGCGGCCCGCCTGCAGGAGTACGCGCCACCCGGCGCCGTCGCGCTCTGCGCGGCCACCGCCCGGGCCACCGCCGGCCTGATCGCCCAACGCCAACTGGCACTGGTGCCGGTCGCCGGGCGGGTGCCGCCGGGCCCGGTCTGGCACGCCGTCGGTCCCGTACGCCCGAGTGCCGACCCGCACGACGGCCCGCTGATCGGCCGCCGTCGCGAGCTGGCGACCGTGCGGGACCAGCTGAGCCGGGCGGTCCGCGAGCACAACCCGCGCTGGGTGTCCCTGGTCGGTCCGACCGGAAGCGGTCGTAGCCGGCTGCTGCACGAGCTGACCACGTCGCTGACCACGGTGGACGGGGTGGCGGTGCGCTGGTGCGTGGCGACCTGCCAGCCGTACCCGGACCAGGTGCTCGCGCCGGTCGCGGACCTGCTCCGCGGGCTCACCGGGATCCGTCACGGTGACGGCCCGGCGGTGATCCGCGACCGGTTGACGGCGACCCTGACACCGTTGCTCCCGCCGGCCCGGGTCGCGGCGGCGGTCCCGGCGCTGGAACGGCTGCTGGCCGCCCCGGACGGCTCGGTGGCCGCGCTGGCCGGCGCCGCGTCCTGCCGGGACGCCCTGCTGCGCCTGGCCGCCCATCGGCCGCTGATCGTCGCCGTGGACGACCTGGACCGGGCCGCACCCGCGGTGAGCCGGTTCCTGCACGCTCTGTTCACCGCCGCCACGGCACGCGGGTTGCCGCTGGCCGTGGTCACCCTGCACCAGCCGCACTGGGCCGACACCCGACCCGGCGCGGCCCGCCGGGTGGCGGTCCGGCCGCTGGCCACGGTGCAGAGCGGCCGGCTGCTGCGTCTCCTGCTGACCCGGGCCGGGCAGCCGGTGGCCCTTGTCGACCGGCTGCTGCCGGTGGTGGGCGGCCGTCCCGGGCACGCGACGGCGTACGTGCGTTCCATCGTCGACGGCGCGGACCCGGCTGCGCTCCCGCTGCCCGACGACGTGCGCCGGGCGGTCGGCGCGGAGCTGGACCGGCTCGACGGCGAGCGACGGGCGGTGCTGATGGCCGCTGCCACCCTGGGCGGCGTGGCCACCGGAGCGGCGGTGGACCGGGCGCTCGGCTGGACGCCGGGGCGGTCCGCGCCGGCGCTGCGCGGGCTCGTCGCCGCCGGGCCGCTGATCCCCCG
>NZ_JBSFYP010000098.1:0-18331 GCF_053599835.1 Micromonospora sp. NPDC005163
CTGGTGGCCGGCCGGGCCGCCGCCGTGCTGGGCCGGGCGATGAACGGTCACCTGGACGTCGCGGCGGCGCTGGCCGCCGACCCGGCCGGCACCGCCGGACCACGGGACACGCTGCGCCGTCGCTACGACGCCTCGGGCGCCGCCGCGCTGCTCGGCGCCGCCGGGCTGGTGGTCGAGGAGATCCACGGGGTACGCGTGCTGGCCGACCTGCTGCCGGCCGCGGTGGCCGACGGGCAGTCGGCCGCGCTGGTGGAGCTGGAACGGGTGCTCGCCGCCCACCCCCCGTACCGGGATCTGGCCGCCCAGCTGCACCTGTTCGCCCGCCGGCCGGCATGACCGCCCTGCCGGGTGGGGCGCCGGCGCCGCTGGCCGTCCTCGATCCGGGTCACGGCGGGGGGCGCCTCGCTGACGTGCTGCCCAGCGCGCTGGCCGTGTTGGGCGTGCCCGGGTCGGCCGATCCGCTCGGGCTGGTCCCCGCGCTGGCCGGGGTACGCCGGGTCGCCGTGCTGCTGGTCGACGGGCTCGGCTGGTATCAGCTGCCGACCGTCGCCCCGTACGCGCCGATCCTCGCCGGGCTCGCCGCGACGGTGGGCCGGCCGCTCATCGCCGCTTTCCCGTCCACCACCCCGACCAGCCTGGCGACCCTCGGCACCGGCGTCGCCGCGGGCGCGCACGGGGTGCTCGGCTTCACCGTGCGGGTGCCCGGCACCGACCGGGTGCTGACCCACACCGACTGGGCCGCCGACCCGTCGCCGCTGCGCTGGCAGCCGGTGCCCACCCAGCTGGAACGCGCCCGCGCCGCGGGGGTGGCGGTGACCGTGGTGAGCCGGCCGGAGTTCGGCGGCAGCGGGTTGACCCTGGCCGCCAACCGGGGTGGCGACTTCCGGGGTGCAACCGGCGTGGACGCCGTGGCCGCCACCATGCTGGCCGCGCTGGCCGCCGGCCCCGGGCCCACCCTGGTCTCCGGCTACCACCCCGACCTCGATCGGCACGGCCACCTCGGCGGGGTCGACTCGGCGCCCTGGCGGATCGCCGCCAGCGAGGTGGACGCCCTGCTCACCCGGCTGGTCGACGGGCTGCCGCCGGACGCGGCGCTGCTGGTGACCGCCGACCACGGCCAGCTCAACGTGCCCATCACGCACCGCTTCGACCTGGACACCGATCCGCGGCTGCGCGCCGGTGTGCGGCTGGTGGCCGGCGAGGCCCGGGTGCGTTACCTGCATGTCGTACCGGGTGCGCTCGACGACGTGGTGGCCGCCTGGTCGGCGGTGCTCGGTGGCGCGGCGCGGGTCCGCACCCGGGACGAGGTGGTGGCCAGCGGCTGGTTCGGGCCGGTGCCCGAGGAGCACCTGGGTCGCATCGGTGATGTGGTGGTGAGCTGCAACGACACGTACGCGGTCCTGGCGACCCGCACCGAGCCGCCGATGGCGTCCCGGCTGGTGGCGTACCACGGGTCGGACACCGCCGCCGAGCTGACCGTGCCGCTGCTGGTGGTCTGCGGCTGAGCGACGGGTGGCACGCCCCGTCGGTCGCTGGTGATGTCGTACCCCCGGGTTAACCTGCCGGGATGGGCCGCAGCCAATCGTTGCCCCGGGGCGGCGATCCGCGCTTCGGGCCGGACGCCGACGACTCCGGCAGCCCGATCCTGCACGTCGACATGGATGCCTTCTTCGCCGCCGTCGAGGTGCGTCGCCGGCCCGAGTTGCGGGGCCGACCGGTGGTCGTCGGCGGCGTCGGGCCGCGCGGCGTGGTCAGCTCGGCCAGCTACGAGGCCCGCCGCTACGGCGTCCGTAGCGCGATGCCGACCAGCCAGGCCCGGGCCCGCTGCCCGAACGCGGTCTATCTGCCACCGGATTTCACCGCCTACACCCCCGCCTCCCGCGCCGTCATGCAGATCTTCCGGGACGTCACTCCGCTGGTCGAGCCGCTCTCCCTCGACGAGGCGTTCCTCGACGTGACCGGAGCCCGTCGGCTGTTCGGCTCCCCGGCCGCCATCGCCCGGCTGATCCGCCGCCGGGTCGCCGACGAGCAGGGGCTGACCTGCTCGGTCGGGGTGGCGCCGAGCAAGTTCGTCGCCAAGCTGGGTTCCACCCGGGCCAAGCCGGACGGCATGCTGGTCGTGCCCCCGGGGCAGGTGCTCGACTTTCTGCACCCCCTGCCGGTGGACGCGCTCTGGGGGGTGGGGGAGCGCGCCGCCGAGTCGCTGCGCCGGCTCGGCCTGTCCACCGTCGGCGACCTCGCCGAGGCCCCGGTGGGCATGCTCCGCCGGGCGGTCGGTGCGGCATCGGCGGCGCACCTGCACGAGCTGGCCTGGGGGCGGGACCCCCGCCGGGTCAGCCCTGAGCATGTCGACAAGTCGATCGGCGCCGAGGTGACCTTCGACGCCGACGTGGCCGACCCGGTGGAGATCCGCCGCGCCCTGCTCGCGCTCAGCGCGAAGGTCGGCGTCCGGTTGCGCGGCTCCGGGCAGGTGGGGCGCACCGTGACACTCAAGGTGCGGCTGGCCGACTTCCGCACCGTCAACCGCTCCCGCACCCTCGGCGTCCCCACCGACACCGCCCGCGAGATGTTCGACACGGTCTGGGCGCTCTACACCGCGCTGGACCCGGGCGAGCGGATCCGGCTCGTCGGTGTCCGGGTGGAGGGGCTCGCCCCGGCGCTGGGCGCGCCCCGCCAGCTCACCCTCGGCGCGCCCGAGCGTGGCTGGCGTGAGGCGGAAGCTGCCGCGGACGCCGCTGCTGCCCGATTCGGGCGGTCCGTCATAGGTCCGGCCAGTCTCCTGGGCGACCGTGACCCCCGTCGAAACGAAAATCCACCCCACCGGTAGGTCGTCCCGCTTTCCGACGCGCGACCCCCCTCGTAGACTTGCGGGTAAGCAGCCGGTTGGCTGCCACGGTCTGTCGGCCCGAGTGGGCCCGACCAACGTGACCGGGGAGGAGTGCCGTGCCGCTCTCGGAGCACGAGCAGCGGCTGTTCGAGCAGATCGAGCGGTCGCTTGCCGAGGACCCCAAATTCGCCTCGGCCGTGCGCGCCAGCGATCCGCGCTTCCACGCGCGGCGTCGCCTGCTCGTCGCTGCTGGCGTGATAATCGCTGGCTTGGCTCTACTGGTCTATGGCGCGGTGATCAAGACTCCACCGCTGGCGGTGGCGGGCTTTGTCGTCATGCTGGCCTCGGCCGCGTTCGCGGTGCAGTCGCACCGGCGGGCGCAGTCACCCGACCTGCACGTGGTGGGTGGCACGACCAGTCGTCGCCGTCCCCGCGGCGGCCGATCCGGTCGTCGGCCGTCGATCCTGGACCGCATGGAGGACAGGTGGCGGCAGCGCCCGGAGGGGCACCGCTGAGCCGGTCCCGCCGCTGAGGCGGGCCGTACGCCGCGACGAGCGGGTCGCCGGGATCAGTCCCGGCGACCGCTGACGTATCCGTGTGCCCATCGCACCGTAGGCGAAGCCGTGCGGCTTCCGGCGACCACCCGAAATCAAGTGACCATGAGGGCACCGCGGGGCGGAGAGCCCGGATGGCCCGGGACGACGGCCGATGGACCGCCACCCCGAGCCGGACGGACGTCGCTCAGCGGGCCGCCCGGTCGGCCAGCAGCCGACGCGGATTCCAGCGGAGCAGCCGGTACCGGGCCCGCCCGGTCAGCGCCACCATCCGGCCGGAGTTGTCCGCCAGGGCGGTCCGCCAGCGCAGCAGCACCGACGGCGGCAGCACGGTGGCGAGCAGTCGGGTCCGGCGGTTCGCCCGGGCGGCGAGCGCACCGCGGACCGCGCGCAGCGCCGGCACCAGCGGTTCACCGGTCAGCGGATCCCGCGCGTAACGGGCCCGCTCCTCAGCCCGGCCGAGCAGCCGCGCCGCGCCGACCGCCGCGGTGTCATCGCTGAAGGTCTCCCGGACCAGCCGGTCCGCGGTCGCCCGGGGTGTTTCGGTCCGGTCGACCCGGACCTGGAAGTCCACCAGCGTGTCGAGCAGCTCCGCCCAGGCGGCGTGCGCGTCCGCGCGAGCCCGGTTGGCATCCGGCCCGACCACCATCACACGCGTCCCGTCCACCGACGCGGTGTCGTTCGGAGCGGCGGTCATCGCAGCGTCCGCCGCCCGGCCACCCCGCCGTCGGCGCAGCGCCAGCCGGCGCAGTGCCGGCACCGCCAGCAGTGCCAGCAGGGCCAGCAGACCCGCCGTCCACCACGGCCACACCGGCGGCTGATCGGCCGGCGTCTCGCCGGCGACGGAGAGCCCCGAGTCGAGGTCCCGATCGGCGTTGTCCGGACCGGCCGGGCCGCCCGACGCGCCGGGGTCCGCCGTGGCGCCCGAGGTGCCGGGGTCTGGGCTGGATGGTTCTGGCGCGTCGATGTCCGGTGCCCAGGCCGACCGGGTCGAGCCCGGCACACCGTACGACGGCGTGGCGTCGAACGGCACCCAGCCGACCCCGTCGAAGTAGACCTCGGTCCAGGCGTGCAGGTTGAGGTTGGTCAGCGTGTAGGTGTCGCCGTCCCGCTTGCTGCCGTTGGTGAACCCGAACGCCACCCGGGCCGGGATGCCGGCGCTGCGCACCAGCCAGGCCATCGCCGCGGCGTACTGCTGGCAGTAGCCGACCTTGTTGGTCAGGAAGTTGACGATGTCCTCGCCGCTGCTGCCGCTCTCGGTGCTGAGCCGGTAGCTGAACCCGTTGTCCGCCGAGAAGTGCTGGTAGATCGCCAGCACCCGGTCGTAGTCGGTGCGCTTGCCCTGGACCAGGCCCTTGACCAGCTCCTCAACCTCGGGCACCGCCCCGGGAGTGGCGGTCAGCTGCCGGCGTACCGGATGGTCGGCCGGCAGCGGCTGTGCGGCCCGCAGCGCCGCCGGGGTGTACGTCGAGCGGATGTAGTCGAAGGAGTACTTCTTGCCCCGGGAGTTGTCCCGGTTGGAGAAGACGACCTGCTGGTTGGGGTCGTAGAGCCAGTTGCCGTTGAGGTCCTCGGTGCGCACCGGCTCGGCGTACACCGGCATCAGGGACATGCTCAGGCTTTTGGTGACCTCGACGGTCGCCTGGTAGCGGGCCTGCTGGACGCCCGGGCCAACCCGCTCGGTCGGGTCCGGCAGGTCCCGGTTGACCGGCCGGCCAATGGGGTTGCGCGCCTGGAACCCGTTCGTGCGCAGCTCGTCCGCGACGGCGTAGCGCAGGTAGAACGGACTCGGCTCGGACGTGGTCACCTTGACCAGGTCGGCCACCTCGGACTGGTTGAGCTGGCCGGCGAGCGAGGCGAACAGGTCGATCCGGCCCGATGAGCCCGCACCCGCGCGGCCGTTGCCGTTGCCCGTGCCGCCACCGAGCGTGTCGAGCAGCCCGCCCGTCATGCCCGGCACGGCCAGCGGCAGCGCCACGGCGATGGCCACCCCGACCACCGCGAGCCGGCGGCCGGCGGCGGCCAGGGGCGAGGCCTCCCACACGTCGACGTCGCGGCCGTCGCCGGTGAACCGGCGGCCGAACCGGCGGACCCGGTCGACGTTGTCGGTGACCAGCAGCCAGAGGTACCCGGCGGCGCCCACCACGAACGGCACCGGGGGGACGCTGTCGACGTAGACGGCGACCGGCACCGAGTAGATCGCGAGCATCGGCAGCCCGGCCAGGGCGGGCCGGCGCAGACCCACCGCCAGCACATCGACCAGTACGGCCACCCCGCCGACGCCGAGCACGGTGATGAACAGCAGGGGGTCGGTGTCCGGTACCTCCACGCCGTACGAGCGCATGTCCTGCATGGAGCCGGTGAACAGCTCGGCGAAGTACCCGAACGTGCCCGGCGTGGGCAGGAAGGTGAGCAGCTCCCCGCCGCTGGGGAACAGCCAGGTCAGGGCGAGCACCAGGGCGGCCAGCATGCCGAGGACCTGACCCCACAGCGGCGCCCGGACGAGCCGGGTCAGCGCGGCGACCCCGGCCACTATCGCGACCGCGATCGCGGACTGGACGAGCCACGTCCAGCTCTGGAAGATGGCCGACAGCGGGGCGGCGGCGAGAAGGGTGGCGGCGGCCGCCACCGGACCGATGTTCCGACTGGCGATCATGAGGGGAGCCTTCCGTTCATCGCACGCCGCCGGCGACCGTCTCGGCCAGCGCGGCGCGCAGGGCGAACCCCTGCGGGCCCCGGCCGGCCTGCGGCCAGAGCGCCGGCAGTCGGCTGCCGTGGTCGACGCCGACCACCCGCCAGCCGCTGTGCAGCATGGCGAGCGCGGCGGCGCCGTGCACGTGCTCCGCCTCGGCCCGGGCCTTCTCGGGCAGGCTGAGCCAGGTGGAGCTGTTCAGCAGGAAGCCGACGCAGGTGGCGCCGTTGCCCCGCAGCCCGGCCAGCAGCTCGGCCTCGGCCACGCTCACCGCGCCGAACAACCCGATGATCAGACCGCCGTCGGCGCGCTGCCGGACCCGCTGCACCAGGCCGGCCACCTCGGCCCGCTGGTCCAACCGGACCTCGGCGAGGTGGTCGAGCAGGGCACCGTCGCCACCGGCCTCCGAGGCGTCCACGTCGACCCCCGAGCCGGTGACCAGCCGCAGCTTGTAGCCGGCCTGCCGCAGGTGTACCGCGATGCTCGCGGCTGCGGAGACGGCCCACTCGAAGCTCGCCGTCGGCCCGTCGCCGCGGTGGCCGTACGCGCGGGTGTCCAGCACGACCGTGGCCCGGCTCTCCCAGGGCTGCTCCTCGCGGCGCACCATCAGCTCACCGGTGCGGGCGGTGGACTTCCAGTGCACCCGGCGCAGGTCGTCGCCGCGCCGGTACTCCCGGGTCGCCGCGTCGTCCTCGCCGTGCACCGCCACCGAGCGGGCCCGGCTGTCGCCGCTGCCGGCGTACTCACCGGGGAGCCGGACCGACGGCAGCGGAGTGACCTGCGGGATGACCGTCAGGTGGTCGGTGCTGGGGAACGCCCGGCTGAGCTCACAGAGACCGAACGGGTCGGTCATCCGGACCACCAGTGGGCCCACGTCGTAGCGGCCCCGCACGTCGGCCCGCACGGTGTACGCCACCGAGCTGGCCTGGTGCGCGCCCAACCGCTCCAGCACCACCCGGGGCCGGCTGCCCAGGGCGTACGGCAGCCGGTCCTCCAGCAGCAGGGTGCCGGTCGGCAGCCGGGAGAGGTTCTGCAGGCGCAGCACCACCCGGGAGTTGGCCCCGACCGGCACACGGTGCGGATCCAGCGATCGGTTGCAGGCCAGCTTGTAGCGGCTGCGCCCGACGTAGGCGGCGGCCAGCAGCGGCAGGATGCCCAGCAGCACGGCCACCCGGAGCAGATCCTTCTCGCCCAGGATGCCGGCCGAGATCGCCGCCGCGACCGCGGCGGCGAGGAACGAGCGCCCGCGGGTGGTCAGCCCGCGCAGCCCGGCACGCACGTCACGGCCTCCGCGGCTCGTAGGGCGCGCGACCGTTGCCGGTGGCGGGCCGGGTGTCGTAGGGGGAGCGCTGCCGGTCGTGTGGCAACGGCAGTCGGTGCACCAGCTCGGAGACGATCGCGTCGGTGGTGCGGCGGGCGAGCTGGGCGTCGGCGGTCGGGATGATCCGGTGCGCGAGCACCGGCACCGCGAGAGCCTGCAGATCGTCGGGGAGGACGTAGTCGCGCCCCTCGAGGGCGGCGACCGCCCGGGCGGTGCGCAGCAGCTGCAGGGTCGCCCGGGGGGAGGCGCCCAGACGCAGGTCGGGGGCTTCGCGGGTGGCGGTGACCAGGTTGATGGCGTACTGCTTTACCGCGTCCGCGACGTGCACCTTCCGGACCGTGGCGATGAGCTGCCGGACGATGTCCGCGTCGGAGACCGGACGCAGCTCGTTCAGTGGGTCCGTGGCGCCGTGCCCGTCCAGCATCGCCAGCTCGGCGCCGGCGTCCGGGTAGCCCATCGCGATCCGGGCGGTGAACCGGTCGCGCTGCGCCTCGGGCAACGGGTAGGTGCCCTCCATCTCGATCGGGTTCTGGGTGGCGATGACCATGAACGGGGTCTGCAGCTGGTATGTCACCCCGTCGACCGTGACCTGCCGCTCTTCCATGCACTCCAGCAGCGCCGACTGGGTCTTCGGCGAGGCCCGGTTGATCTCGTCGCCGACGACCAGGTTGGCGAAGACGGCACCGGGGCGGAACTCGAAGTCGTGCGTCTCCTGGTTGTAGACGCTGACGCCGGTGACATCGCTCGGCAGCAGGTCGGGGGTGAACTGGATCCGCCGCACCGTGCAGTCGATGGACCGCGCGAGGGCCTTGGCCAGCTTGGTCTTGCCGACGCCGGGGACGTCTTCGATGAGGAGGTGGCCCTCGGCGAGCAGGACGGCCAGGGCCAGCCGCACGGTGGCGGTCTTACCCTCGATGACCTGCTCGATGTTGGCCACGATGGCCTCGCTGGCGGCGCGGAACTCGTCGTGCGGCAGCAAGCCGCCCACCTCGTCCCAGGTCTGTTGTGTCACGGGCCTCCTCCTCGTCGCCGTCACTGCAGCTCTGTATAGAGCACCTGGACCCGCCGTTGGGTTCGCGACGTCGAGCCTCGTTTGCCGCAGAAATCTCACTGGCCTCTCAGGCTAACCATGTTTGTCGTTAACGCCGACCCCCGCAGGTAGTCCGTCGGTTACGCACCGATATTCGCCAACTCGGGCGATCGGACCCGGCTCGTCCCGGGCCACGCCAGCCAGGCCCGGCGGCGAGGTACACTGCCGGGCATGGCCGGAGCTTTCCTGCTTCTTACCGGGCCGTGCTGATGCGCTGAACGCGCGACAGCACGGCGGCCCCTCCTGCGCGAGGGGCTTTTTTGTGCCCGTCGCCGGCCGGCCCGGTGGCGCCGAGACGAAGCGAAGCTGAGCGAGGAGAGACCATGAGTGAGGCAGCCGCACCGGCGGGCGACATCCCCCCGTTCCGGTACACCGCGGCCCTGGCCGACGAGATCGAAAACCGTTGGCAGGACATCTGGGCGCGCGAGGGCACGTTCCACGCCCCGAACCCGACCGGCCCGCTGGCCGACCCGGACCACCCCCGGGCCGGTGCGGAGAAGCTGTACGTGCTGGACATGTTCCCCTACCCCTCCGGCGCCGGCCTGCACGTCGGCCACCCGCTGGGCTACATCGGCACCGACTGCTTCGCCCGCTACCAGCGGATGGCCGGGCGCAACGTGCTGCACGCGATGGGCTTCGACGCGTTCGGCCTGCCCGCTGAGCAGTACGCGGTGCAGACCGGCACGCATCCGCGGACCACCACGGTGGCGAACATCGAGCGGTACAAGGCGCAGCTGCGCCGGCTGGGGCTGGCGCATGACGAGCGTCGCTCGGTGGCCACCATCGACACCGACTTCTACCGCTGGACCCAGTGGATCTTCCTGCAGATCTTCAACTCCTGGTACGACCGGGACGCCGGGCGGGCGCGGCCGATCGCCGAGCTGATCGCCGAGTTCGAGGGCGGTAACCGGCCGACTCCGGACGGCCGGGCCTGGGCCGAGCTGAGCATCGCCGAGCGCCGGCAGGTCGTCGACGACCACCGGCTGGCGTACGTCTCGCAGGCCCCGGTGAACTGGTGCCCGGGGCTGGGCACCGTGCTGGCGAACGAGGAGGTCACCGCCGACGGCCGCTCCGAGCGGGGCAACTTCCCGGTCTTCAAGCGCAACCTGAAGCAGTGGATGATGCGGATCACCGCGTACGGTGACCGGCTGCTGGACGACCTGGGCAGCCTGGACTGGCCCGAGGCGATCAAGCACTCGCAGCGCAACTGGATCGGCCGCTCCACCGGCGCGCACATCGACTTCCCGACCGCCGGCGCGCCCGTGCGCGTGTTCACGACCCGGCCGGACACCATCTTCGGCGCCACCTACATGGTGCTGGCGCCCGAGCATGAACTGGTCGACACGCTGGTGCCGACCGCCTGGCCGGAGGGGACGCGGGACGCCTGGACCGGCGGGCACGCCAGCCCGCGTGCGGCCGTCGAGGCGTACCGCAAGGCGGCGGCGGCCAAGACGGACATCGAGCGGCAGGCCGACACCAAGGAGAAGACCGGCGTCTTCATCGGGGCGTACGCCACCAACCCGGTCACCGACGGGCAGATCCCGATCTTCATCGCCGACTACGTGCTGGTCGGCTACGGCACCGGCGCGATCATGGCGGTGCCCGCACAGGACCAGCGGGACTGGGCGTTCGCCGAGGTCTTCGAGCTGCCCATCGTGCGGACCGTGCAGCCGTCGGAGGGCTTCGACGGTAAGGCGTACACCGGGGACGGTCCGGCGATCAACAGCGCGGCGCCCGAGCGCGGCCTGGACCTGGACGGCCTGGGGGTCGCCGACGCCAAGTCGACGATCATCGCCTGGCTGGAGGCGAACGGGCACGGGGCCGGCGCGGTGACCTACCGGCTGCGCGACTGGCTGTTCTCCCGGCAGCGCTACTGGGGTGAGCCCTTCCCGATCGTCTACGACGAGACCGGCGCGGCGATCGCCCTGCCGGACGAGATGCTGCCGGTCGAGCTGCCGGAGGTGGACGACTTCTCGCCGAAGACGTTCGACCCGAACGACGCCGACTCGAACCCGGAGACGCCGCTGTCGCGTCGCCGCGACTGGGTCGAGGTGGAGCTGGACCTGGGTGACGGGCCGAAGCGCTACACCCGGGAGACCAACGTGATGCCGCAGTGGGCCGGCTCCTGCTGGTACGAGCTGCGCTACCTGGACCCGACCAACAGCGAGCGGTTCGTCGGCGCCGAGAACGAGCGGTACTGGATGGGCTCGCGCGGCGAGGGCGACTGCGGGGGGACCGACCTGTACGTCGGCGGCGCCGAGCACGCCGTGCTGCACCTGCTGTACGCGCGGTTCTGGCACAAGGTGCTGTTCGACCTGGGGCACGTGTCGTCGTTCGAGCCGTTCCGCAAGCTGTTCAACCAGGGCATGATCCAGGCGTACGCGTACACCGACTCGCGCGGCAGCTACGTGCAGGCCGAGGAGGTCATCGAGCGCGACGGCGCCTACTACCTGGACGACGTGGTGGTCAACCGCGAGTACGGCAAGATGGGCAAGTCGCTGAAGAACGTGGTGACCCCCGACGACATGTGCGCCGCGTACGGCGCCGACACGTTCCGGGTGTACGAGATGTCGATGGGCCCGCTGGAGGTGTCCCGCCCGTGGGAGACCCGGGCGGTGGTCGGGTCGTACCGGTTCCTGCAGCGGGTCTGGCGGGCGGTGATCGACGAGGAGACCGGTGCGCTGCGGGTCACCGACGAGCCGGCCGACGAGGCGACCCGCCGGCTGCTGCACAAGGTGATCCACGGGGTCCGCGGCGACATGGACGGCATCCGGTTCAACACCGCGATCGCGAAGCTGATCGAGCTGACCAACGGGCTGACCCGGCTGTCGGCGACGCCGCGCGAGGTGGCCGAGCCGCTGGTGCTGATGGTGGCGCCGTTCGCCCCGCACGTCGCCGAGGAGCTGTGGCGTCGGCTGGGCCACGACACGTCGCTGACGTATGTGGACTTCCCGACGGCCGACCCGGCGCTGCTGGTGGTGGACACGGTCACCTATCCGGTGCAGATCAACGGCAAGGTGCGTGGCCGTATCGAGGTTCCGGCCGACTCGTCCGAGGAGACCGTCCGCGCGGCCGCGCTGGAGGCGGTGGCCGCCGCCCTGGCCGGTAAGGAACCTCGCAAGGTCATCGTCGTCCCGGGCCGGGTGGTCTCGGTCGTCGCCTGACACTGTGACGAGCGTTATGACTCAGAGGTATAAATATGCCTCTGAGTCATAACGCTCTCCGGCGCGCACGCGCCGCCGGGCGCGGCACGCCGCCTCCGCGGGCGCGGCAGGCCGGTTATTCGACGTGCGGCACCGCCTCAGGCGGTCAACGCCGTGACCACGGCGGGGCGGTGGGTGAGCAGCCAGTCCTGCCAGCGGCGTACCCCCTCGACCGCGCCCAGGTCGCGCAGTCGGCGCATGGCCGGCTCGTCGCGGTCGGCGCCGGCGTCGATGGTCCGCCAGGTGCTCTCGATCTGGTCGAGCATCAGGCCCACCAGCTCGTGGCGAGGCAGTGCCGGACGGACGGGCGCGCCGCACGCCGCGTCGTAGGCGTCGCAGAGCACGCGGCACCGCCGGCCCAGCTCGGTCGGATCGGCGCCCTCGCCCAACGCCGCCCAGTGCCAGCCGGCGAACGCCACGTCCTCGATCCTTCGGCCCGGCCGGGCCAGGTCCCAGTCGAGGAAGGTCACCGGCAGCGGTCCGGCCGGGGAGTCCCGGTACACCGTGTTCTTCGGGGACAGGTCGCGGTGGCACACCGTCTCGGCGTCGCCGGCCAGCGCGGTGCCCGCACACGCGTCGTGCAGCCGCCGGATCAGCTCGGCCAGCCGCACCAGCGCCGGGTCGGCGAAGAAGGTGGGATCCTCCCGGTCCCGCCACGGCACCCGACCCGCGACGTAGCTGAGGATCTGCCGGCCGTGGGCGTCGACGCCCAGGTAGTGGGGCGCGAGGTCCGCGTCCACCCCGGCCAGGTGGCGCAGCAGCGCGCCGACGAAGTCCAGGTTGGCCGGCGGCGTACGCCGTACCGTGTCACCGACCCGGACCACCTCGGCCACGAAGCCGCCCGCGAGCCGCTGCTCGCCGGGCCCGTCGGTCCGGCTCACGGTCGGCTCACCACCGGCCGGCGCCGCCGCTCGGCGCGCCACCACCGGGAGATCAGCACCACGCTGGCGATCAGGCCGAGGCTGGCCGGGGCGGCGGCGTACCAGTTGATGTGGCCGGGGGAGCTGACCGCCGCGCCGATCGCGGCGTAACCGAAGGCGGTCGGGGCGGAGGCGATCACGCTGCCGGCCAGGAACGGCAGCATCCGGGCTCCGGTGGTGCCGTAGCCGTAACTGACCAGCCCGAAGCCGGCGATCGGCAGCAGCCGGACGGTGATCACGCCGAGCACGCTCTGTCGGGCGAACCAGCCGTCGAGGCGGGCCAGCCGGCCGCGGACCCGCTCGGCGACGAACTCCCGGCCGAGCAGCCGACCGACCGTGAACCCGACCGCCGCCGCCACCAGCGCGGCGCCCAGGGCGTACGCGGCGCCCTCCAGCGGACCGAAGATGGCGCCGGCGGCGAGCGTGATGAACGTCCGGGGGACCAACGCGACCAGCAGCAGCGCGCCGCCGAGGACCGCCGCCACCGGGGCGAGGTCGCCGAGCCGGTCAGCCAGCTGCGGCAGCCGCGCCGGATCCGGCCGGGGCGCCAGGAGCAACAGCAGCGCGCAGACGCCGATCAGCAGCACGAGCAGGGCGAACCGGACGGCCGACGGCTGCCGGAGCAGCCGCCGGACGGCCCGGATCATGCCCGGGCGGCGGCCACTGCGGCGCGGCGCTCGTTCCGGAGCCGGTCCGACCAGGTGTCGTCCAGCGGCGGGAGCTGGTGCGCGCCGGTGGCCCAGCGCAGCAGCAGGTCGGCCAGGGCCGGGTTGCGGGCCAGTGCGGGCCCGTGCGAATACGTGCCGAGCAGCTTGCCGCGCCAGGCGCCCTCGGTGCTGCCGTCGTTGCCGACCCCGGCGGTCACCCGGGCCAGCGGCGCGACCTCCGGGCCGAGGTGGGTGCGGCCGCCGTGGTTCTCGAAGCCGGTCAGCGCGGGCAGGCCCAGCCGCGGATCGATCTCGCCGGCCAGCTCGCCGACGGCCCGGCTCGGGCCCCGGTCGGACTGCAGGTCGAGCAGCTCAAGGCCGCGGCACTGCACACCCTTGGCGAAGAACGACATGCCGAGCAGCTGGTAGCCGGCGCAGACGCCGAACACCACCGAGCCCTGGGCGACCGCCCGGTGCAGACCGCCGTCGGCGATCAGCCGCTGCGCGCCCAGCGCCTGCGGACCGTCCTCGCCGCCGCCGACCAGGTAGATGTCGGCGGTCGCGGGCAGCCGCTGGTCGGAGCGGACCTCCATGACCTCGACCGGCATGCCGCGCTGGCGCGCCCGTTGGGCGAGGATCAGGGCGTTGCCCCGGTCGCCGTAGGTGGAGAGCAGGTCGGGGTAGATCCAGACGATGCGCAGGCTCTCAGTTGACACGGTCCAACTCCGCTCGGATGTCCTGGAACGCGGTGTAGTTCGCGATGACCTCCAGCCGCCCGGGCGGGACCGACCGGATCGCGTCGTCGAAGGTGCGCACGTGCTGGAACGGCACGTCGTTGACGTTCAGCCGGACCGCCAGGTCGTACGCCCGGTCGCCGGTGATCAGCACCTGCCGGCCGCGCAGCGGGGCGAAGTCGACGTCGAAGAGCCAGGAGGTGTCCAGCCCGTCGGGGTCGCGCGCGTTGATGGAGAGCAGGGTGGGCGCCTCGTCGGCCATGTCGAAGGCCTCCAGCCAGCTGGCCGGGTTCTTGGCCAGCAGCAGCCGGATGTTGCGCCCGTCCTTGTCCACCTGCGCGTAGCGGCCGGCGACCGACGTGACGATGCCGAGTCGGGACACCGCGTCGACCGGGCGGACGCCGAACTCGGCGGCCACGGCCAGCGCGGTCGCCGCGTTGCCGAGGTTGACCTTGCCGGGCAGTTGGAGGGAGACCTTGTGCCAGGCGCCGGTGGGGTCGAGCACGCCCTCGTCCTCGACGACCCACTGCGGCTCCGGCCGGCGCAGTGCGCAGCCGGTGCACCACCACTGGTCGCCGGAGCGCTGGATGGTGGAGCCGCACTCGGGGCAGACCCAGGAGTCGTCGTGCCAGCGCTGGCCGGCGCTGAACCAGGTCACGTGCGGCGGGTTGATGCCGCGGGCGGGGTCGGCCGGCGGGGTGGCGGCCCAGACGACCATCGGGTCGTCGGCGTTGGCCACCACCCGCACGTCGGTGTGCCGGACCAGCGCCGCGCGCCAGAGCTGCGCCATCATGGCGACCTCCTTGGCCCGGTCGAGCTGGTCGCGGGAGAGGTTCAGCAGCGCGACCACGTGCGGCTCGGTCGCCTCCAGCACCTGGGCGAGGTAGTGCTCGTCGACCTCCAGCACCGCGTACGGGGTGCTGCCGGCCTTGGCGAGCGCCGAGGTGTGCCCGCTGGGCATGTTGGCGCCGAACGAGTTGGTGGCGACCCGGCCGAGCACGCCGACCGCGGCGGCGGCCAGCCGGGTGGTGGTGGTCTTGCCGTTGGTGCCGGAAACGAGCGCGATCGCGCGCCCGGCCGACAGGTGGGCCAGCAGGTCCGGGTCGATCTTCAGCCCGATCCACCCGCCGATCACCGAACCGTCGCCACGGCCGGCCGCCCGGGAGAGCGCCGCGGCGGTCCGTGACACGGAGCTGGCCACCTTGGCCCGTAGGGGCATTTTCGCGTCCGTCACGCGAGCGAGGTTACCGGACCACCCACCCCACCAGATCGCCGCCGACGGCGAACCGTTCGGTTGTGGTGCGGACTCGGGTGGCCGAGTCGGCTTCCACCGGACGGAGTCGATCAATGTCGGAAAGCGGACCACGCCGGGCGGCGGTCCGGGCCCTCCACTCCGCCCCACCCCCTGTGACGTGCGGTTTTGCCCACGGATAGGGCGCGCCACGCGGTCGATTCTGGTTGCAGGTGGAGGGAAGTGGAGTAGAGTGGGGCCCAATGGTGAGGCCGGGAGGGCTCACCGGCCCGGGGGGTCAGCGGCGCCGCGAACGCCGCTTAAGGGCGAGGGGGTAGGGCCGGTGTTTCTCGGCACCCACACTCCGCGCCTGGACGACAAAGGCCGGTTGATCCTTCCGGCCAAGTTCCGGGACGAGCTGGCGGGGGGTGTCGTGATCACCAAAGGGCAGGAGCGCTGCCTCTACGTCTTTCCGACGCCCGAGTTCCAGCGGATCGCGGAGCAGTTGCGCGCGCAACCGATGACGCACAAGGCGGCCCGGGCCTACAGCCGGGTCTTCTTCGCCAGCGCGCACGACGAGGTGCCGGACAAGCAGGGCCGGGTCACGATCCCAGCCCACCTGCGGGCGTACGCCGCACTCGACCGCGACCTGGTCGTGATCGGCGCGAGCACGCGGGTGGAGATCTGGGACCGGGTCGCCTGGGAGACCTACCTCGCCGAGAGTGAAGACGACTTCGCCGACATCGAGGAGGGGGTGCTGCCCGGCGGTCTGTAGGGCGGGACGGCGCCCGACGTACTGCGAGATCTCCAGCCGCTTTCGAGTTCCTGGCATCCCTTCCCCGGTGCCAGGCGCACGATCCAGTCATCGGGCCGAGCCCGGTGCCCGGCGGGAGCGGATGGGGATCTGGCGGTACGACGGCGGCGCCGTCCGACGGCAGGCGCATGAACGAACGGACGTTTCAACCAGTGGGGGTCATCATGGGGGAGCTGCGCGGCACGCACGTGCCGGTGCTGCTCGAGCGGTGTCTCGAGCTGCTGGCCCCCGCGCTGGGTCGGGGCGGCCGGACGGTGCACGTCGACGCGACGCTCGGCCTGGCCGGGCATGCGGAGGCGGTGCTGGAGGCGCACCCGGAGACGGTCCTGATCGGGCTCGACCGGGACACCGAGGCGCTCGCCCACGCACGGGTCCGGCTGGCCCGTTTCGCCGACCGGGTGCACCTGGAGCACGCCGTCTACGACGAGCTGCCCGAGGTGCTGGACCGGCTGGGCTATCCGGGCATCGACGGGATCCTGTTCGACCTGGGTGTCTCGTCGCTGCAACTAGACGCGCCCGACCGCGGGTTCGCGTACGCCCAGGACGCTCCGCTGGACATGCGGATGGACCAGACCCGGGGGGTGACCGCCGAGGAGGTGGTCAACACCTACGGCCATCCGGACCTGGCCCGGGTGCTGCGGGTCTACGGCGAGGAGAAGTTCGCCGGCCGGATCGCCTCGGCGATCATCCGGGAGCGGGAACGCGCCCGGATCACCTCGTCCGCGCGGTTGGCGGAGCTGGTCAGGGACTCCATTCCGGCACCAGCCCGACGAACGGGCGGACACCCGGCAAAGAGAACGTTTCAGGCTTTGCGGATCGAGGTAAACAAGGAGCTGGCAGCGCTGGAGTCAGCGCTGCCGTCCGCGCTCGACGCACTGACCGTGGGCGGTCGCATGGTGGTCCTGTCCTACCACTCGCTGGAGGACCGGCTCACCAAGGTGGCGCTCGCGGACCGGGTCCGCAGTAAGGGCCCGATCGACCTCCCGGTCGAACTGCCCGGGTCCGGTCCGACGTTCCGGCTGCTCAGCCGGGGCGCCGAACTGCCCGGGGAGGCGGAGGTCGCCGCGAACCCGCGAGCCGCCTCGGTGCGGTTGCGGGCCGCGGAGCGACTCGACCCGAACGCGACACAGCAGGGGCGGACCGACCGCGAACGGTCCCGCCGACGGGTGAAGGCGATGCACGAACCGGGGACGGGGTCCGCGGGATCCGTGGGGGATCCAGGGACGCCGGGGGACGACAGAGGGACGGATGTAGAGGGGGAGGGACATGAACATTGACAAGCGCGAGCGTCGGGACGTCACCGGCGCCGGGCAGCGCACACCGCGGTCGGGGGGCCGGACCGCGGCGGAGCGGGCGCCGCGCGGGGGCAACGGTACGCCACGCATCGATCGAGTGAACCGGCAGGGGGAGGCTCGCGCCCGGGGGGCGCGCGAGTTCCCGACCCAGGGCACCGCCGCGCTGCGCCCGGCCGCGAAGGCCGGCGTAGCCGCCACCGCCCGCCCGCCCCGGCTGCGGGTGGCGCCACCGCCTCCGGTGTCGGTGCCGCGCGCGCCGTTCGCGGCGCTGATCGTGGTCCTGGTGGTCGGCGGGGTGCTGGGCATCCTGGCGGTCAACACCAAGATCAACGAGAATGCGTTCCGGCTGGAGAAGCTGCAGGAGCAGCAGGCCCGGCTGGACCTGGAGAAGCAGCAGCTGGACAAGCAGATCGCCGAGGCCAAGGCGCCGGGCAACCTGACTGCCCAGGCGCGACGGCTGGGCCTGGTGGACGCCGGCGAGCCGGCGTACATCCGGCTGCCGGACGGCCGGACCATCGGCGTACCGAAGCCGGCGACCGGCGAGCCGTCGGTGACCAGCCAGCAGGGCTCTGGAGGCTGACCCGTGCCACCGAGGTCGGACGAGCCGCGCCGGGATCCCAAGGGGTCCCGGCGCGGCTCTTCACCTGACGCCGGCCCCAGGGACGGGGAGCCGCGCGCCAGCGAGCCGGGCATGGGGGGCATCTCCGGCGCCCGGGCGTACACCCCGAGGGGTCGGACCATCCGCGAGGAGCGCGGCACGCCGCCGCGCAGCGGGGGCGCCGAGCAGCGGCGTACGCCGCGCAGCACCCGGTCCGGCGACCCGTTCCGGCCGGCGTTGCAGGTGCTCGACGGAGGCCGGGCCGCCGCCCGTTCCGGCCGGCGGGACGCCCCGGCAGCGGGACGCGGCGGGGTCGTGCGCACCGTCGCGCCCCGTACCCCCCGTGGCCCGGCCGGCGACGTACATCTTGAACTGGCTGAGCAGCTGCGCCTCGGTCAGCTCGCT
>NZ_JBSFYP010000099.1:0-6015 GCF_053599835.1 Micromonospora sp. NPDC005163
GGACGCCGCAACAGGCCCGCAACGAGTTTCTGAACTACCAGCTCGCAGCATGAATTAGTTGCTGATCAGCTGTCCGGAAAACGCGAGGCACATCACCGCGCGGTGCGATGCACCACCCGAGGCGCGGCAGGATCCCGACGACGAGGCACAACCAAACCCAACACCATCGGTACGACAAAACCCCCGGCCGCCAACCCGGCAAACGTTAGTGGACACCGCACTAGCGACAATCTGCCCTCGATCCGGGGGAGGTGGGTTACGCGCGGGCCGAGGGCGCGGTGTCTCCGCCGAGGACCTGCTGGAGCGGGCCTGGGACGAGCACATCGACCCGTTCACGAACGTGGTCCGGGTGACGGTGATGAAGCTGCGCCGCAAGCTCGGTGACCCGCAGGTGGTGGAGACGGTGCCGGGCGTGGGGTACCAGATCTCATGATCCGCCCGCGAACGGCTCGCCAACGACCGCCCCCACGGCATCGGCGGCGAAAAGCTGCTCCGCCTGCTCTGCATGCGCCACCAGGCCCAAAAATGACTCCCCCGCGCACCGGTCTGGCTGACATTCGTCGAAGGCCGGCACGGTCCAATGTTCCGACACGAAGATGGCCGCTCGCCGCACCCGGAACACCAGCCCGAGACCGACTGCGGTAAGAAGCCGCCCGGGCGAGCCGGTCAGCCACTGGTTCTCGCCTGCCAGCTCTGCAGCAACTCCCCTACCTACTACAGCCGAGACGAAATCGACGGGGCACGGTCCAGCGCCGACTCGTGATCGGGGCCCGCCAGAACCGGAAGGGCTCGGAAGAGTGACCTCGGGCTGCGAGTCCGCACCCCTGCAGACCTCGCGATCAGACATTTCGCGACTACTCGCCAGGTCAGAGCCTTGGACTCGATCATGTACATGGAGTACGGCTCCGGGGAGCTGCACCTCAATTACGTGATCAGGGTTGTGGTTGAGCTGCAGTTGCGGCGGCCACCAAACCAACGACTAAAGATCAACCAAACCGAGGTTGTTCAGTTTCAGCCGGACCACGGTGGTCACGGTTGAGGCGGTGTTGACAAGGCTCCGGCCGTCCGGCGACCCACGCAGCGGAGGCCGATCGCGGTGACAGTCGCATGACGGCCAGGCCAACGAAGACGAGCATGATCATTCCGGCCGCCCACCACGCGGAGGTGGCCAGTATCCAGCTGGTCCCCCTGACTGCGGGAGGGCGATGGCGGCAAGCACGGTGGCGATTTCGACGTCTTGGCGCCTCCTCGACCCAGTCGGTCAGCCAGGCCCAAAGCAACGGCATTGCACTCAGCCCAACACTCAGAGTGCACCGAGGTCGATGGCCTCGGCCATTGCGCGGTAGCCTGCGTCTGACGGGTGCAGGTGGTCGCCCGAGTCGTACGGCGGGTTGATTCGTTGCGGGTCGGCCGGGTCACGCACCACCGCGTCGAAGTCGACGACGGCGTCGAAGTCGCCGCTCGTGCGGATGAACTCGTTCACGGCCTGCCGCACGTTGTCCCGTTCTTCGGTGTAGGAGCGCCATCCCTTGATCGGCGTGATGGTTCCGACGACGATCCGCAGCCCCTTCGCGTGTGCCTGGGCGGCGATGTGCCGCAGGGCGAGTTTCAGAGTCTCCGGGTCGGGGTGTTCGAGGTTGAGGATGTCGTGGACGCCCTCGAGCAGGATGACCGTGCGCGCCCCGGACGTGGTCAGCATGTCCCGGGACAGACGGGCGAACGCGTTCGGGCCACCGATCCCGGTGCCAGTGCTGCTATCCAGGATCCGGTTGCCGCTGATGCCGCTGTTGGCCACGCCGAGTTTGGTCGGTCCAGGCCGGGCGACCGAACAGCGCCGACGGCGAGCTTCGCGTTATGCCGTCCGAAAATGTGGTGCAGACGGCCGCCCATGGTCACCCCGGTGTCGGGGCGGCAGCCTGGGTGCTGCGTGACCTGGTGCCCGCTCCGGTCGCCATCGGTGTGGCGCGGGAGGGGCGACCCGACGCACTCGGCGTGGTATCTGAGAAACTCCAATTCGGCCCGCAACCTTGTAGCATGACGACGGACGACGGCCGGCAGCCGGAGCGCGGCTCTGGTACGACTCGGCGGGCGGCACCGCCGGGTTGGGCGGCCGCGGCGCCGGTCAGGCCGGGGCCGGGGTGAGAGAGGAACCTGCTCGGCGTGTTCCAGGAACCGGACCAGATTCGGATGACCGGCGGAAACTCCATTGGCGGGGTCTCAGGCGCCAAGGGCGGGGCGTCAGGCGCCGGGCCGCCGGAGGTGTGGGACGCGGAGCTGGCCAAGGCGATGCGGCACGTTGCCGTGTTGCGCACCGGGTTCTACGTTGTCGTGCTGCTGATCGCGCTCGGTGGCCAGGTGTCCGGGGCGATGGAAGGGCTCGGCATGCCGTGGTACGTCGCCCTTCCCGCGGTTGGGGCGTTAGAGCTGGGTGGCGTCGTGGTGCTCGCGAACGCTGACGTACGCCGTCGACTGGGCGAAGGGGCGGTGCTGTCCCGGGTGTTGTCGGCCGGCATCGCCACCGCCGCGGTCGCCTTCAACTGGCTGGCTCACAGTAACCACCTCGAAGGCGGTTTCTACGCGGGAATGTCGCTGCTCGGTTATCTGGTGTGGCTGATGAGCAGCGAGAATCAGCGGCGGGATCGGCTGCGCGCCAGGCAGCAGCTGCCACCCACGACGCCGGGGTACGAACCGGTCGGGCACTGGTTGCGACACCCGTGGCTGACCCGCCGCGCCCGCTCGTTGGCCAAGGCCGATCCCGGCCTTGGGCTGTACGGTTCGCTCGACGCGGCCCGCGCGCAGATTCGCGCCGAGCGGCGGCAGGTGGCGCTCAGTAAGGTGTTGCGCCGCAAGATCAGCCGGGCACTGGACGCCACCACCGCGGACATCGCCTTGGCGGTGTACGACCTCGACGAGATCGCCCTGCGGCTGGCCGAGCAGGCGGACTACGACGGGCTCACCGCGCTGATCGCCGCCGATCTGGCACCTGCGCGTGTGCTGGCCGGGAATCTGCCGGCGGGCGGCCGCCGTCGGCGGTGGCGTCGGGCCGGGCACCCCGACCCCGTCGCACTAGCCTCGGCCGTGCGGCTGCTCGCCGACGCGCCGGAGCGGCTGTTGGCCCACGCCCCCGAGCCGCTCCTGGACGCGGCCCCCGTAGCCCCTGCGGCGGACGGGGCCTCCGGCGGCTCAGTGCGGCCAGAGTCTGCCGGAGACGCCGTGCAGCAGGCGGGAGACGGTGCCAAGGGCTCGGGATCGGAGCGGCACCGGTCGATGACGCCGGACCGTACCGACCGGCAGGTGGAGCGGTCAGAAGGCACGGGCCAGGTCACCTCGACCACGGATCAGCCCGACCCGCCCCGCGCCTCGGACTGGGCGGCGCTGCAAGCGGAACTCGCCCCGTTCCTGCCGGCAACCCCACCGCGCCGCACGCCGCGCAACACAGCAGGCCGGTCGGCCACCAGCCGGGGGGGAGCGCCGTCGACCACGGACGCGCCAGGCTCCGTCGCGGAGCCGGCCGACGCGCCGCCGGCAACGACCCGCCGCGCGGCGCCGATGCCGCGAACCGCGACGGGGCGGGCAGGTGTCGCCCGAGGCGCCGACCTGGCGGGCGAGCCGGGGCCGACTGCGGATGTCACGCGAGAGCTACCCCTGGTGGCCGGGCGGGACCTGCCGGATCTGGTAAACACCGCAGCGAGCCGCACCACACCACCCGTCGCGGCCCCCGACGCGGTAGAGAAGGCCACCGAGCAAAGACCAGCGTCGCGAGCGCGGCAGGCCCCGGTGAGACGACGGGGACCCGCGACCGAACTCGGAGACCATCCGGCGTCGGTCGAACACCCAGTCGGCCGAGGCCGGTCGGTCCTGACGGAAAGATCCTCAACGGCCTGATCAACAAATACTCCTAGGCCGCGTAGCTGATACCGAGGAGGTGTGTTCGGCTTCCCGACGGCGCTTGATCATGAAGTTCGCACTCCTGCGGTCAGCCCCGCTGACAGTCCTACCATGACCGGCGCCGGTCACAGATCGGGCAGGAGTCCCCAGTGCGGATGGCCAGGTCAGCGGTAGCATCGCCAGGCGTACGGATCACCGGGATTCGATGTCCGTGCGTAGGCGCCCGAATCGTATGCGTCGCGGCAGGCGACGTCCATGTCGACGAGGGACGCGGAGAGAAGCCCAACGCATTGCCAACGGCCGTCATTGCGGGGGTCCGCTGAGCCTCCCGTGTACCGATCGCAGTACCGCTGGGCCATGTTCGCCACCCCTCGGCTGCTCGAGGGGCCGAGCAGGATTGGGCCCGAGCTGCGGGTCGGTGTCGGCGTGGCCGCGGTGGACGTCGGCGTGGCGGAAGGCGTGACCGACGGTGTGGCGCTGGGGGTGGCGGACGGCGTGACCGACGGCGTGGCGCTTGGCGTCGCGGAGGACCCGCGGGGTGCCGCGGAGGTTGGCGCCGTCGACGGTATCTCCGAGAGGGTGATCGGTTGCTCGAACGCGTCCGACGGGGTGGTGGCCGCCGATATCGGCAAGGTGCCTGCCGGCGGCCGGCCCGGCCCCCACGTGAATGCCAGAACGCATAGCAGCGCCCCCACCGCGAGCCCTCCGACCGGGATCAGCCAGCGCCGCCGCCGGCTGGCCCGCAGTGAGCGGGCAGCAACGTTCCGATGGTGCCTCCTTCGCGGCCGCCCCTCGTTCGCCCCTGGGTCCTGCGGGTCGGACTCCTCGCGGTGATACCCGTTGCGGCCAGCGTAATCGTGGTCGGGGTACTTCCCGTGCGGGTAGATCGCACCCGGTGCGGCATACCTTTCCAATTGCGCGCCGCGCGCGTCCTCGTGGACCGAAGTGGCATCCGTCGGTTCGTACGGCTCTTGGGCCCGGCGATCTTCCCGATGGGCCTGGTCGTGTCCGTCGGACAGATAGGTATGGTCGGGCTCGTCGTAGGCCGGTTCGGGGTAGCCCAGCGGGTCTGACGGTTGGTAGGCATGCTCGTGCTGAGGGTAGGCCGCGTCGTACTGCTCGTACTCACCCTCGTACTGCGGGTCTGCCCGGTGCCTTGCGTGTCGCGCTTCGTGCTCCTGGTACGTGTCCGCGGGACGGTACGACTCCTCGTACTCGTCCGGCAGCTCCTCATGCCGTTGCGGCGCGGCAGCCTCCTGCCGCCTGTCCAAGGAGTCGGGTTCACCTACTGCCAGCCGCGACTGGCGAGAGATCCAGCTGTCTACGACACTCGCCGCGTCGTCGTGATCTTGGGCAGCCGCATCGGCCGAACCAGCCGTCGATTTCTCGGCCACGGTCGCCGGCCTCCTTGCAGGGCACAGGTGCGGACAGCTAGCCGACCTTACTCACCATCAGCCAAAAGTCCACCCGGCCGTTGGCACGAACAGGCGGCAGGCGACTCCCGTTCGTGGCCCCGACCACCCGACAAGGTCTGGAGAATGCGTGGACGGATCGAGCGCAACGGTCGCGAGCGCGCGACCGTGAGGGCGCTGCCTTCGCAAGCGATCACTGCCAGCCAGTGGACAGTCGCCTGGCTGCCGGGGTTGTCAGCCGAAACGGGCGCTTGACACGGGATTTGGTAATGGTGGCGGGAGCGGCCAGTGCAGCGCCCGGGCCGGACACGAGCGCTGGCATCGCCCAGGCGCGGCTTGACGTTCTGGACGTGTGCGGCGACCTGTACGGTGACGCCCCTGCGTCGTAGAGAGCCGGCCCGACGCAGCGAACGGCCGGCCGGGTTTCGCCCGCCAGCCGCACCGCACGTCAACGAGGCCCCGGCAAAGCCATTGCGGAGGCCGGGAACGGCGCGATGGAACGCGACCCCGGCCCCCGCATTACTCAAAGTCCCAGCTCAAAGCAGGCCTCCGGTTAGGCGCCCAGGAGCCCGCCATCCACGCTGGCATGCGCGTCGCCGGTTACACCGAGGTCCCCCGCGATGCTGCCGATGCCGTGCAACGGGCCGCCCAGGTCACCGGTCACGCCACTCACGCCGAGCCCGCCGGTGCCGTCGAGAGTCTCGCCGAGGTCACG
>NZ_JBSFYP010000099.1:6111-17851 GCF_053599835.1 Micromonospora sp. NPDC005163
CACCGGTGACGCCGCCAGCCAGGCCGGTCACGCCATGCACCGTGCCGCCCAGATCGCCCGTCACACCACCGACACCGAGCCCGCCGACCGTGCCGTCGAGAGTCCCGCCGAGGTCACCGGTGACGCCGCCAGCCAGGCCGGTCACGCCATGCACCGTGCCGCCCAGATCGCCCGTCACACCACCGACACCGAGCCCGCCGACCGTGCCGTCCAATGTCCCGCCGACGTCGACGATCACGCCGCTGGCACCGAGCCCGCCGACCGTGCCGTCCAGGGTGCCACCGACGTCACCGATCACGCCGGCTGCCAGGGCGGTGACGCCGTGCGCCGTGCCGCCCAGGCCGCCGGTGACTGCGCTGACACCGAGTCCACCGAGGGTGTTGTCCAGGGCGCCGGTCACGCTGCTGAGGCTCACGCTGTCGAGGGTGGCGCCCACGTCGCCGGTCACACCGGTGAGGCCGAGGCCGCCCAAGGTGCTGTCGAGGGTGCCGGCCACGCCGCCGAGCGCCAGTCCGTCGACGGTGGCACCCGCGCTAACTCCGAGGCTGTCTCCGGCAAGAAGGGACGTGACGCCCTGGACAGGAACGTAGTCAGCGACCAGCGGAACGATGTCCTGCACGTCGGCCGGGTTCACGTCGTTGAGGCCCGCGCCGTCCAGCGCACCTTGCGGGTCCGCCTCGTACGCCGCCCGGGCGTCGACGTTGCTGAGCAGGCCGAATACGAAGTCCTGCAGGCTCTGCGGCGACGCCATCCCAGCGGTTACGCCCATCTCGGCGGTCGACCCCGCGTTGGCGGTGGACTCCAGACTGGTCGTCGAGTTCGCATCGGCAGTTACCTCCGTGTTGCCGGTCCAATCGGCGGCAGAGGTGGAGTTCACGTCGGCGGTTGAATTTGTGCTGGCGCTTTCACTCATGTTGCCGGTCCCATCGATTGGTGTTTTAGGACGTGGTCCAGGCAAGCTCACCCGACCCACGATCGACCGTAGGTTGAACAGCGGTATCGGGCATCGGGGGTGCACCCCAGCGTTATCCCGCCGGGTTAGGGCATCGGCGGCGTTTGGCGTTAGGGGATTACCGGGTTCCTGCGCGAAAGCCCCCATCGATAGCCCCAGGTTGGTGAGGCGCAGCAGCCGGTCAGCGAACTTGACGGCGTCATCGAAGCGGCGGTTGCCGACTGCACCAAGACATGACTGCCGTTCAGACAGTTGGACCTCGATGCGGCCATGCAGCGTCCCTCGCGGGATCCATGGCCACCACACGACCCGGCCGCGCCTCAGCGCCCGGCGCCTACCCGGCACGACCACCCACGGGGGACTGCGGTGTACCGGGTCTGAACGGCACATTGGCCTCACTTTCCCACCGCGATGTGGCTCCCGCTCCCGCACGTGCAGGCCGAGATCAAGGCCGTGGCCGCCGCGGCGCTGGGCGGTAACTGGCGTCCGCAACGCGGGAAGCCAAGGCGGCGCTGTCCGCTCGAGTACCAGCGCAAGCTCAATAACGGCAAGACGGCCGCCGTGCCCCCGACATGACGCCTCGCCAACGCTTCTACCGACACATTCTCAAGAGCCCACCGAAGCCGCGCCGGCAGGTTGTTGACAGACGTCGGGGTCGGCAGAGACATCACAGCCGAACCAGCCCGTGCCCGACGAGGTGCTCCGCGAGATCACCGGCCGGCGGCAACCACTCCTCCGGGCAAGCGACAGGGGGGAGGTCATACCGGGGCCAGGCATCGACGAATCTTCGGTGGGACGATCAGCGAGACAGCCCGCCGTAAGTCGCTTGGGAGTGATGTACCGGCGGACGCTGTGGTCGGTGGATCAGTTGGCGGCGAGTGTGGCCAGGTAGGTGTCCGCGGCGTCAGGTGTCATGAACCAGTTCTGGAAGTCGTTGGGGTCGGAGAAGCCGTTGGCGAACCGGCGGGCGATGGTCGGGTTGGTGGAGGCGGCCGCGAGGATCTGCTGTACGTGCGGGGGTAGCGGCTGGAGCATGGCGTTGGTCCAGGTGGTTACGGCCTGCCCGGCGCTTTCCCAGAACCGCTCGAACGTCTGAGTCATCCAGGGTCCGTCGAACGGCTGGTCCCCCCGCTCCAGGATGGATCCGAGGTATGAGTAGGCGCACTTGGCGGCGGTGTTGCTGCCCTGGCCGGTGATGGGGTCGTTGGCGACCACGACGTCGGCCATGCCCAGGACGAGGCCGCCCGAGGGCAGCTCTGCCACGGGGTGGCGCACGGTTGGCGTGTATCGACCGGACAGGGTGGCCCGCCCGTCGGTGAGCTCCACGTCGGCGCACCGGTCATAGATCCATGGGGTGTACTGGCGCACGAGCTCGAGGGTCAGCTTGAGATGCTCGGCCGGGTCCCGCCGGTCTTTCCACAGGTCAAGCGGGCCGTCGGGCGCGGCTTCCCAGAATAGGATCTCGCATGGCCCGGACAGGGTCAGTGCGGGGATGACGAAAAGTTCCCCGAGTCCGGGGACGGCGTTGAAGCTGACATGCGGCACCGGCCACAGCGGGTCCGGTGTCATGCCGTGCACGTAGGCGACGGCGAGTCCTCGCTGGGGTGCGGTGTACACCGACCGCTGCGGGTCGCGGTCGAAGACGCCAACCAGGTCGCCCTTGCCGGCGGCGACGATGGTCAGGTCGTAGCGGCGCAGCTTGGTGAGGCCGTCCAGGTCCGCGGTCGTCACACCCTGGTAGTGCACCGTGCCGCCGCGCTGCTCAAACAGCTCCAGCCAGCTGGCCATCTTCAGGCGCTGGTCGGTGCTTTGCGCGTAGCGATCCAGAGGGCCAGAAAAGCGCAGCGCTCGCTCGCCGGGTGGGGCGGACAGGGACAGCTGCAGCCCCTCGATGTGCGGTGTCTGCTCCTGCCAGAGATCCAGCCCGTACTCACGCTCGGTGTCCAGCGCCGCGGCGAACATCGCCTGGGTGCTCATCACCCAGCCGCGGCGAATCTCATCGGGGGTACGGGCCGACATGATGGTCACGTCGTACCCTTCGGCGAGCAGACTCAGCCCGAGTTGCAGCCCGGACTGTCCGGCCCCCACGATCAGAATCTTCCGCATTGGTGCCTCCAGGTGGTTGAGCTACCGGGCCGCGAGTGCGTCCGGGACCGCGCCGGTGGTGCGTGCCATCGTGTGTTCGACGACTGCCAGCAGGGCCCTGGCGACCGACGACGGGTCGCGGGCGTCGCAGGTGATCAGCGGAACCTCGGCAGACAGCGTGAGGGCGGCGCGGATGTCCTCTAGCTGGTGCGTCAGCACGCCGTCGAAGAGGTTGACGCAGACCACGAACGGCACGTCGCTGTCTTGCTCGAAATAGTTGACCGCCGGGAACGATGCCTCCAGGTTCCGGGTGTCGGCCAGCACCAGCGCGCCGACCGCGCCCCGGCACAGGTCGTCCCACATCGGCCAGAACCGTGGCTGCCCGGGTGTGCCGAACAGGTACAGCACGAGGTCGGCGCCGATCGTCAGCCGGCCGAAGTCCATGGCCACGGTCGTGGTCGTCTTGTCGATTCCCGGGTCCAGCCGGTCCACCGTCTCGCTCGCCGCCGTCATCCACGCCTCGGTGTTGATCGGGGGAATCTCGGAGATGGACTGGACGCAGGTGGTCTTACCGACGCCGAAGCCGCCGGCGATGACGATCTTCGCCGAGGTCAGCAGGGGGCTGTCAGGCAAGCTGGCGGAGGCCATCGCGCAGTCTCTCCAGGAGGTGAAGATCGATCTGGGTGGTGTAGTGGCCGTCGTGGATCTGCAGCCGGTCGGTGGCGGCGAGGTCGTCGACCACGACCCGGGTCACGCCCAGCGACATGCCGCATACCGCCGACAGTTCGGCAACCGATCTGGTTTGCCGGGCCTGCTCGTACAGTGACCGCGCCTCGGGCAGCAGCCCTGAGGCGAAGACCGCGTCATAGAACGGCACCGACACCAGGGTGTGCACCAGCAGATGCTGCCGGGTGCGTGCGCGTCCCCCGGTCAACACGTAGGGCCGCACCTTCCAGTAGGTGGTGGGCACTTTCGCTCCCTCGGCTCTGGCCACTCAGCCGGGCGGCTGGCTGACGGTGAGGCGGTGCAGATCGTGGCGGACCTGCGGGGTCAGGACGTGCCCGACGGCGCCGACGAACTGCGTCATGTGGTAGGAGACGACCCGCAGGTCACAATCAGCGGCAGCGGCCACGGTCAGCCCCGCGGAATCGCCGACCCGCATGAACATGAGGTGTCCGCGCGGCAGGCGAACAGTCAGATATTCCGACGCGCCTAGGTCGAGCAGATCTGCGCTGCGGTCGGCCATGCTGAGCAGCCCCGCGGTCAAGGCAGCCAACTGATCGCCCAAGTCCCGGGAAACCCCGCGGGAAGCGGCGAGCTGCAGACCGTCGAGGGACACGATCAAAGCATGGGTGACACCGGGCACGTCGTCGGCGAACTGGCGCACCAGCCACGCGAAATCCTGGTGCCCGGAGGCGGCCGCCTGCGGTCCGCCGCTGCCGCCGTTCGGGTGAGTCATGGCAGGTGTCCTTCGGGTTTCACGGTTGGTGGTACCTGTGCATCGGTGACGCCGGCGGCGAAAGCAACCGTCTCGTCCGGCCAAGTGTCCCGATCTGGCGAGGCGCGGTGCCCCGATGCGGCAACGGCGTTCTCAATCCCGCCATCGGGGCGGCCGTCAGCGCGCACACTCTCCGGTACGCGACGGGGAAGACCACCATCACTGGCGACCGATGGCGCTGCGACGCGGTGGCCGTTGCCGCCCGGCCGGCCATGTACGAGCGTCAGGCGAGAGGTGGAAGCTTGCGCGCCCGGGTGCGACGCCTCCACCTGCCCCCCTCCTTCACGGGCTCCGGTTTGAACCGACGGGCGGTGGGCCACCGGTGCCGCACGTTGGGGATGCGAGGGTGGAGGGGGTGTGGACGCCATCTCACATAGCAGCGGCGCGGGAACCAGCACGGTCGCGGTCGTGCCGCCCGAGGGTCGGTTTGTCAGCGCGACCCGCAGGTGGTGGGCGCGGGCCATGTACGAAACGACGACAAGACCCAGATGCGCTGCCGGGTTATCCGCGACCGGCGCCGATGTGTTCCCGGCCAGCATGGCGTTGAGCGCAGCGAGTTGGTCGGGCCTGACACCGACGCCGGCGTCCTCGACACGAAGCAGCACGCTGCCGTCCTCGGTGATGAACGACGACACGATCACCGACGAGGTCGGCGGGGAGAAGCGGGTTGCGTTGTCCAGCAGCTCAGTCAGCACCCGAATCACGTCGTCGGCCGCGAACTCTACGACCCCGAGGCCCACCACATGTCCGACACGAATTCGCGCGTAGTACTCGGTAGCCGATGTCGCGGCCCGAATGACATCGACTAAGGCGACCGTCTGCCGGTCGGCGTCCTCGACACGCCGTCCCAACAGAACCTGCAGGTTCTCCGCGTGGCGGCGGATGCGGGTGTTCGCGTGGTCGATGCGGTAGAGCCGCTCGAGCCGCTCGGGATCCTGCTCATCGGCCTCGACAACCTCGAGGTGGCTGCCCATCTGGTAGGCCGACGCCAGAATGCGCAGCGCGAACTGCTCGCAGATCGCGGGCCACAGGGTCTCGACACGCTCCGGTGGTGGCGGCGGATCCGGTGGGGTCGACCCCTGCTCTTGAGCGACCGCCCATTGCGCCACGGTGGGGTCCAGCCATCTGGCCAACCGTTGCCGCCACGTCACCGGATGCCCATCCATCGAGTGAGTTGCCACGGCTTGATGTTTCACGATCTACCCGACCAATCGGTTATCTCGTGTTCTGGCATGGTGCAGCAGTCAACCACCGTCTTCCACCGATCGCAACGCTTCAGACCCCGACTGGGAGAAATCTTCCTATTCACCTTCGCCTGTCCGTCCGGTCGGCCGCGGCAGGACCGTCTCGGCGTCCTGTCGCACCAACGCCATCGTCCGGAGTGCAGCACTGCGGTGAAAGGCGCGCGGCGTCGGCTGAAATGGCTACTCCCGGTGTACCTAACGGTGCTGTCGGTCACGCGGGGCGTTACCCTGGCGTCGTGAGTCCCGGCGCGGCATGGGATGTCGCGCACCCCGACCTCCAGAGGAACAGGCGTCGATGGTCCGGATGTCGTTACGGTCCGCCAGACACGCTCGACGTCCAACCATCCGCACCCCAGCCGCCGCTCGGTCCGGCTGGTGTCGCCCGTTCAGGTGGGGAAACCTCTTGCTGTCCAGGCCGCTGGCGCCGTAGCGGAGATCTCGGCGGTGGTGCCATTCCTGCTGGTGCGGCAGGTCGGTACCCCGTCGCCACCGATTCCGACATACGACCCAGGCGGTTGCGTGTTGGTTGGTATGCCTGTGGGGTGGCGGAGCTAGCGGACGACGAACAACCCAGCCTGGACCAGGGGCCGGCGAAGAGTGGTGAGCCGGCGTCTCGGACGGCGTCTGCGGGTCGTCGGACGGCGGGGCTTGGGCTGACGTTAGGCGCCTTGGGCGTGGTGTACGGCGATATCGGGACTAGCCCGCTTTATGCGTTGAAGACGGTGTTCACCCTCGACCGTGGCCTGGTACCGACCGCGCCGGACGTGTTCGGCGTGATCTCGCTGGTCTTCTGGTCGATCATCCTTATCGTGTCGGTCAAGTACGTCATCTTCATCCTGCAGGCCGACAACGAGGGCGAGGGCGGGGTGATGGCCTTGGCCGCGCTTGCCGGAAGAGTGCTGGTCAAGGGCAGCGAAAGGCGCGCCGGCACTGTGCTGGCGCTGGGTGCCTTGGGTGCTGCCCTGTTCTACGGCGACAGCGTGATCACCCCGGCGATCTCGGTGTTGTCAGCGGTGGAAGGGCTCGAGGTCATCTCCCCGGCGTGGGCGGTGGTGGTGCTCCCGGTGTCCGCGGTGATCCTCACCCTGCTGTTCGCCATTCAGCGTTGGGGCACCGGACGGGTCGGGGCGGTGTTCGGGCCGATCATGCTGCTCTGGTTCGCCAGTCTGGGCGTCGCCGGCGCGGCTGAGGTGATCCGTCATCCGAGCGTGCTGGCCGCGCTGTCCCCCAGCTATGCGGTCCTGTTCTTCGTGGACCACCCCGTCATCGCGTTCATCGCCATGGGCGCCGTGGTACTGGCGATCACCGGCGCCGAAGCGCTCTACGCCGACATGGGACACTTCGGCCGCGCCCCGATCCGCCTGGCCTGGTTCGCAATCGTGTTTCCCGCCTTGACGCTCAATTACCTCGGCCAAGGCGCGTTGATCCTGCGCGCACCCGCCGGTCGGGAGAACCCGTTCTTCCTGCTGCTACCAGACTGGGCGCAACTGCCGATGGTCGTCCTGGCCACCGTGGCCACCGTCATCGCGTCCCAGTCGGTGATCTCCGGGGCGTTCTCAGTGTCCCGGGAGGCCATGCGGCTGGGCTTCCTGCCGCGCCTGCGCATCCGGCAGACCTCGTCCCACCAGTACGGACAGATCTACGCGCCCGGGGTGAATTGGGGCCTGTTCGCGGCAGTCCTGCTGGTGGTGTTCGCGTTCGGCTCATCCACGAACCTCGCCGCCGCGTATGGGGTAGCAGTCACCGGCACGTTCCTGATCACCACGACCCTGTTCCTCGTCGTCGCGCGGGTCCAGTGGCATTGGCCCTTCTGGCGACTGGTGCTGTTCGGGGCCGTCTTCGGCAGCCTCGAGCTGACCTTCTTCACCGCGAACCTAGCCAAGGTCACCCACGGCGGGTGGCTGACGCTGCTCATCGCGATCGTCCTGTTCACTCTCCTGCTGACCTGGCGGCGCGGAGCGCAACTGGTCACCGCCCGGCGCATCGAGCGCGAAGGCCCCCTGCGCGACTTCATCGACACCCTGCACGCAGCGAACATCCCGCGGGTGCAGGGCACCGCCGTTTTCCCTCACCCGAACAAGGAGACCACTCCCCTGGCGCTGCGGGCGAACGTCGCGCACAACCACGTACGCCACGAGAAGATCGTCATCGTCACCGGTAGCACCGCGAACGTCCCCCACATCCCGTGGGATCAGCGCCTCACCATCGACGATCTCGGCGACCCAGACGACGGCATCATCCACATCAGCGCCGTCTTCGGCTTTCAGGACCCCACCGATTTCCCCGAGGTCATGCGCCGCAGCGCCACGCACCCCCTCGCCGAAGGAATCGACTGCGAGCAGGTCTCCTACTTCGTCTCGCGGATCACGCTGCGCTGCACCCGTGGCCCGGGTATGGCCACCTGGCGTAAACGGCTGTTCATCGCCCTTGCCCACAACGCCGCCAGCCACGCCGAGTTCCTGCACCTACCGGAGGAACTCACCATCGTCCTCAGCGCCGAAGTCCCCGTCTAGACCCGCGCTCGTGGACCACCTCGACATTGTCGTCCGCAGTGCTGGCCGACGACTGGACCGCCGGCCGGCTGGGACGGGTGTCCGCGCGGAGTCCTTCCTGACCGGGGTGGTGGCCTCAATCGTCGCGAACGTCCTAGCGGCGCCGGACAATCTGGTGGCCCGAGTCATCCGCCTGCCCGGCCTTGGCGTTGTTGTTGGTGCTGGAGATGCTGACCGCCGGTCAGCCGGCACGGCCACCAGGGTCAGCGTTAACAAAGATGGGAGAGGAAGCGCACGTCCGCGCACCGGAGAGCACCGGCCCTGATACCGCACCGCCGTCCACGAAGCCTCCAGCGGCCCGCAGGCCGGTTGCACCAGTGAAGGCCCGACCGGCGGCGATCGACGCCCGGCCATCCACTGCCGCACGTGTGCTCGCCGCGCGCGCCGCGGACGCGCCGCCAGCGTGGCGGACATTGCCTGGCAGGCCGCAGTCTCCGACCGGACAGCGGGGCGGCACTTCAACGGAACGCTTGTTGCGTAGTGCCTCGCCTGGCACCAACAACCGACCGCGCAACTCGGTGCATCAGAGCTGTTAGTCGTCGTCTTCCCTCTCGCCCGCCCGGGAGTAATACCCGGCCAGCAGCTCCTGCAGGCGGGCGGCGGTGTCGGCGCTGATCCTGTCCCCGTCGGCTGCCTTGGCGATCCACTCAGTCAGTCCTCGAATTCGCTTGGCACTGTCCTTTGGCTTGCCCCGGTCTACGTCGGCAAGCTTGTCCCGCAGCTCCTCGGCCGTCTTCGGGTCGGTCTCGTTCCTGCTCTCCGCGTCGTCGATCACCGCCGTCAGTTCGGCGGACAGCTGCCGCAGCGTGACCGGCGTGAGCCGGCCGGTCGAAGGCGCGCCCACAGCGGGGTCGATCGACGGGCTTGGCACCTCCGAATCTGACTGCTCGACCGGCGTGACGTGCGACGGTTGCGCAACGGGCGGACCATCCGGTCCGTCGTTAAGGGCGATCAGGCCCACGAGCCCGACCACGAGGACGAGGCCACTGGCCACGAGCACCCCAAGTATCCGGTTCGACCGGCGCGACGGGCTGACCCCCGATGCGAGGCGGCGCACGAGTGGCGCGCCTGGTGCGCGGTCGATGAGGGTGGGCGGGTGCGCCGGCGCGACCGGCGCGCGACCGGTCGGCAGGGTAGGCAGGATCGCGGTGGGCGGGTCGGCCGGCTGCCCAGCGCCGAATCGGGTAGCGAGCAGCGCGGCTGTCGGTCGCCGGGCTGGATCGGCCGCTAGGCAGGCGAGGGTGAGACTGGCGATGTCGGTGGGCATGCCGGGGATGCGCAGCGGCGGTACCGGGGCGCGCTCGGCGTGCACCTCGAGCGCGTCCTCCCAGGTCTGCACTGGCAGCGGCGCGCGGCCGGCCAGGGATCGGTAGAGCAGCGCACCGAGGGCGTAGACGTCGCTGGCCGGGTTGGGCGGGCCGGCGGCCAGCCGCTCCGGGGCGAAGTAGGCCGGGGTGCCCATCAGCAGTTCGCCTGTATGTGCGGCGAGCGGGTGGTGCGGTCCGGCGAGCGCGGCGATGCCGAAGTCGAGCACCTTGGCGCCGGTGTCGGTGAGCATGACGTTGCCCGGCTTGATGTCGCGGTGCACCACTCCGATCCGGTGTGCGGCGGCGAGCGCCGCGGCGACCTGGCCGGCGATCCGGACCGCCTCGGGCCAGGCGAGCGGGCCGCCGGTGAGCCGGTCGGCGAGGTTGCGCCCGTCGACCAGCTCCATCACCAGGTACGGCACGACCGTGTCGCCGGCCAGGGTCGCCTCGCCGTAGTCGTACACCTGGGTGATGTGGGGGTGGGTCAGCCGAGCGGCGGCGCGGGCCTCGCGCTGGATGGTGGCCCGCAGCTGCGGATCGACGGCGAACTCACCGGCGAGCGCCTTCACGGCGACGGGGCGGCCGAGCACCTCGTCGTCGGCGCGCCACACCTCGGACATCCCGCCGAGGCCGATGCGCTCGCGCAGGACGTACCGATCGTGCAACCGGAGGGTGGGCGTGAACGGCGACATGGCCGTCCAGTCTGCCCGCCCGGCGGCACCAGCCATCAACCGCCCTGCCGCCACCGGGCTGAGCGCGCCGAGGAGACAGCGCTGGGGTACGGCGACGGCGCTGAAAGGAGCCACCCGTTCGCACCTGCCCCCACGCGCACGGCGATCGGGCTGAAGAACCGGTTGACCGTGACTGCTGAAAGGCAGAAGGCGAGTACCACGCCGAGCACGTCCTCTGCCTCGTCTCCCCGCCGACTGCGCGACGTCAACAATGTCGTGATGACAATCCGCGATCTAGAAGGGGACGAGTCAGGCGGGTGTTGCGGGTTGGCACAGCAGCTCACCCGTGGCCGGATCCTGGCACAGATAGCGACGTTCTTCGTGCATCCAGCCCCATAACCAGTCCTGCCACAGGGGCTCACCACAGTGCCGGCACTCGGCACGTTGTTCCTCGGGCGCCGGCTGTGGCACCTGGGTCGATGTATCTGGCGCGCTCGTTGTCACGGTTTTCCTAGCGTTGATGTTCCGGTTTGTCGTGCCTCGGCCCATAACCTTCCGCCCGCAACTCCCTCATCAGCGGGGGTGTTGGAAAGCTCGCGGTCGGCGCGCAGCCGGTAGAGGCACGGCCAGTAGGCCTGGCAGTCCCGGCACCGGCGAGGGTCGCCATCGCTTTGCCGATGTCGGTCTGCAAGCACCTGCCAGTTCTCCGCGGCCACGTCCATGACGCCCTGTACCCAGAAGCGGCCGCGGTCACCCCATCGAGGGCTGCTTCGCCACCCATGATCGCTGCCGATGTCACGGCCGTCTCTGCGCGCCGTCGTGAGGATCCCCCAGTCCGATGACTTCATCTGGCCAGCACGACGACCACCATGGCAAGGCACCCGATCAGCAAGGTCGTCCCGCCTTACATGGCATAGGGCCACCACTGGTCGGACAGGTGGGTTTCGATGCGAATCGATTGAGTCGGCAGGCTCCAGTGCAAAGGTGGAGGCGGCGTCGGTGTCGTCGGCCGACGGCCGCTCCGGCGGTGGGGTTTGGGGCATCGATTGAGCCATGACTGCTCCCTGCGGGCGTCCCTGCGCTCGGACGCCTCGACCGGTAGCTCGGCTGCTGCTATGCCGCCCTGTGCGGTCGTGGGGGATCAGCTTCGTGGTGGCCTCCGCGGTTGTCCGCTTGAGCTCCAGGACGGGTAGAAAATCCGAACCTCTGTAGCCTTCGCGACGGATTTACAGAGCGCCAACGCCGAGGCCCTGACCAGCACTAACGCCCCTTCGCCCACGTACAACGACACGGAGACGACACAACTCTTCCTCGGAGGGTGAGGTCGTCGCCGAGACTCAGCCGGCGGCTGGTGGTCCACGACACCGCGGTGCCTGTCGGTTTGTCCGCCCGGCCGACACCCGGCCCATAGCCTGGCTTCATGGCCGAATC
>NZ_JBSFYP010000100.1:0-17433 GCF_053599835.1 Micromonospora sp. NPDC005163
GAGGCGGCCGACCCGAGCGAGTTCCTGGACGCGCTGCGCTTCGACCTGTCCAGCCAGGAGGTGTACGTCTTCACCCCGAAGGGTGACGTCATCCCGCTGCCGACCGGCTCGACGCCGGTGGACTTCGCGTACGCGGTGCACACCGAGGTCGGGCACAAGTGCATCGGCGCGCGGGTCAACGGCAAGTTGGTGCCGTTGGAGTCGACGCTCTCCAACGGCGACGTGATCGAGATCTTCACCTCGAAGTCCGAGACCGCCGGCCCGACCCAGGACTGGTTGGGCTTCGTCAAGAGCCCGCGTGCGCGTACGAAGATCCGCCAGTACTTCAACAAGGAGCGGCGCGAGGAGGCGATCGAGGCCGGCAAGGACGCGATCGTCAAGGCGATGCGCAAGCAGGGCATGCCGTTGCAGCGGATGCTCACCTCCGACGCGCTGATGTCGATCGCCCGGGACCTGCACCTGGCCGACGTGGCCTCGCTCTACGCGGCGGTCGGCGACAGCCAGGTCTCCGCGCAGTCGGTGGTGCAGAAGCTGATGGCCGCGTACGGGGGCGAGGAGGGCGCGGCGGAGGACATCGCCGAGACCGCCGTCGCCACCCGGCCGCCGCGCAGCCGGCAGAGCAGCGCCGATCCCGGCGTGGTGGTCCGGGGCGTCAGTGACGTCTGGATCAAGCTGGCCCGCTGCTGCACCCCGGTGCCACCGGATTCGGTGTTCGGCTTCGTCACCCGCTCCGGCGGGGTGAGCGTGCACCGCGACGACTGCGCCAACGCGGAGGACCTGCGGGCGCAGAGCGAGCGGGTGGTCGAGGTGAGCTGGAAGCTCACCTCCGCCTCGACGTTCCTGGTGGCCATCCAGGTGGAGGCTCTGGACCGGCACAAGTTGCTGGCCGACGTCACCCGGGTGCTCTCCGAGGAGCGGGTCAACATCCTCTCCGCCACCGTCACCACCACCCGCGACCGGGTGGCGGTGAGCCGGTTCAGCTTCGAGATGGCCGACCCGAAGCACCTGGGCCACCTGCTGGCCACGGTTCGCAAGGTCGACGGCGTCTTCGACGCCTACCGGGTCACCTCCGGCGCCTGACCGCCTGCGCCGCGTACCCCTGCGGCAACGAGTCTCCGGACACGGAAGCGCCCGCCGGCTCAGCCGGCGGGCGCTTCGTCGTCTCCTCGGGCGTCAGCCCTGCGGCGCGCTCATCGTGAGGTCGTTGATGACGACCTCCTTCTTCGGGTGGCCACCGCCGGCCTGCTGCGCGAACGCCCCGTCGTCGCCGGCCTTGGCCACGTCCTTGACGATGTCCAGGCCACCGGTGATGGTCCCCAGCACCGTGTACGCGGGGTCCAGAGGCGAGTCGCCGTAGACGATGAAGAACTGGCTGCCGGTGCTGCCCGGCTGGCCCGAGTTGGCCATCGCGATGACGCCCTCCGGGTATGGCGGGCGCTTGTCGGTGGGCAGGTTCTCCTCGGGCAGCCGGTAGGTCGGGCCACCCGTGCCGTCGGTGTCCCGCCAGCCCTTGCCGGTGGCGCTCGGGTCACCGCACTGCAGCACCTTGATGCCCTCGGTCACCAGGCGGTGGCACTTGCTGTTGTCGAAGAAGTTCTTCTCCGCGAGGTGGGTGAAGCTGCCCGCCGTGCAGGGCACCAGCGATCGGTCGACCTTGGCGGTGATCGGGCCGAGATTCGTGGTGATCGTCATGGTCTGCACGCCGGTGCCGGACTGCTCGTTGCTCGGCAGCCCGACGTCCTTGACTTGTGGGCTCCGCTGGTCGGCGGGCAGCGCGTTGTAGGCGCACTCGGACGCGCCGGGTGCCTGGGCGGTGGTGTCGGTCTTGTCGTCGTCGCCGCCGAGGCTCATGGCCAGCCAGACGGTGCCGGCGACCACGAGCACCAGCGCGGCGGCCGCGCCGATGATCGCCTGCGTCTGCCGACGCTTGCGGGCCCTGGCCGCGCGCTCGGCCATCTCCTTCTCGAGCCGGGCGCGTGCCGCCGCGCGCTGCCGCTCTCTGGTGGACGTCACGCCTGGATCCTCCTGGCTGTCTGCTTCTGGGTGCCGCTCGGGTGGGGGTAGGGCCACCGGTCAGCCGGCGCTAGGGCTGCTGGCCGGGGCGCCGGAGGCCGACGGCGACGGTGCCGCGGCGGTGACCGGCTCACCAACGGTGAGGCTCTGGATCACCACGTCGGTCTTGGGCTTGACCTTGGCCCCCGTCCCATTGTCCACGGTCGGCAGGGCACCGATCTTCTCCACCACGTCCAGCCCGCCGGTCACCCGGCCGATCACGGGGTACTTCGGGTCGGTGGTGGTGAAGTCCTTGAAGAAAATCAGGAACTGGCTGCCGTTGCTGCCCGGCGGGTTGGAGATCATCGCCACGGTCCCCTTCGGGTACGTGGGCGGCTGGCCGGGTGCCGGGCTGGCCGACGGCGACGCCGACGGCACGGTCGGCACGTCCTCGTCGTAGAACGAGTAGGTGGGCCCGCCGAGGCCGGTGCCGCTGGGGTCGCCGCAGCGCAGCGCGCCGTCGGCGGTGATCTCGTGGCACTTGGTGTTGTCGTAGAACGACCGGCTCGCCAGGTGGGCGATGCTCGCCGCGGCACACGGTGAGTTGGTCAGACTCAACTCAGCGGTGATCGGCGCGCCCTGGTTGGTGGTCACGGTCATCGCCCGGGTGCCGTCGGTGGGCAGGTCCTTCGTCGCCGGCGTGCCGACGTCCTTGAGGTTGGTGTTGGCCGTCGCGTCCTGCGGCGTCCAGAGGCAGGTGTCCGCCGCGGCCGTGTTCTGCTTCGGGTCGGAGTCGAACGCGCCCAGTGCCCACGCCGAGCCGGCCACGATCACCGCGAGGACCAGGAAGGCGCCAACGCCGGCCTGGATCTGCCGACGGCGCCGCGTTGCGGCGGCCCGGCGGGCCAACTGCCGGTCGAGCTTGGCCCGCGCCAGTTTGCGCTGCCGGTCCCTGCTGGAAGCCACCCGTGCTCCCCTTTCCTCTACCTGGTCGTCGCCGGCGGCCGGGCGTCCCGGCCCGTCCGGGCGTCACGTGTGCCGCGCCACACGCCCGGCAGAGTGTACGGCTAGCGACTGGGAATGTGGTGTACGAGGTCCACCCGTCCGCCAGCAGCCCTTATCGGGCGATGTCACTGTGCCCGGCGGGGCGGGTGGGACGGACGCGGCAAACCGGCTCGCCCCGCCGGTTAGGCTGCTGGGCAGGACGACAGCTCGACGGAAGGACAGCGCCCGTGCTCGTGGCCGGCTTTCCCGCGGACGCCTTCGGCACCAACTGCTATGTGGTGGCCACGGCACCGGGGGAGCAGTGCGTGGTGGTCGACCCCGGCATCGGGGTGCTCGACCAGCTCGACGCCCTGCTCGCCGAGCACCGCCTGCACCCGGCCGCCGTGCTGCTCACCCACGGCCACCTGGACCACACCTTCTCGGTCGCGCCGGTCTGCGGCGCCCGCGGCATCACCGCGTACGTGCACCCCGGCGACCGGGAGATGCTGGCCGACCCGGCCAAGGGCCTCTCGACCGACCTGACCTCGCTCTTCGGCGGCCGGCTGAGCTACACCGAGCCGGAGGACGTGGCGGAGCTGACCGACGGCGCCACCCTCGCGCTGGCCGGTCTGGAGATCGCCGTCGACCACGCCCCGGGCCATACCGGCGGGTCGGTGCTGTTCCGGCTGCCTGGCGCGGGCTCGGGCTGGGACGCCGAGGAGCTGTGCCTCTCCGGTGACGTGCTCTTCGCCGGCTCGATCGGCCGCACCGACCTGCCCGGCGGGAGCATGCCCGCGATGCTCACCAGCCTGCGCGACAAGATCCTTCCGCTGGCCGACGACACGGTCGTGCTGCCCGGCCACGGCCCCAGCACGACCATCGGCCGCGAGCGGGCCAGCAACCCGTACCTCATCGAGGTGGCGCAGGTCGGCGGCGGCCGACCGGCGGCGCCCACCCGGGGCCTCTAGATCTCCTCCGCGCCGTGCGCGGACCCACGACAGCACCGCGCCCAGACGCGGGACCGCAAGGAGTACTCCGATGAGCAAGCCCACGCCCATCTCCGGCTTCCCGGAGTGGACCCCCGGCCAGCGGATGATCGAGCAGTTCGTGCTCGACAAGATCCGGGCCACGTTCGAGCTGTACGGCTTCGCCCCGCTGGAGACGCGCGCGGTGGAGCCGCTGGACCAGCTGCTGCGCAAGGGCGAGACCTCGAAGGAGGTCTACGTGATCCGGCGGCTGCACGCCGACGCTGAGGGCGCGGGCGGCGACGACCAGCTCGGCCTGCACTTCGACCTCACCGTGCCGTTCGCCCGGTACGTGCTGGAGAACGCCGGCAAGCTGGCCTTCCCGTTCCGCCGCTACCAGATCCAGAAGGTGTGGCGGGGCGAGCGGCCGCAGGAGGGGCGCTACCGGGAGTTCGTCCAGGCCGACATCGACATCGTCGACCGGGACACTCTGGCCCCGCACCACGAGGCGGAGATGCCGCTGGTGATCGGGGACGCGCTGCGCACGCTGCCGATCCCGCCGGTGACGATCCAGGTCAACAACCGCAAGATCTGCGAGGGCTTCTACCGGGGCATCGGGCTGACCGACCCGGAGGCGACGCTGCGCGCGGTGGACAAGCTCGACAAGATCGGCCCGGCGAAGGTGGCCGAGCTGCTGGCCCAGACCGCCGGGGCGAGCGAGGCGCAGGCCAAGGCGTGCCTCGCGCTGGCCGAGATCTCCGCCCCGGACGCGTCGTTCGCCGACGCGGTGCGCGCGCTGGGGGTCGACGACCCGCTGCTGACCGAGGGCATCGAGGAGCTGGTGCGGGTGGTGGAGACCGCCGCCGAGCACTCGCCCGGCCTGTGCGTGGCCGACCTGCGCATCGCCCGTGGCCTGGATTACTACACCGGCACGGTCTACGAGACGCAGCTGCGCGGCTACGAGCGTTTCGGCTCGATCTGCTCCGGCGGCCGGTACGACAACCTGGCCAGCGCCGGCGCCACCTCGTACCCCGGCGTGGGCATCTCGATCGGCGTGACCCGGCTGCTCGGGCTGCTCTTCGGCGCGGGGGAGCTGTCGATCTCCCGCGAGGTGCCGACGGCCGTGCTGGTCGCGGTGAGCAGCGAGGAGCGGCGTTCGGCCAGCAACCGGGTGGCCGAGGCGCTGCGGCGGCGCGGGGTGCCGACCGAGGTGTCGCCGAGCGCGGCGAAGTTCGGCAAGCAGATCCGCTACGCGGAGCGGCGCGGCATCCCGTACGTCTGGTTCCCGGGTGTCGACGGTGCGCCGGACGAGGTGAAGGACATCCGTTCCGGTGAGCAGGTCACGGCCGGTGCGGGGGAGTGGATGCCGCCCCGCGAGGACGTGAAACCGGCGGTTGGCTGAGCGTTCCACTGGCGCGTACGGCCGCGGGGACCTACGGTAGCGTAAGTTACGCCACCGTAGGGAGTTTCTTGTGACCGTGAGCACCACGCTGAGTCAGACCGCACTGCTCGTCGAGTTGGAGCCGGTTGTCGCGCGCAACCTGGACCGCCACCTCTCGCTGGCCAAGGAGTGGTTCCCGCACGAGTACGTGCCGTGGAGCGAGGGTCGTACCTTCGACGGGCCGCTCGGCGGCGAGGCGTGGTCGCCGACCGACTCCACCATCCCCGACGTGGCCCGCACGGCGCTGATCGTCAACCTGCTGACCGAGGACAACCTGCCCTCGTACCACCACGAGATCGCCACCCTGTTCGGTCGGGACGGCGCGTGGGGCACCTGGGTGCACCGGTGGACCGCGGAGGAGGGCCGGCACGGCACGGCGATCCGCGACTACCTGACGGTCACCAGGGCGGTCGACCCGGTGGCGCTGGAGCGGGCCCGGATGACGCACATGTCCGAGGGCTACGAGAACGTGCACGGTGACGAGGTGCTGCACTCGCTGGCGTACGTCTCGTTCCAGGAGCTGGCCACCCGGATCTCGCACCGCAACACCGGCAAGGCCACCGGCGACCCCGCCTGTGAGGCGCTGTTGGCCCGGGTGGCCGCCGACGAGAACCTGCACATGGTCTTCTACCGCAACCTGCTCGCCGCCGCGTTCGAGCTGGCCCCGAGCCAGGCCATGCGGGCCGTCGCCGACGTGGTGGCCGACTTCCAGATGCCGGGCAACGGCATCGAGGGGTTCGCCCGCAAGTCGGTGGCGATCGCCCTGGCCGGCATCTACGACCTGCGCCAGCACCGCGACGAGGTGCTGCTGCCGGTGTTGCGCCAGTGGGACGTCTTCAACGTGACCGGCCTGAACGCCGACGGCGAGGCCGCCCGCGAACAGCTGGCCGGCCAACTCGACACGCTGGAGCGCGCCGCCGCCCGCTTCGAGGAGAAGCGCGACGCCCGCGCCTCCCGCCTGGCCCTGCGCTGAACCCCACCCAGCTGGCTGCCCGCTGCCACGCCCACCCTCGTTGATCACGAGGTTGACGGTTGGTCGATGTCCAGATCGTCCGTCAACCTCGTGGCCGGCCGGTGGAAGGTCAGGCCGGCGGGTCGAGGGGGAAGAGCAGGCAGGTGCTGGTGGCGTGGGCGATGAGACGGGAGTCGGCGTCGGTGAGGCGGGCCTCGGCCAGGGACGTGCGGCGGCCCCGCTGGAGCACGGTGCCCTCGCAGCGCAGGATTCCGCTGTCGACGGTGACCGGGCGGAGGAACTTCACGTTGAGGTCCAGCGAGGTGTAGCCGACGCCGGCGGGCAACGTGGTGTGCACGGCGCAGCCGGCGGCGGTGTCCAGCAGGGTGGAGATGACGCCACCGTGGACGGTGCCCAGCGGGTTGTAGTGGAACTCCTGCGGGACCAGTTCGACCGTGACCCGGCCCTCGTCGGCCTCCATCCGCGCCATGTCGATCAGGTGCATCACCGGCGGCGCGGCCAGCTCCCCGGCGATCATCGCCCGGAGCAGGTCGAGGCCGGCGCGTCGACCGACCTGCGCCGCGTTGGCCGCCGGGTCCGACCAGGTGAAGGTACGGCTGCGCGTCGGCTCCTGCGTCTGTGTCATGGACGCAGCCTCGCAGCACGTTGCTGAGTCTGTCAATCAGACTTAGCCTGGTCGGATGAAACCCGCGGCACTGGACTGGTCGGTGGAGAACTGCACCATCGCCCGCGCGATGGAGATCCTCGGTGAGCGGTGGACCCTCGTGGTGCTCCGCGAGGTGTTCAACGGCGTACGCCGCTTCGACGACATGCGGGTGCGCACCGGGATCCCACGCCAGGTGCTGACCAACCGGCTGGCCGCCCTGGTGGAGCAGGGCGTGCTGCGCCGCGAGCCGTACCGCGAGCCGGGCAGCCGGCTACGCCACGAGTACCGGCTGACGGAGAAGGGCCTGGACCTGTGGCCGGTGCTGGTCGCCGTGCTCGGGTGGGGCGACCGCCACCTCGCCGACCCGGAGGGCTCACCGATCAGCGTGGGTCACCGGGACTGCGGCGCGGAGGTGCGCGTCGAGCTGCGCTGCGCGGACGGGCACGAGGTGAGCCGGCACCGCGACGTCGTGCCCCGGCCGGGCCCCGGCGCCCGTCGCCGTACCCCCTGACGCGGACCGCCGCCCGCCGTCCGTTGCCGCGCTGCGGCGTCTGACGGCAGGTGGTGTCCGGAAGGGATCCGGCGGTGGTTCGGTGTGACGGTGGGCGTCCGCGAGCGTGTCCGAGGTGTTGCGGCCATGTGACCGGCGCGGATCGGCGAATCCGGGTGAAACAGGTCTTGCGAATGATCTTATGCATGTGAATACTTCAGTTCACTTGGCCGGTTTTCCCAGATCGGCCGGGTGGCCCCCGCGGGTTCGCCACCCCGGCGAGACCCGTTCCCCCGCCCAGGAGGTTTGTTACATGCGAACCACGAGGTCATCACTCCGTGTTGCGGCCACCGCCGCCGTGGCCGGAGCCCTGGTTGCCGGCTCGCTCATCGGCGCGCCCGCCCAGGCCGCCCCCGCCGCCTCGCCCGATGCCGCCGCCGCCCTCTCCGCACAGCTCGGCGACAGCTCCGCCGGCTCGTACATCGACGCCAGCGGCAAGTCCGTCGTCACCGTGACCGACGCGGTCGCCGCCCGCAAGGCGAGCAACGCCGGCGCCACCGTCCGGTACGTCACCCGTGGCGCCGCCGAGCTCAACCGGGCCACCGCGGACCTGGAGCGCTCGGCCAAGATCCCGGGCACCGCGTGGTGGAGCGACCCGGTCACCAACCAGGTCGTCGTCTCCGTGGACAGCACCGTCACCGGTGCCAAGCTGGAGCGGGTCAAGGCCACCGCCGCGCGGGCCAACGGCGCGGTCCGGGTCGAGGCCGAGGCGGGCGTGCTGAGCACCCGCATCTCCGGCGGCCAGGCCATCTACGCCGGCGGTGGCGGGCGCTGCTCGCTCGGCTTCAACGTGCGCAGCGGCAGCACCTACTACTTCCTGACCGCCGGGCACTGCACCAACATCTCGGCGAGCTGGTACTCGAACTCCGGGCAGACCTCGCTGATCGGCACCCGTACCGGCACCAGCTTCCCGGGCAACGACTACGGCATCGTGCGGCACAGCAACTCCGCCAACGCCGCCGGTAACGTCTACCTCTACAACGGCAGCTACCGGGACATCACCGGCGCCGGCAACGCCTCCGTCGGCCAGTCGGTGCAGCGCTCCGGCAGCACCACCGGCCTGCGTTCCGGCTCGGTGAACGCGACCAACGCCACGGTGAACTACGCCGAGGGCTCGGTCTCCGGCCTGATCCGCACCAACGTCTGCGCCGAGCCGGGCGACAGCGGCGGCTCGCTGTTCAGCGGCGGCACCGCCCTGGGCATGACCTCCGGCGGTAGCGGCAACTGCCGCACCGGCGGCACCACCTACTTCCAGCCGGTCACCGAGGCGCTGAGCCGCTACGGCGTCAGCGTCTTCTGATCGATCCACCGCCCGCGGGCCGCCGGAGTCCTCCGGCGGCCCGCGCCGCGTGTGGGGCCCGCCTCACGCGAGCCGATCGGGCCCGTCCGCTGGTCGCAGGGGATCCGGGGGTACGACACCAGCCGCCGGCAGGGCCGGACCGACGGATGTGGCACCAGCGGTGGCCCACGCCAGATGCGCCTGCCGGGCCGAGATGACCGCCAGCAACGGCCAGAGCGACACGGCCACCGCCGTCACCCGCTCGGCCAACCCGGTCCGGGATCCGCTGGTCACCTCGAACGCGCTCCAGGCGAAGAGGGCGAGCAGCGCGAGCGTGGCGCTCAACCCCACGGTTCGGCGGAACGCCCACGGCGGCTGCGGAGCCTCCGGGTGCGCGGCGTTCGGGCCGCGCGGCAGCCGCAGCGCCGTGCCGGCCGGCCACAGCACCAGGGCGAGGACGGCCACCGTCGCCGCGATGCCGTGGCTGAGCGAACCGCCCACCGGCGGCCGGGGAAAGGCGACCAGCGCGATGGTGGCCACACCACCGATCGCGAGCAGGAAGCGGCTGGGCAGCCCGGCCGCGTGCAGCACGGCGGCCACCGCCAGGTAGCAGCAGCCGAGCAGCACCAGACAGGTGATCATGATCCAGGCGTCGGTGGCGTCCTGCCCCGCCAGCTCGCTGATGGTGTCCCGGATCGGGTCGTACCCGGCGGGCTGCCGGGCCTGCGCCACCGTCCAACCGGTCGCCAGCAGCACGGGTGCGGCCGCGGCCGTGGCGACGGCCCAGTTCGGTACGGCGCGCATTCGGCCACGTTAACCGTCGCGGCGGCCCGCGAACCGGGGTTCGCCGCGCTGCCCACCGACAGATCACCCGGCCTGCCGGGTGCCCCGGAACAACGACTGCCGCCCCTGACAGAATGCCGGTGAGGACTGTTCCACGATGAGGAGTTGCCAGCCGTGATCCGTACCCACAATGCCGGAAGCTTGCGCGCGACGGACGCCGGCACGACGGTGACGCTCGCCGGGTGGGTGGCCCGTCGGCGCGACCACGGCGGCGTCATCTTCGTCGACCTGCGCGACGGCTCCGGCGTGGTCCAGGTGGTGTTCCGCGAGGAGGACGCGCACGCGCTGCGCAACGAGTTCTGCGTGAAGGTCACCGGCGAGGTGACCCGCCGGCCGGCCGGCAACGAGAACCCGGAGCTGCCCACCGGTGAGGTCGAGGTGACCGCCGTCGAGCTGGAGGTGCTCTCCGAGGCGGCGCCGCTGCCGCTGCCGGTGGACGACCAGATCGAGGCCGGTGACGACATCCGGCTCAAGTACCGCTACCTGGACCTGCGCCGCAGTGGCCCGGCGAGCGCGCTGCGGCTGCGCTCGCGCGCCAGTCAGCTCGCCCGGGGCGTGCTGCACGAGCGGGACTTCCTGGAGATCGAGACGCCGACGCTGACCCGGTCGACGCCCGAGGGCGCCCGCGACTTCCTGGTCCCGGTCCGGCTCCAGCCGGGCAGCTGGTACGCGCTGCCGCAGTCGCCGCAGCTGTTCAAGCAGCTGCTGATGGTCGGCGGCATGGAGCGGTACTACCAGATCGCCCGCTGCTACCGGGACGAGGACTTCCGCGCCGACCGGCAGCCGGAGTTCACCCAGCTCGACATCGAGATGTCCTTCGTCACCGAGGACGACGTGATCGACCTCGGCGAGGCGATCGTCTCGACGCTCTGGAAGGACCTGGCGGGGCACGAGATCAGCCAGCCGATCCCGCGGATCACCTGGCACGACGCGATGTCCCGCTACGGCTCGGACAAGCCGGACCTGCGCTACGGCGTCGAGCTGACCGAGCTGACGGACTACCTGCGCGGCACCGAGTTCCGGGTCTTCGCCGGGGCGATCGACGCGGGCGGCTACGTCGGCGCGGTGGTGATGCCGGGTGGCGCGGCGCAGAGCCGCAAGGAGCTGGACGGCTGGCAGGACTGGGCGAAGGCGCGTGGCGCGCGCGGCCTGGCGTACGTGGTGCTGGACGCCGAGACCGGCGAGGCACGCGGCCCGGTGGCCAAGAACCTCTCCGCCGAGCACCTCGCCGGGCTCGCCGACACGGTCGGCGCCAAGCCGGGCGACGCGGTCTTCTTCGCCGCCAGCGCCACCACCCGGGAGGCGCAGGAGCTGCTCGGCGCCGCCCGGGTCGAGATCGCCAAGCGGGCCGGGCTGATCGACGAGAGCGCCTGGGCGTTCTGCTGGGTGGTCGACGCGCCGATGTTCGAGCGCACGGACGAGGGCGGCTGGACGGCGGTGCACCACCCGTTCACCTCGCCCAACGCCGAGTGGGTGGACAAGTTCGAGGAGGCGCCGGACCGGGCGCTGGCGTACGCGTACGACATCGTCTGCAACGGCAACGAGATCGGCGGTGGGTCGATCCGTATCCACCGGGGCGACGTGCAGAAGCGGGTCTTCGACCTGCTCGGCATCACCCCCGAGGAGGCGCAGGACAAGTTCGGCTTCCTGTTGGAGGCGTTCAAGTACGGCGCCCCGCCGCACGGCGGCATCGCGTTCGGCTGGGACCGGGTCTGCATGCTGCTCGCCGGCGCGGACTCGATCCGCGAGGTGATCGCGTTCCCGAAGACCCGTGGCGGCTTCGACCCGCTGACCGGCGCACCGACGCCGATCACCGCGCAGCAGCGCACCGAGGCCGGCGTCGACGCCAAGCCGAAGCCCCCGGCCACCGCGCACACCGGCACCGCCGGTCCCGCCGCCCCGGTCGCCGACCCGGTCTGACCGACCCACCCTGCACCTGCTTGGTTGATCAAGAGGTTTGCGTCATCATCGCTCGGTCGGGATGACGCAAACCTCTTGATCGTCGACGGGGGAGTGGTGGCATGCGGGTGCTCGTGGTGGGGGCCAGTGGGTTTCTGGGCGGGGAGGTGTGCCGGCGGGCTTCGGGCGCTGGATGGTCGGTGGTGGGCACGTGCCACTCCGGCGACATCACCACGCCGGGTGTCGCGGTGCGCCGGCTGGATGTGACCGACCGGGCCGCCGTGCGCGCGCTGGTGGCCGAGGTGCGCCCGGACGCGGTGGTCTCCACCCCCTACCGGTACGACGACTGGACGGTCACCGCCGACGGGGCTGCGCACGTGGCGGTCGCCGCGGCGGAGGTGGGCGCCCGGCTGGTCCACATGTCCAGCGACGCGTTGCACGGCGGCCGGGCCGAGCCGTACGGCGACGACGAGCCGCCGAGCCCGGTGAACGCGTACGGGGCAGCGAAGGCGGCGGCCGAGACCGCCGTGCGGGCGGTCGATCCCGGTGCGGCGCTGGTGCGTACCTCGCTGATCCTGGGGGAGGGCAGCAAGCAGATCGAGCTCTGCCGGGAGGCGCTCGCCGGGCGGGTCACCCTGTTCACCGACATGATCCGCTGCCCGGTCGACGTCACCGACCTGGCCGACGCCGTGCTGGAGCTGGTCGACGGCACGTACGCCGGGCCGCTGAACGTGGCCGGCGCGGACGCGGTCAGCCGTGCCGAGCTGGGTCTGCTGGTCGCCGAGCGGTTCGATCTCGATTCGGCCGGGCTGAAGACCACCACCAGCGCCGCCGCAGGGTTGGCCGGGCCCGGCGACGTCCGCCTGGACTGCGCCCGTGCCGCCGGTCTGCTGCGTACCCGGCTGCGCGGGGTGCGCGAGTTCCTGGCCCGCTGAGCCGCCGCCCCACGAATGCACACTTCCTATGCACAACTCTTGTGCATAGGAAGTGTGCAGAGATAGTGTGCAGTCATGGCGGATGACGAAGAGGCGCCCCGGCCGGCGCCGCGCGAGGTGCGGATCGACAAACGGCAGGTCCGGGTGCTGGCGCACCCGCTGCGGATGCGGCTCCTCGGGGCCCTGCGGGTGAACGGGCCCGCCACCGCCACCACCCTGGCGGAACTGCTCGGCACCAACACCGGCGCGACCAGCTACCACCTGCGCCAGCTCGCCGAGGTCGGTCTGGTCACCGAGGATCCCGACCGGGGCAGCGGACGGCAGCGCTGGTGGCAGGCGGCGCACGACGTCACGAACTGGGAGCCGACCGACTTCGACGACGACCCCGACGCCCGGGCCGCGATCGAGTGGATCCAGGGCGACCAGGTACGCCTCCTCGCCGAGACCGCCGAACGCTGGTTCACCACCCAGCACGAGTGGTCCGTCGCCTGGCGGGACGCCATCGGCATGGGCGACATCTTCATGACCATCCCGCCGGACCGGCTGAAGGAACTCCAGGCGGAGGTGTGGCAGGTGCTGGAGCGGTATCACCGCGAGGCCGACTCCGTCGACACCGCCGACCCGCAGGCCCGCCCGGTGCAGGTCTTCCTGGCCGCCTACCCGTTGCGCGAGGGCCTCCGGTGAGCGCGCTGACCGTACGCCAGGTCCGGCGTCGCTACCTCACGCTCTACGGCCTGCGCTGGCTGCCCACCGGTCTGATGATCCCGGTGATGATCCTGCTGATGCAGGAGCGCGGCCTGTCGCTGCCACAGATCGGCCTGGTCGGCACCGCGCAGGGGCTGCTGGTGCTGGCGCTGGAACTGCCCACCGGCGGGCTCGCCGACGCCCTCGGCCGCCGACCGGTGCTGCTCGCCGCCGGAGCGCTCAACCTCGTCTCGCTGTCCCTGTTCGCGGTGGCGAACTCGTTCGTGCTGTTCTTCGCGGTCTGGGCGTTGCAGGGGATCTACCGGGCGCTGGACAGCGGCCCGTTGGAGTCCTGGTACGTCGACGCCACCGTGGCCGCCGACCCCGAGGCGGAGTACGAGCGCGGGCTCGGCCACGCCGGCACCGTCGCCGGGCTGTCCATCGGCGCCGGCGCGCTGCTCAGCGGCGGCCTGGTCGCACTCGGCCCGATCGGGCCGGTCAGCGCGCTCACGCTGCCCGTGCTGGTCGCCATCCTCGCCCAGGCGGCGGCGCTTGTCGCCCTGCTCGTCCTGCTGGTGGAGCAGCGCCCGGCCACCGGAGCGGCGGCACTGCGGGCCTCGGTCGTCCAGGCGCCCCGGATGATCGGCGAGGCGGTCGGGCTGCTGCGCCGGTCCCGGGTGCTGCTGGCCCTGGTCGCGGTGGAGCTGTTCTGGGGCTTCGGCATGGTCACCTTCGAGTCGCTGCTCCCGGTCCGGCTCGCCGAGGTGGTCGGCGATCCCGAACGTGCCGCCGCGCTGCTCGGGCCGGCCAACTCGGCCGCCTGGCTCGCCTCGGCGGCCGGCGCGGCGCTGACACCGCTGCTGCTGCGCTGGCTCGGCGCCGCGCCGGGCGCGGCCCTGCTGCGCATCCTTCAGGGCATCACGGTGGTCGGGATGGGCCTGTTCGCCGGACCCATCGGGGTGCTCCTGGCCTACCTGGCCTGCTACACCGTGCACGGCGCGTCGAACCCGCTGCACAGCGGACTGCTGCACCGGCAGGTCGACGGCCCGTACCGGACCAGCGTGCTCTCGCTGAACTCGATGATGGCGCAGCCGGCCGGCGCGCTCGGCGGGGTGGTGCTGACGGCGCTCGCCGCCGCGACCAGTGTGGGCACCGCCATGGTGGTCGGCGCGGTGGTGCTGGCCGTCGCCGCACCGCTCTACCTGCCCGCCTGGCGGGCAGGCCGCCGGATCGCCGCGGACCCGACCGACCCGCCCCTGGCTCCCGTACCCGCCGAGCAGCACGCCAGCCGTTAGGCAGGGGCGCGCTCAGGCAAGGCGGATCGAGGTGAGGTGGTGGGTGTTGGTGAAGCCGAGCCGCCGGTAGAGGCGTACCGCCCCGACGTTGTCGGGGTAGACGCCGAGCCCGACGGTGTCGTGGCGGGCCAGTAGCGCGCGGGTCATCGCGGCGGTCAGCGCCGCGCCCCACCCGCGTCCCCGCTGGTCGGGAGCCACGGTCAGGCCGGCCAGGAAACCGATGTCACCCCGGCTGCGGTCCGCGCCGCACGCCACGAGCCGACCACCGGCCCGGATGCCGTACCAGTCGACCACCCGTGGATCACCCGGCCGGGAGGTGGTGTTCGGGAACGCCTCGTCGATCAGCGCGTCGAGCGCCGGATGGTCGGCCTCGGTGAGCCGGACGACCCGTTGCTCACCCGGCTGCGTCGGCGGCGCCACGACGGTCCAGTGGAAGTCCCAGTCGACGTGCTCGGCCACCGCCAGCCGGCCGGCCACCAGGTCGGGATCGAGCCGGGGCAGGTGCATCCGATGCTCCGGCCGCAGCACCCCGTCGGCGACCAGCGCGACGACCATGTCGAGCACCGGTCCGGCGGGACCGATCGCGTCCGCGCCAGGACCGCGCTCGGGCGGCAACAACCAGAGCACCGCGCCGTCGCGCCGGTAGCCGCGTGCCGGCGCGCCGCGCCAGAGCGCGTGCCGGGCGAACGGGTGGTGGCCGGCGGCGGCCAGGACGTCGGCCCGGTCGTGGAGCACCTGGTCGTCGATGATCATGGCGTCCAGCCTAGGAGCCGGGGAACGGAGGACCGCGCCGGGTCGGGGTGACTGCCCGGATCCACGGTGGAGATTGACGGGTCGACCGATTGGGTACATCACGCGCCGACCTACTGGGAACCCCCACCGGAGGACCGACATGCTCGCCATTCTCGCGGCCATCGTCTTTGGCTTCGCCCTGCTGATCGACCTGCTCGACACGAACTTCGGGGCGCCTGACCTGTTCAACTGGAACACTCTCGTGCTCCTCGGGCTGTTCCTGCTCGCGCTCTACCTGGGTGGCGTGGGCAGCGGCCCGCGCGGCGGTGGCGGCGGCCGCTGGTACCGGGGTCGGCGCCCTGGTCGTGGCTGACCGGAACCGATCACGGGTTGCCCGGCTCGCGGCGCGATTCCGGCGTCGCGGGCCCGGCCCGGTACTGTCTTCGTGATGGAGTCCGACGCTCTCTTCTCCCTCGGTGCACCCGCCGGGCCGCGCAGCGCGCCCGCCGGTCCCGCCGGTGTCGACGGCTTCACTCCGGTAGCGGACGATTCGCCCCTGCCCGTCCGGATGCGCCCGGCGAACCTCGACGAGCTGGTCGGGCAGGACCACCTGCTCGCCCCCGGTGCGCCGCTGCGGCAGTTGGTCTCCGGCGGCGCCCCGATGTCGGTGATCCTCTGGGGACCGCCGGGCAGCGGCAAGACGACCATCGCGCACCTGGTGGCCGCGGCCACCGACCGCCGGTTCGTCGCCATGTCGGCGCTCTCCGCCGGGGTCAAGGACGTCCGGGCGGTGATCGAGACGGCCCGCCGCCAGCGCCGCTCGGGCGGCCCGCAGACCGTGCTCTTCATCGACGAGGTGCACCGGTTCAGCAAGACCCAGCAGGATTCCCTGCTCGCCGCCGTCGAGGACCGTACGGTCACGCTGCTGGCCGCGACCACCGAGAACCCGTACTTCTCCGTCATCTCCCCACTGCTGTCGCGGTGTGTGCTGCTCACTCTGCAACCGCTGAACGACGACGCCGTGCGAGGGCTGCTCCGCCGTGCCGTCGCCGACGAGCGCGGCCTGGGCGGCGTGCTCACCCTCGCCGCCGAGGCCGAGGACCACCTGGTCCGGCTCGCCGCCGGTGACGTCCGCAAGGCGCTGACCGCGCTGGAGGCGGCGGCGGCCTCCGCCACGGCGCTCGGCGCCGGACGGATCGACCTCGCCACCGCCGAGCAGGCGGTCGACGTGGCGGCGGTGCGCTACGACCGCGACGGCGACGCCCACTACGACGTGGTCAGCGCGTTCATCAAGAGCATGCGCGGTTCGGACGTGGACGCCGCAGTGCACTGGCTGGCCCGGATGCTGGTCGCCGGGGAGGACGCCCGGTTCATCGCCCGCCGGCTGGTCATCTTCGCCAGCGAGGACGTGGGCATGGCCGACCCGGCCGCGTTGAGCGTGGCCACCGCCGCCGCGCACGCCGTCGAGTACGTCGGTCTGCCGGAAGCGCAGCTCAACCTGGCCCAGGCGGTGATCCACCTGGCGACCGCGCCCAAGTCGAACTCGGCGACCACCGCCATCGGCGCCGCCATCGCCGACGTCCGGGCCGGCAAGGGCGGGCCGGTGCCGCGCGGGCTGCGCGACGCGCACTACGCCGGCGCCCGGGGGCTGGGCCACGGCACCGGCTACCGCTACCCGCACGACGACCAGCGCGGCGTGCTCACCCAGCAGTACGTCCCGGACGACCTGGTGGGCACCGACTACTACCGGCCCAGCCCACACGGGGCGGAGCGGTCGGTGGCCACCCGGCTGCCGTTGCTGCGCCGGATCGTGCGCGGGCTGCCGGCTCCGGCGGCCCCGCCGGTCGGATCGTCCGTAACGGCGCAGACCGCGCCGGCGCTTGCCGACGAGAACGGTCGTCCCGCGACGGGCACGCCTGGTCCCGGCGCGATGCAGGACAGCGGCATGAACGCCGCAGGAGAGGGTCAACAGTGAAGTCGCGTGGTGCGGACCGCCCGGACGAGGGCCCGGACGAGCGGCGCGATTCCCGCGCCAAGGGGCGCCGCTGGGGTCGAGGCCGGGCCGAGGCCGAGCCGGAGGCACCGGTACGCGGTGAGGAGTTCGGCTGGATCGACGACCTGCGCTCGGCCAAGCAGCAGCGCGGCGAGCTGGGCCCCGACGGTGCCCCGGCCGAGCCCACCGGCCCGCGCGGGGGCGCGCCGGTGCCGCCGCCGG
>NZ_JBSFYP010000101.1:0-16870 GCF_053599835.1 Micromonospora sp. NPDC005163
GCGTAGAGAACTCCATGATCGATGGATCCCGTGCCTGTTTGCTACCCCCGGCCAGTCGTCTGTCCGAATCGGTGCCTACTGCCGGTCGCTCTTAGACCGTTCCTTTGACGGACCTGGGGGCGCTGTTGAGCAGGAGCGCGCGCCGCGCGGAGGCCACGTGGTGCCGCATTGCGGCGGCTGCTCCTTCGGGGTTTCGGGTTTGGATGGCTGTGACGATCGCGTGGTGCTCGCCGAGCGCGTCGGGTCGGCGGTGCTGCGTCGTCTGATCGCGGTACTGGCGTATCACCAGTGGGTACACCAACTGCTCTATGAAGGACTGCAGGATCGGCTGCCGTGCGCATTCGCGGATATGCTGATGGAATCTTGTGTTGAGCTTTGAGTACGTCGTGGCGTCGCGGAGGTACTCGGCATCGCCCATCTCTTGCCAGATCGACTCGAGGGCGGCGACCTCCTCGTCTGTGGCGCGTTCGGCGAATTTTGCGGCGACCGCCGACTCCAGGATCTCCCGAGCCTCGAGGACAGCGATGGCCTCGTCGAGGGTGAAGACCCGGGTGCGTACTCCTCGGTTGCGCTCTCGGGTCAGGTAGCCCTCTTGGGCAAGTCGGACGATGACTGATCGGATCGTGCCTCGTGACACCTCGAGCATCCCGGTGAGCTCGAGCTCGGTCAGGCGGGCACCGGGCTCGAAGTGGCCTGCCACGATGAGAGCTCTGAGGTCTTCGTAGGCCTGCATGAACCGGCTCGATGAGGCAAGATCTTCCTCGGGCTCGTTCATCTCAGTACTCACGCGCAGCCGGTCCCCTTTCCAGTCGCTCGAGCCCATCGTCGCAAACCGTGCGGCGGTACGCGCTCATGACCACGAATACAGCCGGCGAGACGTGGCGGCAAGAACCGTAGCGCGGGACTTCGGATCCACAGGTTCCAAGACGTCGATGGCGAGTGCAACGAGGTCGGTGAGGGGCTGCTCCGCGGCCGGGCAGTTCGACCCCCAAGCGATACGCTCCGCACCGTAACAGTCGAGTATCGCTTCGAGGAACTCAGCGGCGGCGGAAGGCCCGATGTCCTGGAGTCCTTCGAGAGCGCGGTGGGTGAGCTTCAGGTGGAGCCCGGGAGCGTCCGCGAAGGCGTTAACCAGGGCGGCGGCAGCGGACGGCGAGGCGCGGACATCCGGGTATCCACAGTGGTCGAGTAGTACCACGGCGTCTGGGTGGCGGCGGAGCAGCTCCTGCAGCGCGGGCTGTGTGTCCTCACCGAGCCGCAGCTGCAGACTCACCGGGACCGCTGTCTCAGCGGCGGCGGTCCAGAACGCGTCGGCCGCCTCGTCGATGAACCACAGACCTTGCTCTGCCACGGTACTGCCAGTGGTGAACAGACGTACGCCGGCCAGGCCCGCGGCTAGGTCTTTGGCCAGACGCTCGGGTGCGTCCGGGCTCGTCGGGTCGAAGGTGCCGACTGCAACGAACCGGTCCGGCCAGCGCTGTGCTGAGTCGATGACGTAGCTGTTGTCGTAGCCGTAGGCCGTGGTGGCCTGTACAAGCACAGCCTGGGCGACTCCCGCAGCGTCCATGCGCTCCAGCAGCCCTTCCGCCGTGATCGGTCGGGAGCCGGCCCACGCCGACTGCTTGCCTCCCAGCGGTAAACGGGGGTAGGTGTCGGTGTCGGGGGAGATGATGTGGCAGTGGCAGTCGACGATGTCCATGAGGTTCCTCGCTCCTGGATTCCGGGCGGGCATTCGAGAACGGTGAAGGTCAGCGGTCGGGGTAGTCGCCGGGGGCAAAGAGGGCTTCGCCGGCCTCGGTGTCGGTCAGCCCTTGGTCCTTGCTGAACCGCTGCAGCGCTGCCAGTGACGGCGCGTTGGCCCGTAGGCCGTAGGGGATCGGGTCGCCGCCGACCCGCGCCCGCTGTTTCGCCAGTCGGGGCAGGGCGGTGAAGTCGGGATCCTCCCCAGCCGCGAGCCGTTTGCCCTCGGCGAACGCGGCGTAGAGCTTAGTGGGCAGCTCCGGGTCCTTCTCGACCAGCTCGGAGCGGACGACGACCATCGAGTGGAGCGGGTAGATGCCGGTTCGCAGGTAGTAGTCGCGCTCGAGGATCTCGTGGTCGGAGAAGAGCGGGTAGGTCGAGGTGATCTCGGCGCCGGCGGCCGTCTCCCAACCGTCATGTGGGTTGCCGGCTCGTCCTGTGCCGGCGTTTCCGGTGAACGCCGCATCGATCTCCGACTCAGCCAGCAGGGTGCCGAGCGACCGTCCGTCATGGACCCGCTCGACGTTGGCCGGGGACCGGCCCTCGACGTGGTCGTCGTCGTCGACGACCCAGGTCACCTGGTGCAGGTCGACGCCGTACTCCTCCTCGAGGGCGCCACGCGCCCACACCCCGGTGCTTACCGAGTAGGCGCGCACGCCGACCCGGCGGCCCTCGAGATCGCGAGGTGCCACGATGCCCGACTTGGGCGAGCACTGGATATCGCCGTGGTGGAAGCGTCGGTTGAGGAAGACCGGGATGGCGATCAGGGGCACGCCTGCCTCGCGTGCCATCAGGTACGACACCGGCGCGAGTTCGCACACGTCGAACTTCAGGTCGCGAATCATCCGCCGGTACGCCGCGATGATCGGCCGCACGTCGACGCGCTTGGCAACGTATCCCCGCACGGCCGCACGACCGTCCAGGACAGCTTCGGAGTGAGCGTAATCGCCGAGGGCGACGGTCAATGGTTCCATGAGTCCTCCCAAGGGGTTTGTGCAACAATAGCCGGACCGTAGCACGATCGCGAGCCCTCCACCTCCGCACTTTGAGGCGGTTGCCGGTGCCGGTCAAATCGGCCCGGAGGTGCCAATTTGCAGGGCTTCCCGGTCGGATCCAGCCTTCTGGACCTTTTGCTGTGACCCCTTCACAAGACGTCAGGGGGCTGATACGGTCCGGGCAATCCACGATGATTGTTCTACAAAACAGTCGGGAGTGTTCGCTTGATCACCATTGCGGAACGAGTCTTCGTCCCCCATGCACCCGAGGTCGTCTGGGGAGTCCTGTCGGACCCGGCGACGGTGGTCTCCTGCATCGATGGCTCCGAGTTGGGGGAGCAGCACCATGACGGCAGCTTCGATGCCCGTCTCGCGATGAAGTTCGCGGCGATCCGGGTCTCCTTCGCCGCTCGGGTTTCTTTGAAACTGGAGGAGGTCGAGCGGGTAGGTCGTATGGAGGCACGTGGCGCCGACGGGCGTGGCTCGACTCGGGTTCAGGCCAACGCGATGTTTCTCGTGGTCCCAGCTGGGGCCGGATCCGAGGTGGTCCTCGACGGCGTTGTGGAGCTGAACGGTCAGCTGGCTGCCCTGGTCACCACCGGCGCGGCGGTCGTGGTCGACCGGATGACCCGTTCCTTCACTGAGAAGCTCACCGCCACGTGTGCCGAGCGCGACCCCTCCACGCCTGCGGCGGGCCCTGAGCCGGCGCCGCTGGGAGGGCCAGTCAAGAACGGGTTCGCAGCCCGGCTCCGCCGATGGTGGCAGCGCCGCCGAGAGGGCTGGGCGGCTCGCCGCTCCGGCCGCGCCGCTAGGAAGGTCGGCGCATGACGCGCCTGAACCAGGTGATCGACCTGCTCGACCGCGGCGAGACCGTCCTCGGCGGTTTCCTGGCTCCCGAGCCGGCGGCAGCGATCGCCGTGCGCGGCGTGCCGTACGACACCGTGATTTTCGAGGCCGAGCACAAGCCGTGGGACGCGCCGCTGCTCAAGGACGCCCTCCAGTATCTCCTGGACCGCCGCCAGGTGTTCGGCGCCGAGACCATCGCACCGGCGATCACGCCGCTGGTGCGGGTTCCCTCCAACGGTGGCGAGCGCTCCCAATGGCACGCCAAGCAGGTGCTCGACCTAGGCGCCTTCGGCGTGGTCTGGCCGCACGTCGACACTGTCGAGGACGCCCGCAACGCCGTGTCCGCCTGCCGCTACCCGCGGCTCGGGCGCGCCGCGGACGAGCCGCCGGGGATGCGCGGTGACAGCCCGGCGTGGGCTGCGCGCTACTGGGGTATTCCGACCTCGGAGTATTACGAGCGGGCTGACGTCTGGCCGCTGGCGCCCGAGGGCGAGATCCTGGTTGCGCTCATGATCGAGAGCGTCGAGGCAATCGAGAACCTCGACGCGATGCTCGACCAGGTCCCCGGTATCGGGCTGGTGCTGATCGGCGAGGGTGATCTGAGCCAGGAGCTCGGCGTGCCGCGCCAGTACGAGCACCCGAGCGTGCTTGAGCAAAAGGACCGCGTGCTGGAGGTTTGCGGCACTCACGGCGTCGCCGTCGGACACCCGCACGTGACCGAGAAGAACGTCGAGCAGGTGCTCGAGCAGGGCTACCGGGTGCTGTTGACCGCCCCGGTGGTCAGCCACCCGGGCCTCGACCGCGGCCGGGCGCTCGCCGGCCGGTGACCGGCTGACGAGCCGACACCGCCTCATCTGATCGATTCGGGGAGACCATGTACATCGACTGTCACACCCACTTCACGACGGTTCCCGATGCGCTCAAGCAGTGGCGCGACCGCCAGATCGAGGAGTACGAGCAGCACGGCCGGCGCCTTTCGCCGGACGGCCTCGAGATTCCCGACGAGGAGCTCGTACGCGCGCTCACCGAGGGGCAGCTGGCCCTCCAGGCGCAGCACGGCATCGACCTCGCGCTGCTCTCGCCCATTGCGGGCAAGATGGCGCACCACTACGGCGACCAGGAGACGAGCCTGACCTGGTCGCGGCTGAGCAACGATACGGTTCATCGTGCCTGCACGCTCTTCCCGGAAAGCTTTGTGGGAGTGGCGCAGCTGCCCCAGTCGCCAGGTGCCTCCCTCGACGCAAGTGTCGAGGAGCTGCGCCGCTGCGTGACCGAGCTTGGGTTCGTCGGCTGCAACCTCAATCCGGACCCCTCCGACGGCAGTTGGGACGCTCCGCCGATCACCGACCGCTCCTACTACCCGCTGTATGAGGCGATGGTGGAGCTCGGTGTGCCGGCGATGGTCCACACGTCGATGTCGGCCAATCCCGCCGTTCACGGCACCTGCGCACATTACCTCAACGGCGACACCACCGCGTTCATGCAGCTGTGCCGGTCCGACCTGTTCCGCGACTTCCCCGACCTCAAGCTGATCATTCCGCACGGCGGCGGCGCGGTGCCCTACCACTGGGGCCGCTATCAGGGCGTCATGCAGGACCAGGGCCGCGGCGACCTGCTCGACCTTCTGGGCGACAACATCTTCTTCGACACCTGTGTGTACTGGCGGCGCGGCCTGCAGTTGCTCGTCGACACCGTCCCGGCCTCGAACATCCTGTTCGCCTCCGAGATGATCGGCGCGGTCCGTGGCGTCAACGCCGAGACCGGCCGCCGTTACGACGACACGCGCTGGCTGCTGGATTCCCTCGACGGCCTCGACGAGTCCGACCGGGCGGCCATCTCGGCCGGCAACACGCTGCGCGTCTTCCCGCGCCTGGTCACCGCGCTCCAGGCGCGCGGCCTTCCCCTCCCGACCACCGGCCAGACCGCCGTGCCCACCGGCGCACGCTGAGTACTGGGCCGACGACACAAGACAGCAGAGGAGTACCGATGGTCAAGGTCTACGAGGCCATGGCGGAGGCATTCATCGCCGAGGGCACGACCAGCGTCTTCGGAATGATGGGCGACGCCAACATGCACTGGATGAACGCGATGGCCGAGCGCGGGGCCGAGCTGTTCGAGGCCCGGCACGAGGGCTCCGGGCTGGCCATGGCCGACGGCTGGGCCCGCGGCGCCGACCGGCCTGGGGTCGCGACGACGACGAGCGGCCCAGGCGTCACCCAGCTGGCCACCAGCCTGGTGTGTGCCGGCCGGGCCCGCACCCCGTTGGTCGTGATGTGCGGTGAGGCCTCGAGGGGCGACCTGACAGCCACCCAGTACCTCGACCAGCAGAAGTTCGCCGAGGGCGTCGAGTGCGGCTTCGTTCACGTGCTCACCCCAGCAAAGGCCCAGGACGCGGTCCGGCGCGCCTTCTGGCTGGCTCGGACGACGTCTCGCCCGGTGATGGTCAGCGCACCGACGGACGTGCAGCTGGCCGAGTTCGACGGGGCACCGACCTACGTCACCTCGACCGCGCTCATCGACCTCGCGCCCCGCATCCCCGACCCCGAGCGGATCAGAGAAGCTGCCGCCATCATCGAGGATAGCAAGCGCGTAGTCGTGCTGGTCGGCCGGGGCGCCCGAGCAGCGGACGTCGGCGCACAGGTGGTCGAACTGGTCGGGCTCACCCAGGCGCTGGTGGCCACCACGCTGCAGGTGAAGAACTGGCTGCGGGACCGCACCCCGTACTACGCCGGCATCTCGGGCCTGTACGGCACCCAAACCGCACACGAGCTACTCCAGGAAGCCGACTGCGTTGTGGCGGTGGGCGCGAGCCTCAACCAGTTCACCACCGAGCACGGCTATCTCTACCCAGTCGCACGGATCGTTCAGCTCGACCACGCCGACCAGGTGGTCACCGGCACAGGCCAGCCCGTCGACTGCTACGTCCGAGGCGACGCCCGGGCGTCCCTCGACCAGCTCGTCGCGACCCTGCGCGGCGGCCAGGCCCGCAGGGAGGGCTACCACCACGACGACATCGCCTCCCGGCTCCGCGACGCAGACGTGCTGCGCGAGCCCTTCCACCCGCAGGAAGGCCACCTCGATCCGCGTGAGGTCGTCCTCGCGCTCGATGAGCTGATTCCCGAGCAGGTGCCCCTCGTCCTCGGCAGCGGGCATCAGGTCGACTTCGGCACCATGCTCTTCATCAAGGCACGCGAGATCGTCAGCAACTACGGCATGTTCGGGGCGATCGGCCAGGCGCCGTTGATCACCATGGGCTGGAGCCTGGCTCGCGGCAAGAAGCCGACCTTCGTGGTCGAAGGCGACGCCAGCTTCATCATGCACCTCGCCGAGTTCGACACCGCCGTCCGCTACGGCTGGCCGGTGCTGGTGATCGTGATGAACGACGAGGCTCTCGGAGCCGAGTACCACAAGTCCGCGGCCCACGGGCTGCGTCCCGACCTCTCGGCCATCCCCTCGCCCGACCTTGGTGCGGTGGCCACCGCCATGGGTGGCCGAGGCGCAACCGTGAGGTCCATCGCCGACCTGCACGCCGCCGTGCGCGGGTTCGTCGCGGACCCCGCGCCGACCGTCGTCGACGTGCGCATCAGCCGTGAGGTCCTGAGCGTGCCCTACCGCCGACTCCACTTCGCTGAGGACATCTGATGCGACCCGCCCGACGTCCGACCCTCGCCTTACCGGAAAGGCCGCACCGATCATGACCTCGACCCAGATCGAGCTCCTCGTCAACGACCAGGAGTTCGCCGAGACCGCCGTCGCTGCCCTGAGCGCCGCGGACGGTGTCGGCGCCGTCATCGCCTCACCGCTGCGCCCCGTGCACAACGGGTTCCGCGCCTTCGTAGACCAAACCGACTACGAGGTCAGCGAGATCGCCATCGTCACGCTTCTCCAGGCAGTGGCCTTCGACAAGGATGTCCTCTTCCTCCCACTCACCGCACTGGGCCGGCGCCAGCACCAGACACTGATCAGCACCCGACCGCTCACGGTCGACGACCTCCGCGGACGCACCGGAGGGGTGCGGGCCTGGAGCCAAACCACCGGAGTCTGGATCCGCGGGGTCCTGGCCGAGCAGTACGGCGTCGACCTGACCTCGGTCAACTGGCGCACCTACTCGCGCGGCCACGTGCCCGAGCAGGCCGAGCCCGCGTGGGCGACCCCAGCCGAGGACCGCGCTTCACTTGCCGACGACCTGCTCGAGGGCCGCGTCGACTTCGCCATCATGGGCAACGACCGGCCGGCCGACCCCCGGGTACGAAGCATCATCGAGGACCCGGTGGCCGCGGCCGACGCGTGGTCCGCCGAGGTCGGCTTCGTCCCGGTCAACCACGTGCTGGCCGTCCGCGGCGCGACCGCCCGGGCGGTGCCCGAGGCCATCTGCGCCATGTACGACGCCCTCGCAACCCGTCTGGAGGCCCGCAACCAACAGCAGGCCGGCCTCCCGCTCCACCCGGTCGGGTTCGAGGCGCTGCGGCCCGCGGTCACCGCCGCGGCCCGGTTCGCGACCGACCAGGGGCTGCTGCCCCGCCCCCTCGACTACGACGAGCTCGTCTCCCGCACCTGCGCCGGCCTCGGCGCCGACCCGTCCCGGTTGGGAGCCTGAGATGCCCGCACCGCTCCGGATCGCCCTGCGCGACTACGGCCACACCCGCCCCCTCCTGGACGGCACCGTCCCGGTGGAAGGTCAAGAGGTCGAGTTCGTCGATGTCGAGCCCATCCACCGGGCGTTCGCGCCGATGGTGCGTGAGCTGCGCTACGACGTGTGCGAGCTGGCGATCGCGACCCTGCTCCAGGCCGTCGAGGCCAAGGTGCCGGTCGTCGCGCTGCCGGTCGTGTTGCACGGCAACTTCCACCACCGCTCCCTGTGGGGCTGGGGCGAGCAGCAACTGCGTCCCGAGGACCTGCGCGGTCGGCGCGTCGGCGTACGGGCCTACAGCCAGACCACCGGCCTGTGGGTGCGTGGTGTGCTCAGCGACACCTACGGCGTCAACTCCGACGAGGTCACGTGGGTGACCAGCGAGGATGCGCATGTCGAGGGTTACCGCGAGCCCGGAAACGTCGAGCGGACCTCGTCCAGGCTGGTCGACGCGCTCCGCGCCGGTGAGGTCGAGGCCGTCGTCATGGGCGCTCGCTCCCTCGACCACGTCGAGGGTCTCGTACCGCTCGTCCCGGACTACAAGGAGCGGCAGGAGACCTTCCTGCACGAGCGCGGCTGGGTGCCGATCAACCACCTCGCCGTGGTGCGCCGCGACCTGCTCGAACGCGACCCCGACGCCGTCGCCGCGGTCTACCGCGCGCTCAGCACCGGCATCGACACGGCCCGGCCGACGCAGCCCGAGGGAACCACGCGCGAGCTCGTCGTCCAGCACGACATCACCGACCAGTTGCTCGAGGCCCTGGACACCGCGATCCGCTACGCCCGAGAGCAGCAGGTCATCCGTACTCACCTCGACGCCCGCTCGCTGTTCGCCGACTTCGAGAAGCACGTGGGGACGCCGTGACGCCCCTCCCTCACCTTGCCATCACCTGGCCACCGCCACCTTCCAACCGACCGAGGACGAGCTGATGGACTACTTCGACACCCACACCCACGCCATCTCCACCGACACAACGACCTACCCCGCCTCTCCGTTGGCTGGCACCCGCTCGGAGTGGTCGCAGGTCCGCGGCGTCGACGTCGACGGGCTGGTCCGAACCCTCGACGACGCCGGCGTCGAGCGCGCCGCGCTCGTCCACGCCTCGACCGTCTACGGCTTCGACAACTCCTACGCTGCCGACGCCCTCGCCCGCCACCCTGAACGCCTGGTCGGGGTCTGCTCGGTCGACTTCCTCGCCGAGACCGCCGTCGCCGACCTGCGGCACTGGATCGAGGAGCGTGGCTTCACCGGGGTTCGCATCCGGGTCTCCGACGGCACCACCAAAGTCCCCACACCGGGCGCCGGGGTCTCTGACGAGCGTATGGCCGGGGTGTGGAAGTACGTCGCCGCGCATCGAGTCCCGGTGTGCATCCAGATGCACTCCAAGGACACTGACAAGCTGCTCCAGGTGCTGGAAACCCACCCCGGACTCACGATCCTGCTCGACCACCTGGGCCGGCCCAACCCGGCTGGGGGCCCGCCCTACCCGCTCCTCGGAGAGCTCGGGCGGCTGGCCGCCTACAGTGGCGTGCACCTCAAGATCACCCCGCCCGCGCTCAAGCGTCTCGACGCCGACCCCGAGGCCGATGCCGTCGAGCTGCTCCAGCGCATCGTGGCGATCTTCGGTCCGGAGCGCCTGACCTGGGGATCCAACTTTCCTGCGTCCGAGGGGAGCGTGCGCGACCTGCGCGACGCGATCGAGGCTCGCCTCGGATGGCTCGACGACGAGGCGCTCGCCGGCGTCCTCGGTGGCAACGCGGCCCGCCTCTACGACCTGTCTGCGGCCGCCCGATGAGCACCGGCCTGGACGGGCATTCGCCCGCACACCGAGGAGGAAGCATGACCGACAAGGACGTCACCACCGAGTTCCACCACGACCGGCCCAACGGTTCCCGGACGGCCCGCCCTCGCCGGGTCCTCGCGTTGATCACGACGCTGGGTTTGGCCTGCGCAGGTCTCGCCGCGTGCGGCGATTCATCGGGCGCCGCCGACCTGCCGACCTCCATGCAAGACCTGGTCGCGCAAGCCAAGGAGGAGGGTGAGGTCCAATGGTCGGCTCCCAAGCCGATCAAGCAGATGCAGCCTGCCATCGACCTGTTCGAGCAGAAGTACCCCGGGATCACGGTCAAGTACACCAACACCAAGGCCCCGGACCAGGTCAACCAGTTGAAGGTCGAACAAGCCGCGCGCAAGGTCTCGGTCGACGTGGCCAACGCCGGCGGCCTGACCGTCGTACCGTCGGCCGGCCTCGCCGACGCCATCTCGTGGGCCGACTACGACATCGCCGACGAGAACATCTTCGAGAAGAACTTCGTCTACATCTGGGCGGTACCCAAGGTCTGGGCCTACAACACCGACAAGGTCAATCCGGACGAGGTGCCGCGAACCTGGGACGACCTGCTCGACCCGAAGTGGTCCGACGGGCAGATCTCCGCAGAGGCACGGGCGTCGTTCATGACGGTGTGGAACCTCGACCCGCAGATGGGTGAGGACAAGGCTATCGCCTGGGGCAAGGAATTCGCAGCTCAGAAACCCCACTACACACCCACGACCACCGAAGCCCAGGCCCCAATCGAGTCAGGACAGGTGTCGATCGGGACCAGCCTGATCAACCTGGTGCTGGAAGCCCAGAAAAGCGGCGCCCCCGTCGCCCTCGCACCGCTGTCACCCACCAACGCCAACGAGAGCTATCTCTACGTACCCAAGGGGGCGCCGCATCCAGCCGCCGCCGTGCTGCTCACCTCGTTCCTGTCCAGCGACGAGGCCCAGCAGGCACTGTCGAAGACCTACAACTCGCGGATCCCGGTCGACACCGACTGCTCCGACCCCGGCGAGAACGCGGTTCTGCAGGCGATCTGCGACGCGAACCTGAAGTGGTTCGCGACGCCGGACATCGACGCCTATAAGGCACTGACCGACTTCTTCCCCAAGGCCGAGAAAGCTCTCGGGACCAACGTCAACTAGCCGGCCGACGCCGTGTTGAGCAGAAAACGAAGACAGAGGTGAGACCACGATGGGTACGACGACGGCCGACGAGGTGGTGGTGGTGCCGACGCAACCGCCGCCCGGAGGCACCCGGCGGCGCACGGGACGGCGGCCACGAGGCAACCGGACAATCGTGGGCACGCTGGTCAACCTAGCGATGATCCTGCTCGTCGGTTACCTGGTGATGGTGCCGCTGGTGATTCTCATCTACAGCAGCCTCAAACCGACGACCACCGAACTGCCGTTCCAAGTCCCGGGCTTCTCTTTCGACAACTTCGAGGCGGTCTTCAGCTCCTCAAGGCTCCAGGAGGTCACGCTCAACACGGCGATCTACGTCGTGGGATCGCTGGCAGTGGCCCTGGTGCTCAGCATGAGCTTGGCCTACCTGTTCGAGCGTACCGACCTGCCGGGACGCAGATTCCTCAGCCCCATGGCCCTGGCCCCGATGGCAATCCCGGTCACCGTGACCGCGATCGCCTGGGCCCTTGCGGCCAACCCGGCCAACGGTCCTCTGGCCGTGGCCCTGCGGGAGCTGTTGGGCTGGGACATCGACATCTACTCGCTGCCGGGCATGATCTTGGTGACGGGGCTCTTCGGGATGCCGAGCATGTATCTGATCATCGCGCCTGCCTTCGCTCGGTTGAACCCCGAGCTGGAGGAGGCCGCGGCCGCGGCGGGGGCGTCACTGTTCCGGCGCCTGCGCCTCGTCGTCTTCCCACTCATCGTGCCAGCCGTGTCGGCAGCTTCGATGCTGCTCGTGGTGGTGGTGCTGGAAGGGTTCGCCATCCCGGCCATCCTGGGCATCCCCGATGGCACATTCGTCTACAGCAGCCTGATCCAGTACTCGCTGCAGCCGCCCAACGGCGTCGCGAACTACGGTCAGGCGAGCGCCTACGGCGTCCTGATCCTGGTGCTGTCGATGGTGATGCTGCTGGTCTACCGGCGGCGGGTGCGCGACACCTCGCGGTTCAAAGTGGTGGTCGGCAAGGGGTACCGGCAGAACCGGGTCGCCTTGGGCAGGTGGGGAACTCCGCTCTTCCTGGTGGTCGTGCTCTACATGTTCCTGGCCGTCGTGCTGCCCGTCGCTGCACTCGTATGGACCAGCCTTTCGCCGTACGGCCGGTCCATCAGCCTGTCCGGTCTCAAGAGCCTGACGTTCGAGCCGTACCAGAGAGTATTTTCTTCACCCGAGTTCGGGCAGATCTTGTTCAACACCACCCAGGTCGTGCTGGTCACCGCGACGGTGACCACTGTGCTGTCGGTCTGGCTGGCACTGGCCGCAACGCGCCGGCAGTTCTGGGGCAGCACGATGCTGTTCGAGGCGACGTTCCTGGTCTTCGGAATCCCCAGCGTCGTGCTTGGTGCCGGGATCCTGTTCCTCTACCTGTTCGTGCCGATCCCCATCTACGGGACGGTCTGGATCATCGTAGTCGCTTTGACGACCCGGTTCCTGCCGCGCGGCTCCCGCGTCGTGCAGGCCGCGTTGATGCAACTCGACGACGGGCTGGTGGAGGCGGCTCGGGTGACCGGCGCATCGAGCTTCACCGTTACCCGGACGATCGTGCTGCCGCTCCTGAAGCCCGTGCTGTGGAAGAACTGGTTCTGGGTCTTCGTCCACGCCCTCGGCCAATTGCCGATCGCCCTGCTGCTGACCGGCTCAGACAACAAGACGCTCGTGGTGCTCCTGTGGGACACCTTCACTTCGAGCGTGAATTACCCGGAGGCGAGCGCCTTGGCGGTGACTCTCCTCGTCGTCTCGATAATCACCATGTGGCTGGTCAACCGCCGCGGTGAAGTGGAGGAAGCATGACCGTGACAGACAACCTCACGACTGAGGGCGTTCCCGGTGCAGGGACGGGCCGCCCCACAACTGGGGCCGTGTCCGTGCGCGGTCTGCGCAAGTCCTACGACCGGACGGTCGGGAAGGACTCGGTGTACGCCATCGACGACGTGTCGTTCGAGATCCCGCGTGGAGAGTTCCTGACCCTTCTCGGACCCAGCGGCTGCGGCAAGACCACCACACTGCGCTGCGTGGCCGGGCTGGAGCGGGCCACCGAGGGCCGGATCCAGATGGGGGACACGGTCGTCCTCGACTCCTCGACCGGCAAGCACGTGCGCACCGAGGACCGGCCCATTGCGATGGTGCCCCAGTCCTATGGGATCTGGCCGCATATGACGGTCTACGACAATGCGGCGTTCCCCTTGCACCACGGGCGGAACCGGCGCCGCAAGAAGGACGTGCGCGGCCGGGTCCTCGAGGTGCTCGAGCAGGTCGGGCTCTCCGGCATGGCCGGCCGATGGGCCACCCAGCTCAGCGGCGGGCAGCAGCAGCGGCTGGCCCTGGCCAGAGCGTTGCTCGGCGACCCCCAGGTCCTGCTGCTTGACGAGCCGCTGTCTAACCTGGACGCCAAGTTGCGTGCCCGGCTGCGCCACGAACTACGGGAGTTCCAGCAGCAGTTCGGGGTGACCGCGCTCTACGTCACCCATGATCAGGCCGAGGCCCTCGCGCTCTCCGACACGGTGGTGGTGATGAACCATGGCCGCATCGAGCAGATCGACAGTCCGGCCGGGCTCTACGACCACCCACGGACCTCCTTCGTCGCCGACTTCATTGGCAGCGCCAACCTGATCCCGGCGGAGGGAGCGGCCCCAGGCCAGGACGGCGTCGTCGTCGCCCGCACCGCGGTCGGGGCCGTCACGTGCGCACGGCCGACCCCGGGAGTCTCCGCCGAGAAGCACACCGGTGGGTTCGTCTGCGTTCGTCCCGAGGACGTCGAGCTCAGGCGCACTCAGGGCTCGGACCAGGTCGCGGGCTCGGAGTTCGCCGCCGTGGTCGAAGCCGCCGAGTTCCTCGGTGACCGGCTCGAGGTAGTCGTCCGCGCCGCCGACGTCAGACTTGCGGCGTTCACCCGACCCAGCCTGGGGCTGCGCCCCGGAGACGCGGTCGGCGTACGGCTCGGCCCGGGCAGTACCAGCTACCTCACAAACTGACCCGGTGTCACTCAAGCCGGGCAGCCCTCGACGAGGCCGACTCGTCGAGGGCTCCCGCCGGGCCGGCTCCTCGCTCCAGGTGCCCAACTACCGCCTGTACTTCATCGGGCAGACGGTCTCTGTCATAGGCAACCAGATGCAACTGGTCGCCGTGGCCTTCCTGGTCCTCGATCTGACCCACAGCGGCACCGCCCTGGGGGTCGCCATCGCCACCCGGCTCGCCCCGCTGTTCGTCCTCGGACCGATCGGCGGGTTGGTGGCCGACCGGATAGACAAACGCCGGATCCTCTACTTCACCCAGTCCCTCTCAGCTGTCGGAGCCCTGGTCCTGGCCCTGCTGACCTACCTGGACCTGGCCAGCTACCCGCTCGTCCTGCTCCTCTCCCTCGTGATGGGTTCCGTGCTCGTCCTCGACAACCCGGCCCGCCAGAGCCTGATCGGCGAACTGGTCTACCGAGAGGTACTGGCCAACGCCGTGGTCCTCAACACGGTGTCGGTCAACGTCGCCCGGGCCGTCGGAGCGGTGCTCGGCGGAGCGCTGGTCGCCGCTGTCGGAGCCTCGACCGGATTCCTGCTCAACATGCTGACGTTCCTGTTCGTCCTGATCACCCTGGCGCGGATGCGGACCTCACAGATCCGGGTCACCGTGCCCGTGCCTCGCCGGCCCGGCCAGCTTCGCGAAGGGTGGCGCTACACCGTGCACACACCGGAGATCGCCCTCCCGCTGCTCATGCTCACCGTGACTGGAACGCTGGCCTATGAGTACCCGACCACGCTGCCACTCCTGGCCGTCGACGCCTTCTCCGGCGACGCGCGCACTTACGGCTGGATGGCGGCGTCGATGGCGGCCGGCTCGGTCGTGGCCGGACTGGCGGTGGCCGGCCGGAAGACCCCACCGGGCTACCACACGCTGGCCCTGACCTGCGTCGGCTGGGGGATCGCCATGCTGGCCGCGGCCGCGGCCCCGACCCTCGGCACCGAGCTGCTCGTGCTGTTCGCCGTCGGCTACGCGAGCATGAGCATGAACGCGACCTCCAAGACGGCCATGCAGCTGGCCGCCCGCCCAGAGATGCGGGGACGGGTCATGTCGCTATGGGCGATGAGCTGGACCGGCAGCGCAGTCATCGGCAGCCCGGTCGTCGGCACGGTCGGCGAGCACCTCGGCAGCCGATGGGCGCTCGTCGTCGGCGGTCTTCCCACCCTTGTCCTCGGCGTCGTCGCCTGGCCACACATGCGACGAGTCGCGCGCCAGTTGGCATCCGTTCGGTCAGCACCTGTCGGCTGGGCGACGGAGGAGAGCGAGTGAAGGTCGACCGCGGTGTGAGCAACGCCCGGCTCGCGTCTGACATCCGGATCAGCGTAGGACGGTTGAGACGACGCCTTGTCGCTCAGGGAGGCGACCGAACGGCTCCCTCGCTGGGAGCGATGGCCGTCCTGTGCGCGTTGGATCGGCATGGGCCGATGAGCGTGGGGGAGCTGGCCGCGTATGAGCAGGTCCGTCCGCCGAGTATGACCCGCACCGTCACCTCGATGGAGAAAGCCGCCTGGGTACGCCGGGTCCCCGACTCCCTTGATCGGCGCGTGACCTGGATTGGGCTCACCGACCACGGTCGTGACCTCGTTGCAGCTGACCGGCAGGCCCGCGACGCGTGGCTGGTGCGACAGTTGCGCGCACTGGAGCCCGAGGAACGAGAAGTTCTACGTCGTGCTGCTCCAATCTTGGAGATGCTGTCGCGGCAGGACTGATGTCGGATGGGATGAAGACAACGTCGGGACGTGAAACTACTAGGGCGTGCCGAACCGTCCTGATTCCCGCGTTGGGGATTCGGAACAGTCTGGTGCGCATCAAACCCGGGATGGTTCACTGACGCCGATCCTGTTGAAGAACACGCCGGGTGTCTTGCGAATGAGGACCTGAGAGGGCATTCGATGAACCGGTGTCCCGCTATAACCTATTTGCGGCGTGCCCTATTCTGCCGCTTTGCGGTTTGGATGGTGATACGACTCCGCCCTGACGGGCCAGTCGACGCCTGTTTCGTCTCGCTTCACGTACCAGATTCCGTCTGACGTAGATCTGGCCGTGAATCGCCGTCCCTGTCGCCTGCGACCCTCACCGCTCCGTCCAGAGTAGATCTCTGCCATGACCGCTCGCCGCGCCTACCCGTCCGACATCTCCGACGCCCGCTGGGCGCTGATCGCACCGACACTGCTCGCCTGGCAGAAGGCCCGCCTCGACCGGCGACCCACCGGCGAGCCGGCCCGCACCGACGTCCGAGAGGTGTTCAACGCCATCCTCTATGTCAACCGGACCGGGATTGCCTGGAAGTACCTGCCTCATGCCTTTCCGCCACACACCACGGTGTACTACTACTATGCCGCCTGGCGCGACGAAGGCCTCTTCGCCCAGCTCAACGTCGACCTGACCGCCCTGGCCCGGGTGAAGGCCGGCCGCGATGCGCAGCCCACCGCCGCGGTCGTCGATACACAGAGCGTGAAGACGTCCACGAACCCACCGACCGCCACGCAGGGAACCGACGCGGCCAAGAAGATCGTCGGACGCAAACGCAGCGTAGTCACCGACACCCTGGGGCTGCTGCTGGCCGTCATCGTCATGGCCGCCTCCGCCACCGAGAACACCGCCGGAATCCAAGCCTTGGAGCAGGTCAAGGCCACCCATCCCAC
>NZ_JBSFYP010000102.1:0-16486 GCF_053599835.1 Micromonospora sp. NPDC005163
ACGTCAACTCATCCGCCGCGCCCGAACCCTCTACCGATGGGACACCCGCCCCACCACCCGACGCCTCAAGTAGCACCTACTGCCGGTCGCTCTAAGGTCCAGCAGCTCGGCTTGCCGCCTCTTGAAGGTCGCCTCTGCCGTCGTGTAGGTCGCGCGGGCGGCCTGAGCGGCGGTCAACGCGGCGGTGTGCGCGGCAACTGCTTGCTGCTCCGTCGCTTGCACGCGCAGCAGGTCACGGGCGCTTCCTTGGGAGTCGCCGGCGCGCTGCTGGCCCTTCTGAATGCGTAGGAGGGCGCCGAGATCCTGCAGATGGGAGCCGACCTCGCCCGGCGGCAACTCGGCCGCTCGCTTCATCGCCTCGGCGGCGGTGGGGCCGAGGTTCTGCTGCGCCTTCAGGAGCGCGGCCCGCGTGACCTGCAGCTGCCGCTCGGTCTCCTGCGATGCGGTTTCGGTCCGGGTCTGCTCCTGTTGGAGCGTCAGAAGCTCACCACCGCGAGCGCCGCCTGGGACGGCGGGTACGCCTGGCTCGCCGTCGTGGTGTTCGTCAACACCGTGATCAGTCTCTTCTACTACCTGCGCTGGATCGTCCCGGCCTACCGCGACCCCGCGCTGGCGTCATCCGGCGGCGATCACCGCGCCCCGTGGCCCGATCATCCGACGCGGCGGTGGTCGGCGAGGCTCGCGGTGACAGCTGCCGCACTCAGCCTCGTGGTGGGTCTCGCCGCGGGCCTGCTCTGGAACGTGGCGGCCGGCATCTGAGCATCGAACGTCGGTCCGGCAAACAGCAGGGGAACCGGCCATGATCACAATTTAGGAACCGGCGACAGATACGGGCGAATCCGCTGATCTGCCACGGGTGCGGCCCAAGCGGGGGAATCCGACATCACCCGAAAGGGCGAGTTAGTGGATCACCTGACGAGGGGTGTCCGCGCGCGCCGTTCGTGCCCTGCGCTAGCGGGCGGCAGCGGGACGGGCGGTATGCCCGGATGGCGTAAATCACTACCGGCGCTGCCGGGCTGGTGTGGAGGATCCCGTTGCGCAGGGGAGAAGTGTGAGCACCGCCACCTGATCGCCGTGGGTGACCATGGTTTCTCCTGCCTAGCCTCGGCGGATGCGTAACGACGGCAACCTCGACCACCCGCGCGGCCTCGGCGGCCCGGCTGACCGTTCGGACGATATCCACTCCGCCGAACAGCCGGCTAGCACGTCCCAACCGCCACTCTCCACCGGATGGTGGCGTACCCGCCTCGGCGGCCTCGCTAACCCCTTCGCCGCCCGGCCGGGCCGGACCCGCATGGCGGTGGCCACCGGGGCCGTGTGCTGCCTCGGTCTCGTGGGCGCCACCTTCATCGGCGCCGGCCCCGCCGGGGAGTCACTCAGCCCCAACCAGCGTGCCGAGATCGCCCAGCGGGCCGAGGCCGACCCGGCCTCCCGCGGGCAGGCCCGCCAGCCCGCCGCCCCGGTCACCGAAACCCCCACCCCGGAAAGCTCCCCGTCAACGACAATGCCAGCGCCCAAGCCGACGGCGAAGTCCAAGCCCAAGCCCAAGCCCAAGCGGATCCTTCCGGTCGCTGGGCTGGACCAGGCGCAGATGGACAACGCCAAGACGATCGTGCGTACCGGCCGGGAGATGGGCGTGCCGCGCCACGGGCTGGTGATCGCGGTGGCCACCGCGATGCAGGAGAGCACCCTCTACAACTACGCCAGTGGCGTGCTGCCGGAGTCGCAGGACTACCCGCACCAGGCGATCGGCTGGGACCACGACTCGGTCGGGCTCTTCCAGCAGCGGCCCAGCACCGGTTGGGGCAGCGTGCGCGACCTGATGAAGCCGGAGTTCGCGACACGCCAGTTCCTCACCGCCCTGCAGGCGATCCCCGGCTGGCAGGACCTTCCCCTGACCGTCGCGGCCCAGGCCGTGCAGGTGTCGGCGTTCGGTTGGCTGTACGCCCAGCACGAGTGGCGGGCTACCGAGGTCGTGAACGCCGTCCTCTCCTGACCACGAGCAACCGACGCCGCGCTCCTCCGGAGGGCTCGGCGTCGGCCTGCTTCTCTGTGGCCGGTTGGTAAGGCTTCGTCGGTCGTCTCTTGCCCGTTCCCGCCTTGTCAACTGCCGTCAGTGGACGAACGCTCGCCGCAGCGGAGTACCTCAGGCGCGGTAGGCGAGCGTGGCCATCATGCCCGTCTCCGCGTGGTAGGCGTTGTGGCAGTGCACCATCCAAAGGCCGGGATTGCCGGCGTCGAAATCAACGCTCACGCTCTGGTGGGGCACGACCACGACGGTGTCCTTGCGGGCACCACCGCCGGTCAGAGCGAAGGTGTGCCCGTGCAGGTGCATCGGATGGAACATCTCGCTGCGATTGACGAATTCCAGCCGCACGCGCTCGCCCTGCTCCACCAGCAGTGGGTCAGCGTCGTGGAAGGTCGCGCCGTTGATGGTCCACCGGTAGGGGTTCATCGATCCGCCGAGCTCCAACCGGTGCACCCGGTCCGGACGTCGGTCGACCAGCCTCACGCTGCCGGCTGCGTGCAGCGTTGCGGTGTCGAGCACCCGTCCTTCCAGTTCGGTCAGGCGGACATCGGCAGGTGGTGTGGCGCCGGAACCGGTTCGTACCAGAGCCAGACCCCGTCCGGTCTTGCCCTCCGCGTCGGCGATCAGCGGAAAGACCCCATCGCCTAGCTCCACCATGACGTCGACGCGCTCACCCATACCGAGCAGGAGGGCGTCCGTGTCCACCGGGTGGACCGGGAATCCGTCGGTGTGCGTGACCGTGAGCCGGTGTCCCGCGAGCGCCACCCGGTACGCCGTATCCGAGCCCGCGTTGATGATCCTCACCCGCGCCCGCTCACCGGGCCGCGCACGGAAGACCCTCGGCGCCGCCGGAACTCGACCGTTGACCAGATGGTGCGGGTACCAAACATCGCCAGCGCCGCCGAGCAGGGGAGAGGTCATCATCTCCATTCCGCCCATGTCCCCGTGACCAGCGGAAGCCGGGCCGCCGTGGCCACTCGTATCGGGCCCCTCGTCGTGGTGCGAGTCGGGCTCGCCGCCCTCCCCGTGCGCGCCCGCCGGATCCATACCCTGCATGTCTGCATGGCCGCCCGTCTCGCGCAGGGCGGCAAGCACGTCATCGGGAGTGCGGCCGGTACCGTCGATCCAATCGTCGAGCACCACGATCCACTCGTGGTCGTACCGGCCGGCCTCCTGCGGGTCATCGACAATGAGAACGCCGTACAGCGCCCGGTCGAGCTGAACGCCGGAGTGCGGGTGGTAGAAGTACGTGCCAGGGTGGGGCAGGGGGAACTCGTAGGTATACCGGCAGCCCGGACGGATGGCTGGTTGAGTCAGGCCGGGAACCCCGTCCATGTTGTTGGGCAGCGCGATCCCGTGCCAGTGAACGCTGGTATCCGTCGGCAAGCCGTTGACCAACTCCACCCGCAGCGTGTCGCCGGCGCGCGCCCGGATAAGTGGGCCGGGCAGGTCGTCGGCGTATCCCCAGGTGGTTACGTGCGGTCCACCTAAGTCGACTGTGACGGGACGGGGGCGAAGCGTGGCCGTCACCCGGCTACGGGTGCCGCCTGTGTCTCCGCCACGGACGCGGTTCGTGCCCACCGCTCTCAATCCCGCTGGGAATGTCCGCCCACCGGAGACGTCGCTGATGCCGACGAGGCCCACCGCGCCCGCGACGCCGGCCAGCAACCGGCGGCGACTGATCTCCGGTTTCATGGCTGCTCCTCGACTGGGTCCGCTTGTCGACGGCCGTGCTATCCGCCACCCTTCGTGGATTTTGTTCGCAAAACGTGCCGCAGGCGGGCCTTTTCGCGCGCTGTTGCCCCTTCGAGTGGCCCAAGTGGCGCCCTGCACGTTTGCCGGCCGGGGCCGCCGGTCTGCGGTGGTGGCTCGCCGGCCATAGCGCGGACGTATACCCATCAGGGGTATTTGCCTTCGTACCCCCGGGGGGTATATGGTGCTGGGCGGAGGTGGACGGCATGACTCGAGAACACATGGCGCATCACGACGCGGCCAACATTGATGAGGTCGGACGTGGCCAGCACAGCCACGACCACGTGGACGCGACGCAGCGCAGCACGCGAACACCGCACCCGCGAGGCGCGCACCACGAACACGACTCGCCCCACTCCGCGTCATCCCAACCACAGGGCACCAGCGGCGCCCATGGGCACCCCGGCGGCCACGCCGGGCATGGGGGGCACGGAGGGCATGACAAGCACGCCGGTCACGACCCGGAGCAGTTCCGCCGGAAGTTCTGGCTGAGCCTCGCGCTGACGCTGCCGATCGTGATCACCAGTCACATGGTGATGGACTGGTTCGGCTACTCCCTGGACTTTCCCGGCATGACTCTGGTCGGTCCGGTCCTCGGGTCGGTGGTCTTCCTCTACGGCGGGTGGCCGTTCCTGGTCGGTGGTTTCCGCGAGGTCCAGGACCGGGCCCCGGGGATGATGCTGCTGATCACGATGGCGATCACGGTGGCGTACGTGGCGTCGCTGGCCACCAGCCTCGGCACATTCGACCTGGACTTCTGGTGGGAGCTCGCCGCGCTGGTGACGATCATGCTGCTGGGCCACTGGCAGGAGATGAAGGCGATCGGCCAGGCGCAGGGCGCGCTCACGGCGCTGGCCGCGCTCCTGCCCGACGACGCCGAGCGGATCGACGGCACTGGTGAGCTGCACCGCGTGCAGGCCGCCGAGCTGCGGGTGGGCGACCTGGTCCTGGTGCGCTCCGGTAGCCGGGTGCCGGCCGATGGCCGGATCATCGACGGCGCGGCCGAGCTGGACGAGTCGATGATCACGGGGGAGTCCCGACCGGTCCCGCGTGGTGTCGGAGACCGGGTGGTGGCCGGCACCGTGGCGACAGATTCCGCACTGCGGGTACGCGTCGACGCGGTCGGCGAGGACACGGCTTTGGCCGGCATCGGGCGGCTCGTCGCCCAGGCGCAGGCGTCCAACGGCCGCGCCCAGGCGCTCGCCGACCGGTTCGCCGCAATGCTGTTCTACGTCGCCGCCGCCGCCGCGCTGGTCACCTTCGGCGCCTGGTGGGCGCTGGGTGACCTCGACCAGGCGGTCGTCCGCACCGTGACGGTCCTCGTGATCGCCTGCCCGCACGCCCTCGGGCTGGCCATCCCGCTGGTGATCGCGCTGTCCACCGCCGTGTCGGCCAAGGCGGGCATCCTGGTCAAGGACCGCCTCGCCCTGGAGCGAATGCGCACCGTCGACGCGGTGCTGTTCGACAAGACCGGCACCTTGACCAAGGGCGCGCACACCGTCACCGCCACGGCCGCCGCGACCGGCGTCACCGAAGATGAGGTGCTGCGCATCGCCGGCGCGGTCGAGGCCGACAGTGAGCACCCCCTCGCCAAGGCGCTGGTGGGCGTCGCACAGGAGCGGGGACTGGGGGCGAGCGCCAGCGACTTCCGGTCGCTGACCGGCCGAGGTGTGCAGGCCGTGGTCGACGGCACCAGCTATGCGGTGGGCGGCCCGGCTCTGCTGCGGGAACTGGCGGCCAGGGTGCCCGACGAGCTGGTTCGGGTCGCGCAGGTCTGGTCAGCGCGCGGGGCTGCCGTGCTGCATCTGATCCGGCTACCCGACGGCGGTCAGGCGGAGGCGGTGGGGGCGTTCGCCCTGGAGGACGAGATCCGTCCCGAAGCCCGCGAGGCCATCGCGGAGCTGCGCGAGCAGGGCGTGCGGAAGATCGCGATGATCACCGGAGACGCTCGGCCGGTCGCCGAGGCCGTCGCCGCGGACCTGGGATTCCGTCCCGGCGTCGACGAGGTCTTCGCCGAGGTGCTGCCCGCCGACAAGGACCGGGCGGTTGCCGACCTGCAGTCCCGAGGGCTGACGGTGGCGATGGTCGGGGACGGCGTGAATGACGCGCCCGCGCTGGCTCGCGCCGACGTCGGACTCGCCATCGGCGCCGGAACCGACGTCGCGATCGAGTCCGCTGGCGTCATCCTCGCCTCGTCCGATCCGCGCGGCGTCACCGGTGTGATCCGCCTGTCCCGGGTGTCGTACCGGAAGATGATTCAGAACCTGGTTTGGGCGGCCGGTTACAACGTCGTGGCGATCCCGGTCGCCGCCGGTGTCCTCGCCTGGGCCGGGATCAGCCTCAGCCCGGCCGTCGGCGCGGTGCTGATGTCCGTCTCCACGATCGTGGTGGCGCTCAACGCCCAGCTGCTGCGGCGAGTCCGCCTGACTGCGCAGGGGCGATAGGGATGTCGTGGCGGCCCGAGAAGGGCCGCCACCGCATCGCTGCCGGCCCCACCATGGACCGGACTTCGACCGCGATACCCGGTCGGCGGGGAATGGCAGGGGACGGGCGAGGATCACGACAGCGATGTCTGCATGGGTTGCCATGTCGCACCCGCGTCCTTGCTGCGAAGGACTCGACCATCACGGGTGGTGACGAAGTGCAGATCACCGTGGGCGGTGACGGCGGCCGGCGCATCGGGAACGTGACCGCCGGTACCCGACCACGTCACGGCCGCGTCATGGGACACGAGGCTCTGTCCGTCTGCCGCAATTCCCAGCAGCCGGTCGCGGCCGGCCCAGTGCAACAGCACGAAGGCGCGTCCTCCGGCGGGCACCCAAGTGCGGCCGCCGTCGACCGAACGTTGCAGGCCCTGCTCGGTTGTGGCCAGAAGGCTGTAAGGCTGTCCTGGTTCGACCGCCAGGTTGTACGCCTCGATCCTTGACCGGGCCTGCCAGGTGACCCGGTCGGTGCTTGCCAGCAGGGAACCAGTGGTGGAGTCGACGCCGTAGGTGATCCCGTCGGCGCTCCGAAGGGCGTGGAAGTCTGCCTTCCCGGCGAGCGACACCGATCGCCAGGTGCGCCCACCATCGGTGCTTTCGATCAGGCCCAGATGCGTCGGCCCGGCTTCGCCTGGCGCGGGATGTCCCGAGGCGAGAAAGTGGTCTAGTCCGATCACCGTGAAGCCCATCGTGTCCTGCCGTCCATCACCCACGTGGGCGGCCCCGCTATCGGAGACGCGAACGACTCCGTGGTGTGTGGCGACGTAGAGCTGTTGGTCCGACGGGTTCACGGCCATGCCGTGCACGTGACTCAGGGCGCTTAACGTAAGCATTGCCCGCGGGGCGTCACCGGGTCGGTCTCGCAGTCACCCCCGACGACCCCGCAGGCGCCACCACCGAGGCACCTGCGGAGCCCGGATATGTGCTCAGCCAGCCAACGTCACGCGCGTGACCGCTGCTTGTCCCGCCCCAGTTCGGGATGAAGGTTCCTACCCCGTGCCTGTTCACACGGCGGACACGCTCACCCCAGCTCGGTCTCGCGTTGCCGGCGAACGCAAAATCAGCGCCAGAGGGTAGAAGCGCCCTGGGGCGGCCGCGCCCGCTCCGTCTTGCCGGGCGGGCGCGGCCGATCCTGCGGTCAGCTCACAAGTTGGTAGCCGGCCTTCTCGACGGCCGCGCGGACGTCGGCGATCGCCAGTGGGGCGTGACTGGTGACCGTAACCCCGCCGGTGGCCACGTCGATCTCGACGCTGGTGACGCCCTCGACGGTGCTCACCTCCTGGCGCACGTTGCTGGCGCAGCCGGTGCAGGTCATCCCCGACACCGTGTAGGTGACCCGCACGCCGTCGACGGTGTCAACGGTGGCCGGTGCGTTGTCGGCGGTCGCGGTGGCGCAGCCGCAACTGGATCCGCTGGTGCACATGGCTCTCTCCTGTCCGAGAACGTGGGGCGCCGGCCTGCCGCCGTTCGATGCGGGCAACTTGCAAACGGTGAGCCGCGAAACGGCGCCCTTGAGGAACAGCGCCAGGTCACCGCTGGTCGGGTGGGTGGCGTGCACGATGAATATACCCATAGGGGGTACAGGGATCAATCGGATGCGTGAGAGGCGACAAAACACGAGTCCGTGGATGGCCGCAGCTTGACACCACATACCCCCTGGGGGTAAACATTCACCACTTACCCATACCCCCCAGGGGCATAAGGAGTGGTGGAGATGGCACACGGATCCAAGCGTTGGTGGGGCCTCGGGCTCATCGCGCTCGCCCAGTTCATGGTCATCATGGACACCTCGATCATCGGCGTTGCCTTACCGCGCATGCAGGACGATCTCGGCTTCTCGCCGGAGAACCTGTCGTGGGTGTTCAACGCCTACGTCGTAGCCTTCGGTGGCCTGCTGCTGCTCGGCGGCCGGCTGTCGGACTTGTTCGGCGCGCGGCGCATGTTCACAGCCGGCTGGCTGATCCTGCTGCTCGGGTCGGCGGCCGCAGGGCTGGCCGACAGCGTCGCAGTGGAACTGGCCGCCCGTGCCACGCAGGGTGTTGGCGCCGCCCTGATCGCACCGTCGGCGCTGACGATGCTGATGATGCTCTTCGGCGCCCAGCCCCGAGAACTCACCAAGGCGCTTGCGCTCTACGGCGCGGCCGCGCCGGCGGGCGGCACCGCGGGCGTCTTCCTCGGCGGGGTCATCACCGAGTACCTCAGCTGGCAGTGGGTGTTCTACATCAACATTCCGATCGCCCTGATCGCGGTGCTCGCCACCCCGGCGCTCATGCCCGCCGGCGGCGCCCGCCGCGGCTCGCTTGACATCGCTGGGGCGCTCACCGTCACCGCTGGTCTCGGCGCCACGGTGTATGCGATCGTCCGGGCGCCCGAGGTCGGGTGGACCTCCGGGCAGACCTGGCTGGCCCTCGCCGGCGCGGTCGCCGCGTTGGTGGCGTTCGTGGCCATCCAGGCCGCCCGCCGGCAGCCGCTGATGCGGCTGTCAATCTTCCGTGTCCCGAACCTCGCGGCCGCAAATGTGGCGCAACTCCTGCTGGGCGCGGCGTGGATTCCGATGTGGTTCTATCTCAACCTCTACCTGCAGCAGGTCCTCGGCTACAGCGCCTTCCCCAGCGGTGCGGCGCTGCTTCCCATGACGATCCTCATCATGGTTGGGATGGTCGTTGTGGCACCGCGGGCCATCAACCGGTTCGGCCCGAAGCCGATGGTGATTGCAGGCCTGGCGGTACTGGCCATCGGGCTCGGGTGGCTCGCCCTCGTTCGCGCGGACGGTAGCTATGCGGTGGACGTCCTGCCCGCCTCACTGGTCGCGGCGTTGGGTATGTCGTTGGCGTTCATCCCGTCGCTCGGCACGGCGATCTCCAGCGCGCCGCCTCAGGAGGGTGGCCTCGCCTCAGGGATCGTCAACACCAGTTACCAGGTCGGTTCGGCTCTCGGTCTGGCCGCGATGACGGCGGTCGCCGCGTCCTACGGCGCGGACCGGGTGGGTGACGTGTCGGCTCTCACCGACGGGTACTCGGCCGCTTTCGCCGGCGCCGGTGTCATCGCCCTCGTCGGAGCCGTTGTCGCGGCGGTCACCCTGCGGACCCGCGCTGCTGGTCCCCAGCCTGTCGCCGAGACCGAGACCGCGCAGGTCCGCTGAGCCGAGCGGTGCGGACCCGACATGTCAGAGTCACACCCATCGAGCGGAGATCATCATGAGGACCTGGAGGCCACTATGACGGCAACGAGCGCGGTCGGGCGTGACGAGGCCTGACAAGAGACGCGATCTGGTGCATCTCGCGACAGTGGGCGGCCGGCGGGGCAGCCGGCCGCCCACTGTTCCTCGCGAGCAGCACTGTCAATGCATGGTCGGCCGGCATCTCGTCGTTTGGGCGGTGCCTGGGGGCAGCGTGCTGGTGCATTTGCGCCGGCTGCCGCGGCCGACGGAACGGCGGAGCTTCTCCGGTGGTCTAATGGCCGGCTTGTCGCGCTGATCCGAGAGCTGGGGTTACCGATCGCTGGAGATCAGCCGCGCTTCATGAGCCGGCCAACGGCGGCCATCATCTCGGTGGCCATTTCGTCGGCACGGCCGTCGGCGGCGCCCTCGTGCATGCAGTGCCGGGCGTGCCCGTCCAGCAGGCCGAGGGCGACCTTGTCGAGGGCAGCTTGGATCGCGGAGATCTGCGTGAGCACGTCGATGCAGTAGCGGTCGTCGTCGACCATCTTCTCGATGCCCCGGACCTGCCCCTCGACGCGGCGGAGCCGCGCGAGCAGCTGATCCTTGCTGGCGGTGTATCCGCGGATCGGAGTGGGTGTGGTCATGGAACCCAGGATACCTTACCCCTCGGGGGTATGCTACGGTGCGTAGGGAGCCATACCCCCTCTAGGTATCCCGGCGGTCGGCGCCCCAAGCCCAACTGTGAGGCGCTACTACCCCCGGGGGGTATCGTGTGAGGGTGTTGAGAGGAGCGTTCTGATGACCACCGCCACGTACCAGGTAAACGGCATGACCTGCGGGCACTGCGTCAACTCTGTCAGCACCGAGATCAGCGCCATCGCCGGCGTCCGCGACGTCCAGGTCGACCTCGCCTCCGGGCAGGTCACCGTCGCCAGCGAGGCGCCCCTGGACCCAGCGGCCGTCCGGGCCGCGGTCGACGAGGCCGGCTACGACCTCGTCGACGCCTGACAGTCCCTAACCGAGAGAACCCGAGGTGCCAGTCATGAACACGGCGACGAAGCTGAGCGGTTTCGCGCTCGGTCTCGCGGCGGTGTTCGGCGCGGCGTACGGGGTCGGCCAACTGGCCGATCCCGTCGCCCCGGCCGCCGAAACCCGCCACGACACCACCGCCGAGCACGGCAGTGCGGGCCATGACGAAGCTGGGACCGAAGCCGCCGCGCAAATCCCCGGTGGCCTGCTGGTCTCCGACCGCGGGTACACCCTGACCCCGGTTCCCGCCTCAAGCGGTGAGTTCGCCTTCCGGATCACCGGTCCGGGCGGTCGGACCGTCACGACCTTCGACGAAGTGCACGACAAGCGGATGCACCTCATCGTCACCCGCCGGGACCTGTCCGGCTTCCGGCACGTGCACCCCGACATGGCCCCCGACGGCACCTGGCAGGTGGCCTCACCTTTCGGGGACCCCGGAAGTTGGCGCGCCTTCGCCGATTTTACCCCCACCGGTGACCAGCCATTCACCCTCGGCACGGACGTCGCCCTACCCGGCGCGTTCACCCCACGTCCGGTACCCGCACCCGCACGCACCACCACCGTCGACGGTTACACCGTCGCCCTCGACGGTGACCTGCGGCCGGGCAGTACCGCGAAGCTGACCCTGACCATCAATCGGAACGGCGCACCGGTCACCGACCTGCAGCCCTACCTCGGCGCGTACGGCCACCTGGTCGCCCTGCGCCAGGGCGATCTGGCCTACCTGCACGTGCACCCCGACGGAGAACCCGGTGACGGGCGCACCCAGCCCGGCCCGCAGGTCACCTTCTACGCCGAGGTTCCCTCGGCCGGCACGTACCGCCTCTACCTCGACTTCCAGCACACCGGAACCGTGCGGACCGCCGAATTCACCCTCGTCGCCGGCACCTCCGCCGAGCCCGGCCCAGCGACGCCGTCAACGCCGTCGACGCCGAACAGCCCGACCCCAGCCGCCACCGATGGGCACGGCGAACCCGGCCACGGCCACAACTGATTGGCGGATGCGATGACGTCCACTGCGAAACCCCTGCAGCTCGCCCCGAACCAGATCGAGCTGTCCATCGGGGGGATGACCTGCGCCTCCTGCGCCGCCCGGATCGAGAAGAAGCTCAACCGGATGGACGGTGTGTCCGCCACGGTCAACTACGCCACCGAGAAGGCCACCGTCCGGTACGCCGGCGAGGTCACCCCGGACGACCTGATCGCCACCGTGGAGAAGACCGGCTACACCGCCGCCCTGCCACCCCCAGTCTCCGCCGCGACAGCCGAGCCGTCAGAGCCAGTCGATGAGCTGCGCGGCCTGCGCACCCGGCTGTGGGTCTCGGTTGCATTGAGCGTGCCGGTGGTCCTGTTGGCGATGGTGCCGGCCATGCAGTTCGAGTACTGGCAATGGCTGTCGCTGACCCTCGCCGCCCCGGTCGTGGTCTGGGGTGCCCTGCCGTTCCACCGTGCCGCTTTGATCAACCTGCGGCACGGCGCCGCGACCATGGACACCCTGATCTCGCTAGGCACCCTCGCCGCGTTCGGCTGGTCGCTGTGGGCGCTGTTCCTCGGCGACGCAGGCATGCCGGGCATGACCCATCCGTTCAGCTTCGACATCACCCGCTCCGACGGCGCCGGCAACATTTACCTGGAAGCCGCAGCCGGCGTCACGACATTCCTCCTCACCGGCCGGTACTTCGAGGCCCGCTCCAAGCGCACCGCCGGAGCGGCCCTACGCGCCCTGCTGGAACTCGGCGCGAAGGACGTCGCCGTCCTCCGGGACGGCGCCGAAACTCGCATCCCTATCGACCAGCTCGCGGTCGGGGACCGATTCGTGGTCCGGCCCGGGGAGAAGATCGCCACCGACGGGGTGGTCGACGAGGGCACCTCGGCGGTCGACGCCAGCATGCTGACCGGCGAGTCCGTCCCGGTCGAGGTCAGCCCGGGCGACGCCGTGGTCGGCGCCACCGTCAACGCAGGCGGTCGGCTCGTCGTCATTGCCACACGCATCGGCGGAGACACGCAGCTCGCCCAGATGGCGAAGCTCGTCGAGCAGGCGCAGACCGGTAAGGCCGCGGTGCAGCGGCTGGCCGACCGGATCTCCGGCGTCTTCGTGCCCATCGTGATCGCCCTCGCGGTCGGCACGCTCGGCTTCTGGATCGGCAACGGCAGCGGCCTGGCGGCCGCGTTCACCGCCACGGTCGCCGTACTGATCATCGCCTGCCCCTGCGCCCTCGGGCTGGCCACCCCAACAGCGCTGCTGGTCGGCACCGGCCGCGGCGCCCAGCTCGGCATCCTCATCAAGGGACCCGAGGTGCTCGAGTCCACCCGGCGGGTCGACACGGTCGTGCTGGACAAGACCGGCACCGTGACCACCGGAAAGATGACACTGGTCGACGTGCTGCCGGCCGACGGCCAGGACGCCGATGACCTGCTTCGGCTCGCCGGAGCGCTTGAGCTCGCCAGCGAACACCCGATCGCCCAAGCGATCGCCACCGGCGCCGCCGCCGCCGGGACGCTACCGACGTTCAATGACTTCGCCAACGTCGAAGGGCTCGGCGTCACCGGCACCGTCGAGGGCCGCGACCTCATGGTCGGCCGGGCCCGCCTGCTGCGCGAACGTGGCCTGCAGGTATCCGCCGAGGTCGAGCGGGCGGCCAGCGAGGCCGAAACGGCGGGCCGGACGGCCGTGCTGGCCGGCTGGGACGGACAGGCCCGCGGCGTCCTCGCCGTGGCCGACGTGGTCAAACCAACCAGCCGAACCGCAGTCGACCAGCTGCGGGCGCTGGGCCTGAACCCGGTGCTGCTCACCGGCGACAACACCACCGTCGCGAACGCCGTCGCCGCCGAGGTCGGCATCGACCAGGTGATCGCTGAGGTGCTGCCCGCCGACAAGGTCGACGTGGTCAAGCGCCTGCAGGCCGACGGAAAGGTCGTGGCCATGGTCGGCGACGGGATCAACGACGCCGCCGCGCTCGCCCAAGCCGACCTTGGCCTGGCTATGGGCACCGGCACCGACGTGGCCATCGAGGCCTCAGACCTGACACTCGTCCGCGGCGATCTGACCGCCGCCGTGGACGCCATTCGCCTGTCCCGGCGAACCCTGAGGATCATCAAAAGCAACCTGTTCTGGGCCTTCGCCTACAACCTGGCTGCCCTGCCGCTGGCCGCGGCGGGAATGCTCAATCCGATGATCGCCGGCGCAGCGATGGCGTTCTCCTCGGTGTTCGTGGTCGCTAACAGCCTCCGCCTGCGCCGCTTCCACGCCACCAACGCCTAGCGGTGCGCAGGCCGCACCCGAAGGGACCCCTCACGGTCATGACATACGTCTTACGAGCAGAAACGCCATCGGTCGAGGTCTACCGACACCTGTGGGTCGCCGCCGGTCTGAGCGCCAAGTCAGCCGCGGCAGCGGCCGCGGGTTTGGACGGCACATGGCACGCCGTCGTCGCCTATCAGGGTGACCAACCGATAGGCATGCGCCGCGTCATCGGTGACGGCGGCACCGCCTTCCAGATCATTGACATGTGCGTATTGCCCGAGCATCAGGGCCGAGGAGTCGGCAAGAGGATCATGGCTGCACTGATGGAGCGACTCCTGGATCGCGCGCCTAGCACCGCCTACATCTCACTCATCGCGGACGGTGCCGCGCGCCACCTCTACGCACAGTACGGCTTCGCGGAGACCGCGCCAGAGTCGGTCGGCATGGCTCGCCGACTCTGACGCCTGCATGCTGATCCTCGTGGGGGCCGCGTCTCCACTGCCGTTCGGCAACACGAGAGCGGTGTCGGCCGAGCCGTTCTGGGCGGATGGTTCGGACGTCAGTCTGTGGCGGTGGGCTTGAGTGCGGTGAGGGTGAGAGTGACCAGGCGCTGGAGCCCGTCGTCCGAGGCCACCGTGCTCGAGGCGGTCAGGGCGTGCAGGCAGAAGGCCACCAGTTCATCGGCGGGAACGTCGACACGAGCCTGACCGACTTCGGCAGCGTCTGTGATCAGCTCCCGCACAAGCGTGTGCAGTCGCGCGTGGGCCTCGGTGGTGTGGTCGCTTTGATGCAGTGCGGCAGCGAGGTCACCACCGTGGCGGTGCTGTGAGAGCCGCGCGTAGGCGACGAGCACGGCGCGCAACCGCGTCGACGGGGTGTCGGCTTGCTCGCGGATGGCGCTGAGGTGATCTAGGTGCTGGGCGAGTTGGCGCTCGTGCCAGGCAAGCAAGATCGCGTCGATGTCCGGGAAGTACTTGTAGAGGGTGGCGCGGCCGATGCCAGTGAGTTCGGCGATCCGGGACATGGTTACGCCGGTCAGCCCGTGACTGGCGACGAGGGTTGCTGCGGCGTCAAGAACTGCCTCGCGCACCGCCGCTCGGTGCGCCTCAATCGTGTCGTTCCACAGCCTCGGCACCGTCATATGATACACGCCGCCACACCACAGACACTCTGGCTTGACAGAGACACAGTGTCTCGTAAAAATTTGGCAGTCGTTGCTGGATCGGTTGGGAGGGTCAGATGGCGGGTCAAGCAGGCGGACCGGGGACTCCGACGGGCGTGCCGCGGTGGGTGAAGGTCATTGGCCTGGTTGTAGCGGCCCTGCTGGTCGTGTTCGTCGTCATCCAGGTGAGTGGCGTGGCCGGTGAGCACGGTCCTGGCCGGCACCTGCCGGGCGGACGGTAAGCCGTGTTGCGGCAACGCTGGCGTAAGGCGGCGTTGACTGCGCACGTCGTTGCATCCTTGGGGTGGCTCGGCGCGGTCGTCGTCTTCCTGGTCCTGGCCTTGGCGGCGCTGCGCAGTGACGATGCGATGGTGACGGCGGCCGGATATGTGGCAATGGACATGTCAGTCCGGTTCGCCATCGCTCCGCTCGCAGTCGCGTCGCTGCTCAGTGGCGTGGTGTCATCGCTGGCGTCGCCCTGGGGGTTGGTGCGTCACTGGTGGGTGCTGATCAAGTTGGCGTTGGTTGCGGTGGCCACGGTGGTGCTGCTGCTCCAGCTGGAGCCGATTGCTGCGCTTGCCGACGTAGGGATGGCCTCCGCGCCTGTAGCGAGCGGGGAGCAGTGGCGTGAGGCAGTCGTTTCGCTGGTCGTGCATGCGATCGGCGGCCTGGTCATTTTGCTCGCGGCGACGGTGTTGGCCGTCTACAAGCCGAGGGGTCTGACGGGATTCGGCCGGCCACCATCACCGGCAAGGGTCACCGCCCGTCACGGTGAAGAGTCTGGCAGGGCGTGATGGATGTTGTTGCGTCTTCTCTGCGAGCCACCTGAGCTTGATCCACTTCCGCAACGCGTCCTAGGTCATGGCCGTCCCTGGTCAATTAAGGACTGGTCGATGAGCGGTGATGCCAGGTCAGGAGGGGGCGGGGGCTACGCCGGGTGAGGTGGCGTCGCCGGTGGGTTCGAAGCCGATAGCGCGGGCAACGGCGACGCTAGCGATGTTGTCGGCGTCGATGCTGGAGCCGCACCCACGGCAGTCAGTCAATACCTGGCCAAGCTCCGTCTTGCTGCTGGTCAAGGGACGTCGCCAGGGAACCGTCGTGTACTCCTCCGCAGCGACGACCACGTCCGGCGACTGCTTCGGCAAGCCCTGCTTCACGCCGACCACATCGTCCGCAACCTGTCCGAAGCGCCGACGGCGTAGTCGAGTCGGCGAGTTGCCACGCCAGTGGTCAAGGTGCGCTCTCCTGCGCGGTGAGGCTCCGTGGGGGAAACGAATGCCCCGCCTGGGCATCGTTGGTGCAGTGCCGTTCTGGCCTCCTGCCGGGTTCGCATGCCGGTGACGCTATGACCCAGGCGGCCGTCATACGTCGCGTCAGTGGCAGCCGGCTGACCTGGGCCGGGCGCGATCACCTTGGCGACGGTTCTGGGCTAGGGCGGAGATCATCGCCCGGAATACCCCCCAGGGTATGTGTTACCGTGGGATGCGGAGGTAGATGAGATGAAGTTGCGTCCCGAGATGACCGGCGAGGCTCTGACTCGCTTGAAGCGAGCCCGAGGGCAGCTCAATGCGGTCATCGAGATGATGGAGAACGGCGAGGACTGCCGTGAGGCGCTGACCCAGCTTGC
>NZ_JBSFYP010000103.1:0-16446 GCF_053599835.1 Micromonospora sp. NPDC005163
GGGGCGTTGCCCCGCGCCGACCGGCTGCCCGGCGGCCGCGGCCTGCGGGCCGGCGGCGGTGGGCAGGTCCCGACCGAGCCGGGCGAGCAGCAGCCCGGTCGCCACGCCGGCCGTCACCGCGGAGTCGGCGGCGTGCGGCGGCTCGCCGGAACCGCGCGGCGGCGGCATCCGGCAGACCCGGGTCAGCAGCGTCTCCAGCACCGGCGGCGGCAGCCCGGGCAGCAGGTCGCGGACGCGTCCGTCCAGCTCCCCGCGCAACCGGCCGAGGTCGGCGGCGCGGGGCGGGTGGCCTAGCAGCTCGCCGGCCAGCTCGCGCAGCAGCGGCGGCGCCAGCGCCGCCATCCCCAGGCCCACGTCGGCCGGGGCGCGGCGCAGCTCGGTGCGCAGCCGGTCCCGGTCGCCGGCGCGCACCCCGCGTACCACCCGGCGCAGCAGCTCCTGGGAGTCGTCCAGCCGTTCGTCGGGCTCGTCGGCGCCGCCCTCGCCTCCACCGGTCAGCTCCGCCACCCGCACCGACCACCAGCGGCGCAGCCGGACCTGCTCGGCCGGCTCCGGCGCGACGGTGGCGGGCCCGCCGGGCGGCGGCGCGTCGTGCCGGGGTTCGCGTTGTTGCGGGCGTGGCGGCGGCGCGCCGTCCGCGGCCAGCCCGATCGCGGCCAGGTACGCCGACAGCTGCTCCTGCGCCACCCGCAGCGCGTAACCGGCGGTCTCGGCATGCTCGGTGGCGGCGGACAGCTCGGGCACGCCCATCGGGTTGGCCGACTCCTGTCGTACCCAGCGCAGCCGCTCCGCGGCCAGGCCGAACTTCTCCAGCGCCTGCCCGAGCAGGGCCACCGGGAACTCCTCGCTGGCGGCACGGACCTGCCCACCGACGTCCTCGATGATGGACATGGCGGCCTACAGCGTGGCGACGTAGAGCTGCGCCTGCTCCACCGCGACCAGTGTCGCGGCGAGACACTCCTCCAGCTCCTGGCTGGCCTGTGTCAGCGAGGCCTGGGCCGCCTCCACCGTCTCGTGCCCGCTGCCCTCCAGCGCGCCGGCCAGGGTCTGCTGTGCCTCGGCCAGCTTCTCGCCGGCCGCCTGCACGGCTGTCTGCCCGTCACCGATCTGTTGGAGGGCGACATCGATGGCAGCCTTCAGCTCGGCGACGCTCGCCACGGCGGAACCTCCTGGGGGCGGGGAGAGTTCCATTAGAGCCTATCGGCGTCCGTGGGAGAACATCCGCCCTGTCGGTGTTCCTGCCCGCCCGTCCCGTTGCGGACCGGATGCGCCGGGAGTCCGTTCTGTGGGAGTCCCAGTGCGAGAGCTTCTCAGGTGTTCGCCGGCGTGTCGCGTAGCCAGCGTGGCCCGTACACCTCGGCGCCTAGGGCGGTGACCCGGTCGCGCAGCTCCCGGTCGGCGGTGACCACCAGCCGGCGGCGCCCCGGGGCAGCCTCGACCAGGTCGACCACGGTGTCGTCACCCGAGCCGGGCGCCGAGGCCACCCGCACCGTGTCGGTGCCGGGCACGTCCCGCGCGGCCCCCTCGACCACCAGCACCACCTCCACCGGGGCGGCCAGCCGGTCCGGCAGGCCGGAGGAGGCCACCGGCGCCAGCGAGTCACGCAGCCGGGCGGCGGCCCCGGCCCGGTCCCGCCACCACCCGTTCGGGCGCGAACCCACCACGTTGGCGCCGTCCACGATCAGCAGCGGGGTCTCATCCATCCCGTCAGCCTGCCACCCTCGGCGGCCGCCCGCCCGACGCCACTCCCACAACGGCGGTGCGCCGCCACGTGCGGCGTTTGTCGGCACGCGCGTCGGGTAGCCCCTGGCGACCGTGCCGCACCCAACTGCGGAGGACAGACATGATGGGACCCGGCGACCTCGGCTCCGACCCGTGGGACGAATTCCTGGCCCGGTACTTCGGCCGGGGTGAGGGAGGACGCCGACCTGCGCACCGGGTCGACATCACCCGGCTGATGACGGCCGACGCGCGGGAGATGCTGGCCGACGCGGCCCGGCGGGCCGCGCAACGGCAGAGCAGCGACCTGGACACCGACCATCTGCTCTGGGCGGCGCTGCAACGCGAACCCCTGCGTGACCTGGTACGTCGGGCCGGCGCCGACCCGGACACCCTGCTCAACGCGCTCGGCGGGCGGGGCGACGGCGCGCCCCGCGGCGAGGTGCCACCCAACCTGTCGCTGACGCCGGCGGCCAAGCGGGCGCTGCTCGACGCCCACCAGCTGTCCCGGGCGATGGGCGCGAACTACATCGGCCCCGAGCACATCCTGATGGCGCTGCCGCTCAACCCGGAGTCGCCGGCCGGGCGGATGCTGGCGGCCGGCCGGATCCAGCCGGAGTCGTTGCAGGCCGCCAACGCCGAGCGCGGCCCGATGACGGGGCCGAAGCCGGACCGGGGCACCCCCACGCTGGACAAGTACGGGCAGGACCTCACCGACCTGGCCCGCGCCGACCAGATCGACCCGGTGATCGGACGCGCCGACGAGATCGAGCAGGCCGTGGAGATCCTGTCCCGGCGTACCAAGAACAACCCGGTCCTGATCGGTGAGGCCGGCGTCGGTAAGACCGCCATCGTCGAGGGCCTGGCCGAGCGGATCTGCGACGGGGACGTGCCGCAGACCCTGCTCGGCAAGCGGGTGGTGCAGCTCGACCTGGCCGGCCTGGTCGCCGGCACCCGATACCGGGGTGACTTCGAGGAGCGGCTGAAGAAGGTGATCGACGAGATCCGGGCGCACCGCGACGAGCTGATCATCTTCATGGATGAGATCCACACCCTGGTCGGGGCCGGTGGCGCCGGCAGCGAGGGCGGCATGGACGCGTCCAACATGCTCAAGCCGGCGCTGGCCCGCGGCGAGCTGCGGGTGATCGGCGCGACGACGCTGGACGAATACCGAAAGAGCATCGAGAAGGATGCCGCGCTGGCCCGGCGCTTCCAGCCGGTGCTGGTGCCCGAGCCGAGCGTCGACGACACCATCGCCATCCTGCGCGGGCTCCGCGACCGGTACGAGGCCCACCACCAGGTGCGGTTCACCGACGAGGCGCTGGTCGCCGCCGCCGAGCTGTCCGACCGGTACGTCACCGACCGGTTCCTGCCGGACAAGGCCATCGACCTGATCGACCAGGCCGGCGCCCGGGTCCGGCTGCGCACCCGCACCCCCGCCTCCGACGTGCGGGAGCTGGAGCAGCAGCTCGACGACGTACGCAGGGACAAGGAACAGGCCGTCGCCGACGAGCAGTACGAGCGGGCGTCCACGTTGCGCGACCGGATCGCCGAGCTGGAGGAGCAGGTGCGCCGCGCGAGCGGCGACGAGGGCGCCTCCTCGCAGGTGCCGGAGGTGGGTCCGCAGGAGATCGCCGAGGTGGTCTCCCGGGCCACCGGCATCCCGGTCAGCCAGCTTACCGAGGAGGAACGGGACCGGCTGCTGCGCCTGGAGGGTCAGCTGCACCAGAAGGTGGTCGGTCAGGACGACGCTGTCACGGCGGTCGCCGAGGCGGTGCGCCGCTCCCGTGCCGGGCTGGCCGACCCGGAGCGGCCGATGGGCAGCTTCCTGTTCCTCGGCCCGACCGGCGTCGGCAAGACCGAGCTGGCCCGCGCCCTGGCCGAGGCCTTGTTCGGCGAGGCGGACCGGATGGTCCGGGTGGACATGAGCGAGTTCCAGGAGCGACACACGGTCAGCCGGCTGGTGGGCGCCCCGCCCGGGTACGTCGGCTACGAGGAGGCCGGCCAGCTCACCGAGGCGGTGCGCCGCCGCCCGTACGCGGTGGTGCTGCTCGACGAGATCGAGAAGGCCCATCCGGACGTGTTCAACATCCTGCTCCAGGTGCTGGACGACGGGCGGCTGACCGACAGCCAGGGCCGCACGGTGAACTTCAAGAACACCGTACTGATCATGACGAGCAACCTCGGCTCCGAGCTGATCACCGGCGCTCAGCGCAGCGTCGGGTTCGGCACCGGCGCGCCGGGCAGCGAGCAGGAGAGCGACGAGCTGCGCGAGCGGCTGATGCGCCGCCTGCAGGAGAACTTCCGCCCGGAGTTCCTCAACCGGATCGACGAGGTCATCATCTTCCGCCGGCTGGAGGCCGAGCAGCTGCGTCAGATCACCGGGCTGCTGCTGGAGGAGACCCGCCGCCGGCTGCACGCCCAGGACATCCAGGTGGACTTCACCGCCGCCGGCGTCGACTGGCTCGCCGAGCACGGCTACCAGCCGGAATTCGGCGCCCGCCCACTGCGCCGGGTGATCCAGCGGGAGGTGGACAACCACCTGTCCCGGATGCTGCTGGAGTCGGCGATCTCACCCGGGCAGAAGGTCACTGTGGACGCCCGCGAGGGCGCGCTCACCTTCGACGTGACCGCGGGTGAGCGGGGGTACACCGCTGCCACGACCACACACCCGCGATGAGCGGGGCCGCGCGACGGCCGGAACCCAAGGAACCGCACGAGCCCGCGGAGGCCGCGGAATCCCGGGACGAGGACGACCATCCCCATCCGATCCTGGCGCCGCCCACCGCGAACCCCAGGAGGACGCGGGTGCCGCCGGAGGGCCTGCATCCGAAGACCGACGAGGGGGACCCGGAGACGTCCGGGCCGCCGCCCGGAGAGGAGACCTGATGGTACGCGAGACTCGCATCGACCCCGAGGTGGAGGTGCTCTGGGATGACTTCCACGCCGAGGTCAACGTCCCGTCTGCGCAGTTGCGCAGCTGGCTGCTGACCCGTGGTTCCGGCGAAGAGTCGTTCGGGCCAAACCCGGACCTCGACCTGCCCCAGCCGGGCCGGGAGATCCTCAAGGTGCTGGCCAAGCGCAAGGTCGACCTCACCCCGGAGGACATCGAGGTGATGCAGGACGCGGTCGACCGGATCCGCGAGCTGATGGACGCCAAGCCGCCGCGAGGCAACGCCGATGACGAGTGGCGGCACTCCTTGCTCGACCTAGGCCACGACCCCCTCGTCGAACGCTGAGCGGTGCACGCTCGACGGTGCCGTCCCGGGCAGGGACGGCACCGTCGCGTCGAGCCTGGTCAGGCCTGATCGGGTTCCAGGCTGCCGATGGTCAGCCCGACCGCGTCGGCGGCGGCGTCCCGCTCGCCGCGGCTCCGTTCCTCGCGGCTGAGCAGGTTGGCGTACTCGGCGATGTCGGCCGGGTCGGGCACGTCCGGCAGCCGGCGCAGGAACGCCTCCGTCTCGCGGATGGCGGCGGTGTGCGCGGCGGCCGCCTGGTGGAGCAGGTCCCGGTCGCCGGTGGGCGGGTAGAGGTCGGTCATGTCCGCCAGATACCCCACCAACGGTGGATCAGACCCGGCTGGGCTGTTGGACGCCGAACCCGGGATTGCGCAGCAGCCAGGCCAGGTAGCTGGGGTGGGGGGCCAGTGAGTCGGTGTACGCGGCCTTGGCCGTCTCCAGCACCAGCTCCGCCCCCTGGGCGGCGGGCGAGTCCGGGTGCCAGCCCAGCAGCAGCCGCCAGCGCAGCGGTATCCCGGCCAGCCGTCGGGTGACCAGCCCGTCCACCGGGCGGAACGTCGCCTGACACAGGGCCACCGCCTCACCGGCGTCCACCAGGTCGACGCAGCCCCGCACGTCGGTCTCGTACACCTTGCGGGGGGTGAAGCCGGCGCGGGCGCAGGCGGCGGCGAAGCAGTCGCCGAAGCAGCCGTCGCCCGGCGCGGCCACCCACTGCTCGTGGCGCAGGTCGCCCAACCGCACCTCGTCGCGCGCCGCGAGGGGATGGGTCTCCGGCAGCAGCACCAGCACCGGGTCGACGGCCACCTCCCGCCAGCTCAACCCGAACTCGGCCGACGGGACGGCGTCACCGCACACCCCGGTGAGCGCGAAATCCAACCGGCCGCCGGCCACCAACTGCGCCAACTCGTCCACCGACCAGGACGCGTACGTGGTGATCTGCGCGGGCGGCTGCTCGGCGGCCAGCCGGTGCACCAACCGCCCCAGGATCGGGCTGTTCACCCCGCCGAACCGGTACCAGCGCGGCGCCTCCCCGCCGCCGGCCAGCCGGGCCGCCTCGTCCTGCAGGCCCTTCATCGCCGGCAGCAGCACCCGGGCCCGGGCCAGCACCAGCTCACCGAGCGCGGTGGGCCGCGCGCCGCGGCGGTCCCGGTCGAACAGCGGCCCGCCCAGTGTCCGCTCGATCCGCTGGAGCTGGGCGGTGAGCGCCGGCTGGGCCAGGCCGAGCGCCGACGCCGCCTTGGTCACGCTCCCCGTCTCCGCGATCGCGCAGACCACCCGTAGGTGTCGCAGCTCCAGGTTCATACCGTGACGGTAGGACTACGCCGCAGTCGGCGGAAGGGTCCGGACGGATCGGTGAGGCTGAATGCATCGGTGGGTGTCGCCGCTCCTCAGCCGCGCGGTGGCTCCGGCAGGTCCGCCATGTACGTCGGCCGGCCGGTCACCGCGTCGCGTACCTTGTCCACCACTCCCACCGCCGGCTCGACGATCCGGTTCCACGGCGGCGTGGCCGGGGTGCCCGGGTGCGGTCGGGTCGGCGCCGCCTCCTCGGCGATCTCCAGCCGGTTGCCCAGCCGGATCAGCTCCTCCGCGGTGGCCACCGCGCGCAGCTCCGCGACGAGCGCGCCGACCCCGTGCACGTGTCGGCGAACCCGCTCGGCGACCTCGGTCAGCGTCTCGTCGCTCAGCGCCTTGAGGGCGCCCAGCAGCGCGGCGTCGGCGTTGATCTCGGCGTCCACCCGCTCGGCCGCGTCCGGTAGCGCGGCGCGCACCGCCGGCAGCAGGTACTGCTCCTCCGCGGAGAGGTGCCGCGACAACGCGGCGGTGAGCACCGCGAGCCCGTCCTGCGGCGCGGCGTCCGTGTCGGTCAACTGGTCCAGCAGCGCCAGCAGTTGCCGGTGCTCCTGGTCCACGATGTCGGCGATGCTGCGTCCGCCGGGCCGGTAGCCCTCCTCGGGCGTGGGCGGCAGCGGCGGCAGGGAAACGGCGGACATGGTGCCCTCCTCGACTGGCGGGCGGAAGCTCCGGCAGGGGACGTGCGGTCGTGGGCGGCGGTACCCGAAGGCGGGCCCGGCGAAACCGTCTCCCGTATCCGCCGCCCTGAATGCCCGGCCCACCTCGGCCGGTGCGCCGGCCCGCCGGCCAGCTCGGGCTGGTATGAAGAGGCGATGACGAGCGATGCCGCCCCCGCCCGACCGGAACCCACCGCAGAGGTCGTGGACCTCTGCCGCGACCTGCTGCGTATCGACACCACCAACACGGGGGACAACGACACCAGCGTCGGTGAGCGCCGTGCGGCCGAATACGTGGCGGAGAAGCTCGCCGAGGTAGGCCTGGAGTCCGTGCTGCACGAGTCCGCGCCCGGCCGGGCGAACGTGGTGTCCCGGATCCCCGGCACCGACCCGAGCCGGGGTGCGCTGCTGGTGCACGGCCACCTGGACGTGGTGCCCGCCGACGCCGACGAGTGGTCGGTGCACCCCTTCTCCGGCGAACTGCGCGACGGCTACCTGTGGGGTCGGGGCGCCATCGACATGAAGGACTTCGACGCCATGGTGCTGGCCGTGGCGCGGCACTGGCAGCGCACCGGCGTACGCCCCCCGCGCGACATCGTGCTGGCGTACACCGCCGACGAGGAGGCGGGCAGCGACTACGGCGCGCGTTACCTGGTGGACAACCACCGAGAGCTCTTCGACGGCTGCACCGAGGCGATCGGTGAGGTCGGTGGTTTCTCGTACTCGGTGAACGACAGCCAGCGGCTCTACCTCATCGAGACCGCGGAGAAGGGCATCGACTGGCTGCGGCTGCACGCCAAGGGGCGTCCCGGGCACGGCTCGATGGTGCACGACGACAACGCGGTCACCGCGCTCGCCGAGGCGGTGGCCCGGATCGGTCGGCACCGTTTCCCGGTGGTGGTCACCGACACCGTGCGGGCCTTCCTCGAGGAGGTCTCCGACCTGCTCGGCATCGAGCTGGACCCGGAGGACCCGGAGACGGCCATCGCCAAGCTCGGCCCGATCGCCAACATCATCGGCGCGACCATCCGCAACACGGCGAACCCGACCCGCTTGGCCGCCGGTTACAAGGACAACGTGATCCCCGGCCGGGCCACCGCCACCATCGACTGCCGCAGCCTGCCCGGCCAGTCCGAGCTGCTGGAGCGCCAACTGCGCGAGCTGGTCGGCCCGGACATCGCGATCGAGTACGTGCAGCGGCAGCCGGCGTTGGAGACCACCTTCGACGGTGACCTGGTCGAGGCCATGTCGGCGGCGCTGCGCGCCGAGGACCCGGGCGCGCGGCCGGTGCCGTACATGCTCTCCGGCGGCACCGACGCCAAGGCGTTCTCGCAGCTCGGCATCCGCTGCTTCGGGTTCGCCCCGCTGCGGCTGCCCGCCGACCTGAACTTCTCCGCGTTGTTCCACGGCATCGACGAGCGCGTTCCGGTCGACGGACTACAGTTCGGCGTGCGGGTACTCGACCGGTTCCTCCGCACCTGCTAGCCGTGTCCGGTAGCCGCACCCGGCTCGGACCCTCCCCATCGTGAAGGGACTGCCCCACATGACCGACCAGCATGGTGAGCTGGACGCCGCTCTCGAGCGGGTGATCGAAGCGGCCCGCCACCACCTGGCCGCCGTACGTGCCGCAGAGGGCCGCGTCGACGACGACGACGTCTGGCAGGCGTACGTGGCTTTGAACAACGCGTCCTACGCGTACGACGAGCGGCTGCTCGACGCCTTCGGCGAGGTGACGCCGTGGGACGTCGACTCGATCGACCCGGACGAGGCCGACGAGCGCTTCGGCGGCGCCGAGGCAGGCGAGGCCAGCGACCCGCACCCCCGGGTGATCTCGGTACGCCAGCGCCGCGACTACCGGGTGCCGAGCATCTCCGCGCTGCTGCGGGTGGCCGAGGCGGCCCGCCGCGAGGGCACCCCGGAGGACGACGAGCCGGCGCCGGTGGAGGGTGTCGGTGAGGCGGTGCTGGAGCTGCTGCAGAGCGGCGACGGCTCGCTCGGCGCGCTGGACGTCCCCGAGCTGGAGCCGCTCGACGGGGTGGTCATGGTCAGCGAGGTGGGCACCCCGGTCGACCTGGAGTCGTTCGACGACGACGACGCGGTCGGCCCGTTCCAGCCGGCGGCCGACGACCGGCTGGTCGGCCGCCTCGACGAGCACCCGTTCCTGGAGCTCGACGACGACCACGACCACGACCACGCCGGCCATCAGCACTAGGCCGTGACACGCCCGGGGCCCGACCGATCACGGCCGGACCCCGGGCGTCGCGCCCCCGGCCCGACCGGGCGTCAGTACGACAGGCCCGGCTGCGGCTGGTTGGCCCGTCGCCGACGTAGCACCACCTGCCGGGTGCCGTCCCGGAACAGCCGCACCCGGGCCAACTCCCATCCGGAGAACTCCGCCTGGATCGCCAACTGCGCCGCGGCGGTCAACCGGTCGACGTTCGGCGGCAACCGCAGCGGCGCGTATTCGTAGTCCATGCCACCCATGCTGCCCAGCCCAGCGGCCGTTCGCCACCCCCGGCGGGGTGACCAAGGCCGCTGCCGTGCGTGGTTCGTGCCGCCCTGGGCGCCGCCGCCTGATCCCTGCCGCTACCCGGCCGAGGCGTTCGCCGTAAGCAGGACGGCCAGCGCTGGCGCGGCCAGGGTGACCGCCCGGGCACTGCCCACGTCCACCGCCAGCCCCCACGACTCGTCCGGCCAGTCCTCGAGCAGCTCGGCGCAGGGCAGCGCGACGAACGGCACGCCGTCCCCGGCGAACGCGGCAAGGGCCTGCGAGGAGGTGAAGACCGGCAGCAGGGGCGCGCCCGTCGCATCGCCGACCACCGTCCACGGGAAGTCGCCGTCCGCCGCCGGTTCCCCGGCCAGCGGCACGCACACCATGGCGCCGGCCAGCACGCCGAGGTAGCCGGGCAGGTCGCGTCGGTCGACGGCCGCGGCGAGCAGCGCCACCACCCCCGGCTCCGCCGCCTCGGTCGGCGCCGGCCCGGGGGTGACCGGCCGCACCTCCGAGGTGGGGCGGGTGGCCGGTGGCACGGGTCGGCAGGAGAGCGCGCCCGGGGCGTCGGTCAGCACCTCGGCGGCCGTACGGGTCACCACCATGCTGAGCCGGTCCAACTGCTCCGGGGTGCGCGGCGACTCGTACCACCAGTGCGCGTCGCCGGTCGGGCGGCGCCAGCCGAGCGCGGCCAGGCGTGCCTCGTCGTAGCCGGGGCAGAGCGCCCGAACCACGTCGCGGCGTACCAGCAGCCGGATCCCCCGCGCCGCGGCGGTGAGCTCCAGGTCGGTGTCGCGGTCGCAGCGGGCAACGGTGTCCCGTAGTCGCACGACGATCTCCGGCCAGGTCGGCGAGGTCATGCCGGTGAACTCGGCAGGCGGTCGTCCAGCCGCCCGAGCCGGCCGATGGTCTCCTCCAGGCGCCCCAGTGCCGAGAAGTCACCGGGCTTGCCGAACAGGTCGGTCAGGCCCGCGCCGAGCTCGACGCCCAACCCCTCGGTGCGCTCCTCGACCCGCTCGGTGGCCGCCGTGCGGGCCCGCTGGTACGCGTCGAGCACCAGCTCCGCCAACCCCTCGGTGCCCGCGCGCAGCGCGGCGGGCGCGAGGTTGAGGCCGGTGAGCACGCCGGTGGCGTCGACGGTCGCGGAGACCAGGCCACTCTCGTCGCTCGCGGTGCCGGACAGGTCGGCCAGGTCGTCGCCCAGGCCCGCGAACCGGCGTTCGATGTCGGCGATCCGTCCGGCGAGCGCGTCGAACGCGGACATCGGGTCAGTCATGAGATTCCTCCCCCGTGGACCGTGCACCGGGGTGGTGCCCGACGGTCGGGGAATCGTATCGTCGGTGCGCTGAACACACGGGGGAGGAACGGCATGGCGCCGGACATCGAGGTCGACGTGCAGGCGGTCCGTCGACTGGAGACAGCCGCCAAGCGGGTCGCCAGCTCGCTGGCGGCGCTGGAGAGTCAGATCGTCTCGGCCGGTGACGTGCCGTCGGACGCCTTCGGTCATCTGCCGTTCGCCAGCGACCTGCTCCGCGGCAAGTACGCCGAGCAGGTCGCCGGTGGCGTGGAGCTGTTCGGCGCGGCCAACGCCGCGTTCGGCCGGGTCGCCAGCGCGCTGGCCGACACGGTCGAGACGTACGAGCGCAACGAGCAGGACCTCGACGGCGGGTTCAAGGCCATCCAGGCGGGGCTGCCCGGATGAGCGGGCCGGCAGGCAGCGCCGTCCAGCTGTGGAACGGCCTCGACAACGCACTCTCCGGCGTGGAGGCCGCGGTCGACAGCGTCTGCCGCACTCTCGCCTGGCCACTGATCCAGCTCGTCGACATGGTCGACGGCGAGCCCGCCGTGCTGCGCGCGAAGGCCGCCGAGTGGGACGCGCTGGCCGGGCAGGTGCGCGACCTCGCGCAGGTGCACCGCGGCGACCGCGAGGCCGCGCAGCCCGGGTGGCGCTCGCCCGCCGGTGAGGCGTACGGCCAGCGGCTGGCCGAGGTGGAACAGCAACTGCTCGACGTCGCCGAGCAGTTCGCCGCCACCGCGGAGTATCTGCGCAGCGTCGCCGACGGTCTGCAGACCGTGCACGACGTGCTCGTCGACCTTTGCGTCGAGTTCGTGAACTTCCTGCTGGTGACGCTGGTGACGGCGTTGCTGATGGCGCCGTTCACCGCCGGGGCGTCCTGGGTGGCGGGCATGGGGGTCGCCGTGACCAGGGGCCTGATCGTGCTCACCCGCATGCTGAAGATCATCAGGCCGCTGGCGGCGCACCTGCAGAAGGTCATCCGCCTGCTCCAGCGGGTCATGCTGTACCTGCGCAAGCTGCGCAACCACCTCGACAAGCTCGTCGACATGCAGAAGAAGCTGCGCACCGGCCAGAAGTACGCCGACAAGCGGCGCGCCGCCGGCAAGGCCGACAAGTGGCACCACAAGGTCCTCGACCCGGCGAAGGGCACCTACAAGCTGGGCAAGTCGGGTTCACCGTTCGACATGGGCGCCCTGGAAAGGGCCGCCGCGCTGCGGGCGCACGGCGTCGCCGACGGCGCCCGGGTGATCGCCCGGGACTGGGCGACCAACCTGCCGTGGAACGTGCCGAACTCCATCGTGCACGGCGTCACCTGGGGGTCCGTCGCCCTCACCAGCGGCCTCTCCATTCCCGGCAGCGAGCAGGTCAGCGACCAGATCGACCAGGCGGTGCAGGGCGGTGCCGACTGGATCGACCAGAATGTCTTCGGGCAGCCGCCCGCGAACCAGCCGGCGGGCCGTTAGGCCGGTCGAGGAGGTAAGGCGTGACGTCAGGGGAGCGGGGCCGGCTCGGTCGGTTGACCGACGCGGTGCTCGGCGGTGCGCGGGCGGCCCGGGACAAAGCCCGCGAGCTGCGCGACGAGTTCCGCACCAGCGACGAGCCGGAACGCGCCCTGGTCGCACCGCTGCTGCCCGACCAGGAGGTCCGCTACGTTGGGCTGGCGCCTGTCCGGGCAGACGAGATGCACCGGACGGGCAGCCAGTTCGCCGACACGATGTCCGAGGCCGTGGCCGAGTCGTTGGAGCCCCGGGCGCTGTTCGGGCTGCTCAACATCGTCAACCCGGTGGTCTGGGTGGATGCCGTGCTGACACCGTTGCGGATCGCCGCGGGTGTCCTGCTGCTCCCCGGCAAGGCCGCCGCGCTCGCCGGCGGCGTCGCGGACGCGGCCGACCCGGACGCCGGCCTGCCGGCGCCGCGCCAGGGCGCCGAGCCCCGGCAACCGCTGCCGTTGACGCCCGAGCAGGAGGCCTTCCGGGCGCTGTTCCGGCTCAGCCAGTACCGCCCGCTGGCCGACCAGCTCGCCGAGATCGCCTACCGGCGCCGGTACGTCTTCAGCGGTGAGCTGGCCAGCCTCGCCGGCAGCCTGCTGCTCTTCCTGGAGCGCTACACCGGCACGCCGCTGGTGGTGACCGACACGCACCTGCACCTGCTGCGGATGGGCCGCCGCCCGGACGAGGGCCAGCCGGACCGCCGTCAGCCCCGGGTGCTGTGGAGCGTGGAGCGGCACCGGGTGACCCGCGTCGACTGCGACCACAGCGCCGCGCGACTGATGCAGTTCCCGTCCACCATCGGGTTCGACGACGGTTCCTGGATCCGGATCGTCAACCCGGCGACCCGGGATGACCAGGCACGATTCCTCGCAGCCGTCCGGGACATCCCCGGCCAGCGGCCGGCGATCTGAGGCGGACCCGCCCTGGGCGTGTGGCCGGAACTGCTAGCCGTCCCGCTCCGGGTAGCCCACCGGCACGGCGGAGACGTCGTCCAGGGCGGTGGTGATCTCCTCGGGCAGCGTGATCCGCTCGACCTGGAGCGCACCGAGCAGCTGCCCGACCGTGCGGGCGCCGAGGATCGGCGCGGTCACCCCGGGCCGGTCCCGGATCCAGGCCAGCGCCACCTCCATCGGCGACACACCCAGCCCGCCGGCCGCGGTCGCCACCGCCTCCACGATACTGGAGCAACGCGGCTCCAGGTACGTGGCGACGAACCGCTCGAAGTGCGGCGAGGCGGCCCGGGAGTCCGCTGGACGGCCATGGCGGTACTTGCCGGTGAGCACCCCCCGGCCCAGCGGCGACCACGGCAGCACGCCGAGGCCGAGCGCCTCGCAGGCGGGCAGCACCTCCCGCTCCACGCCCCGCTCCAGCAGCGAGTACTCCACCTGGGCGGCGACCACCGGCGCCCGGCCCGGCCAGGCGGTCTGCCAGGCGGCGGCCCGCGCGGTCTGCCAGCCGGAGAAGTTCGACACTCCGACATAGCGGACTTTTCCGCTGGCCACCGCGTGGTCCAGCGCGGCCAGGGTCTCCTCCAGCGGGGTGTCCGGGTCGTACCCGTGCACCTGGAACAGGTCCACGTGGTCGGTGCCGAGCCGACGCAGGGAGGCGTCCAGGGTGCGCAGCAGGTGCCCCCGTGAGCCGTCGCGGCGCCGGCCGCTGCCCGGGCGCAACCCCGCCTTCGTGGCGATCAGCAGATCGTCGCGAGGAACGAGGGTGCCCAGCAGCGAGCCGATCACCGACTCGGCGTCCCCGTCGCCGTACACGTCGGCGGTGTCGATCAGGTTGCCGCCCGCGTCCAGGTAACTCTTCAGCTGGGCGGCCGCATCGTCGGCGTCGGTGTCCCGGCCCCACGTCATGGTGCCGAGCGCGAGCCGGGAAACCGCCAGCCCGCTTCGGCCGAGCGGTCGCTGTTGCATGGGTGAACCTTATTTCGAACCCGCCGCCACCGATATCCTCGCTCCCGTCATCTCTGCCGGTTCTGCCGGTTCCGCCGACGGCGGGTACCCCGACGGACGGGGGATCATTGGTGGCGAGCCGGTGATCGAGGCCGTAATCGGCATTGCGTAACCTGATGCGACCTGTGCCACGGATGGGGGAGGACCAGTGCGACTCGGGCTCAGCCTCGGATACCAGACGGCGTGGAGCACGCCAGCAGACCACCTGGCGCTGGCCCAGGAAGCGGACCGGCTCGGCTACTCGGTGGTGTGGGCCGCGGAGGCCTACGGCTCCGACTCGCCCAGCATGCTCGCCTGGATGGCCGGCCAGACCGAACGGATCGACGTGGGCGCCGCGGTGATGCAGATCCCGGCCCGTACGCCGGCCGCCACCGCGATGACCGCCGCCACCATCGACGCGCTCTCCGGCGGCCGGTTCCGGCTCGGCCTCGGCGTCTCCGGCCCGCAGGTCTCCGAGGGCTGGCACGGGGTGCGCTTCGCCAAGCCCCTGGCCCGGACCCGCGAGTTCGTGGACATCGTCAAGCTGGCCATCGCCCGCAAGGAGGTGGCGTACGACGGCGAGCACTACACACTGCCGCTGCCGGACGGCCCCGGCAAGGCGCTGCGGCTGGGCTTCCACCCGCCCCGCGAGCACATCCCGATCTACCTGGCCGCGGTCGGCCCGAAGAACCTGGAGCTGGCCGGCGAGATCGCCGACGGCTGGCTGGCCGTGTTCTACGCCCCGGAGTTCGCCGACGAGCATCTCGCCGCGGTCAGCGCCGGGCGGGCCAAGGTCGGCAAGGAACTGGCCGGCTTCGACGTGGTGCCCTCGGTGCCGGTGGTGGTCGGCGACGACGTGGCCTCCTGCGCCGAGCTGGTGCGCTGGTACGCCGCGCTCTACGTCGGCGGGATGGGCAGCCGGCAGCAGAACTTCTACAACCAGCTCGCCACCCGGATGGGCTACGGCGACGCCGCCCGCGAGGTGCAGGACCTGTACCTGGCCAAGCGGCAGCGTGACGCGGCCGCCGCGGTGCCGATGGAGTTCATCGACCGCACCTCACTGCTCGGCCCGAAGGAGCGCATCGCCGAGCGAATGCGGGAGTACGCCACCGCGGGCGTCACCACGCTGTCGGTGACCCTGTTCGTGGCCGACCGGGACAGCGGTGTGCAGACCCTCCGTACCGTCGCCGAGGCGCTCGACCTCTCAGGAGTCGGCGAGTGACCTGGGTCGAGGCCATCGTCCTGGGCATCGTCCAGGGATTGACCGAGTTCCTTCCGGTCAGCTCGTCGGGGCATCTACGGATCACCTCGGCGATCTTCTTTGACCGCGACGCGGGCGCGTCGTTCACGGCGGTCACCCAGCTCGGCACCGAGGCCGCCGTGCTGATCTACTTCGCCAAGGACATCTGGCGGATCACCCGGACCTGGCTGGTCGGCATCAGGGACAAGTCGGTCCGTTCCAGCCTCGACTACCGGATGGGCTGGTACGTCATCGTCGGCTCGATCCCGATCGGGCTGTTCGGTTTCGTGTTCAAGGACCAGATCAAGACCGCCGGGCGAAACCTGTGGGTCGTCGCGACCACGCTGATCGTCTTCGCGTTCGTGCTGGCGTTCGCCGAGTACTGGGGGCGGCAGACCCGCACCCTGGAGAACTTCCGCATGAAGGACGGCGTGGTGATGGGCTTCGCCCAGGCCATGGCGCTGATCCCGGGGGTGTCCCGCTCCGGGGGCACGCTCACCGCCGGGCTGCTGCTCAACCTGACCCGGGAGGCGGCGGCGCGGTACTCGTTCCTGCTGGCCATCCCGGCGGTGGTCATGTCCGGCGTGTTCAGCCTCGGGGACGTCTTCGAACCGTCCGCCCCGGGCACGTCCGCACCCACCGTCGCCCAGATGATCGTGGCCACCGTGATCGCCTTCGGCATCGGGTACGCGGCCATCGCCTGGCTGCTCCGCTACGTCGCCCACCACACCCTGTACGTCTTCGTGCTGTACCGGGTCGCGTTGGGCACCCTGGTCCTCGCCCTGCTGCTGACCGGCACGATCAGCGCCACCTGACCGACCGATCCGTCGACGGCCCCCACCACCGCCCTCCGGGCGAGGCGGGGGCCGTCCGCGTACGCCCCACCCGCAGTCCAGGACTCCGTCGGTGGAAAGACAGCGCCGCCCCCGGCTGGTGGGCTGGGGGCGGCGTTGGTGTCGGTGTGCAGGTCGCCTCTCGGCGAGTGGCGCGACGCGGTTCCAGCCGAACGGTATTCCGCGAGGGCGAT
>NZ_JBSFYP010000104.1:0-16438 GCF_053599835.1 Micromonospora sp. NPDC005163
GCACGCTCACGCAGCTCATCGTTGTACTTCTTCGGTGCGGGCATCGCTGGTTTCCTCCCAGGTTTCGATGTCTCCATCAAACCCGGTACGGGACAACGTGGTTGCCATGAAGGCTACCCAAAACCCACCCGCACGGGTCCAGGTCACACCTGCTGACCTGCTGCGGATGGCTGCCCTCTACCTGCACCGGCACGGCTGGCACCAGGGCACCTACTACGCCAACACCACCGCCACCCTCACCCCGCCGGCCTGCGCCGCCGGGGCCATCGGCATCGCCTGCGCCGGACACACCGTCGAGCACTTCTCCCAGCTCGACCCGGACGCCCTCGCCGACTACCTCGCCGCTCTGGGCGTGTTCGTCGACTACCTCGACACCACCGCACCCATGTTCTTCATCGACGAGGACGGCTACCTGCTCGATGAGCACACCTCCCCCTACTCGTGGAACGACGACCCGGCCCGCACGGCCGAGCAGGTCATCACCGCCCTCCAGGCGGCTGCCGACGAGTGGGAATCCCTCCGCACCACCAGAGGGGAGAACGCATGAGCACCGTCAAGGTGTCCTTGACGCCATCCCTGCCCCGGCAGCGGCGTCGGGACGTCGTCGAGAACGACCAGTTCGCCGGCTTCGCTCGGCGCATCATCCGCGCTCACGGCCGCCGCGTCGCCACCGGAGACGTGGAAGCACTGCGGGATCTCGTCGCCCTCTCCTCAGTCATGGATGACGCGATCGGTGAAGCCGTGATCGGCCTGCGGGCCTTCGGCTACTCCTGGGCCGAAATCGGCCAGCGTCTCGGCATCTCCCGCCAGGCCGCCCAGCAGCGCTGGGGAGACAAGCCATGACCGGCTTGCGCAGCGCCGACCTGGACGCCCTGACTGACCGGACCGGTATCCGGGTCGAGTTCTACGACCCGCTCGGCACCCGCTACGGGTTCCCCACCTTCCCCTACCAAGGAGCACCCACCGGTCTGGCCACCCTGCGGCAGCTCCGCGCCGCCGGCCTTCGCCCCGGAGGACACGACCCCGTCGCCCAGATCTATTGGCGACACCGCCAGAACCGGCGGGTCGCCTACCTCTACCGCACCGACCTCGCCAAAGCCAAGCGCACCGCCACGCCCGCTCAGCGGGAGGCCATCGGCAAAGCCCTCCTCGCCCGGCGGACCTGCCGGACCTGCGAGCAGCTGAAGCCCTACTACATCCCCCGCCGCTACGGCTGCTGCCTCGACTGCCACGGAGGCCACTAATGACCACCACCACACCGGCCAGCGCCGGCACCCGCTTGGAGGGCTTGGTCCTGGTCCTCATCCTCATCGTCGTCGGCGGCTCCGCCGGGGCCGCGTCGTTCACCCACGTCCACGACTGGACCATGGCCAACAGCCCCACCAACACCCCGGGATGGTTCGGCTGGGCAAACGCCGTCATCTCCGAACTCGTCCCCATCGCCGCCCTGCTCACCATCCGCCGACGCCGCCGCACCGGCGCACCCATCGGCTACCCGATGGTCCTGCTCATCGCCGCCGCCGGCCTGTCCCTCGCCGCGCAACTCGCCGTTGCCAAACCCGGCCCGTCTGGGTGGCTCCTGTCGGCTGTTCCCGCTCTGGCGTTCATGGCCCTGGTCAAACTCGTCCTCGCCCCCGCACCAACCACGCAACCCCTGCCACCGGCCGCAGAGCCGGCGCGGCCCATCCGCGTTCAGGTAGCCGAGCAGGTCACCACCGAGCCGGCACCACCGGCCGCCATCACCCTGGCCCCCGAACCGACCCCGGCTATCGAGCCAGAGACCGTCACCGCACCGGCCTCCGAGCCGGTCGACGTTCCCGCTCACCTGCTGCCCACTGCCCGCTTCGCGGCCGTGCAGCACGAACAAGCCACCGGCCAACCCATCACGCCCGCCGAGCTGGCCGACCGCCTCGACGTCAGCGCGGTCGTCGCCGGGAAACTCCTCACCACCATCGGTGGCGCTGTCCGATGACCATTTATCTCGTCGACATCGAGCAGGTCACCCACACCTGCCCCGCCTTCCCCGACGCGCACCCGTTCGACATCCGCCGAACCCTCGTCGACGTCATCCCCGGTGGTCCCTGCCGGGCACCGGTCACCATCCGCTGCGGCGACACCACCGCCCTGATTCCCTGCCGCAGGCACGAACCGGCGAAGCGCCAGTGCGGTGCCTGCCAGGTCATCGTCACCGAACGCACCATCACCACCCGCCACCTCACCGAGGTACGCGGCTGATGGCCTCGACGCTGGACCTCACACCCCGAACCATCACGGCCCGGGGTGTGGGCTCGAACGCCGACACCATCCCCGTCTACGACTACACCGCCGAAGGCTCCGCCTTCACCCGCGCCACCCAACCCGACTACTTCGGGTGGCTGGAACACGTCCGCGCCGCCGGCGGCTGCACCCGACCCATCCGCCTCGCCGGCAGCCTGCTCACCGTCGAGCAGGGCACCGGCCGCGTGCTGGACCAGCGGCACACCGATGCCATGCCGGACGCCGCGATCTACACCGCCTGCGGTAACCGCCGTGCCACCGTCTGCCCCGCCTGCGCCCACACCTACCAACGCGACGCCTACCAACTCCTCCGAGCTGGACTCATCGGCGGCAAAGGCGTCCCCGACACCGTCACCCAACACCCGGCGGTATTCGCCACCTTCACCGCACCGTCGTTCGGCACCGTGCACACCCGGGCGGTGAAGCGGCACACCTGCGGCAACCGCAAACGCTGCGACTGCCGCCCCGACCCCTGCCACGCCCGCCGCGACACCGGACTCTGCGAGCACGGCCGACCCGCCGTCTGTTGGGCCAGACACGAGACTGGGGATCAGGTGCTCGGGCAGCCGTTGTGCCTGGACTGCTACGACCATACCCACCAAGTCGTCTGGAACCTGTTCTCCGGCGAGCTGTGGCACCGCACCAAGCAAGCCGCGGAACGATGGCTCGCCAAACTCGCCCGCCGCCGGGGCATCCCCCGCGTCCACGTCGTCACCGCCTCCGGCAACACCCGCACCGTCGTGCCGGTTCGGCTGTCGCACGGGAAGGTGGCCGAGTTTCAGGCACGCGGAGCGGTGCACTTCCACGCCCTGGTGCGCCTCGACGGCGTCCACCCCGACGATCCGACCGCCGTCGTGCCGCCACCGGCCGGCTTCACCGTCACGGACCTGGACGACGCGATCCGGGCCGCCGTCGAGCAGGTCGCCTTCGCCAGCCCGGCCCACCCCGACCAGTCCGCCGGCTGGTCGATCGCCTGGGGTGACCCGGGCAAGGGCCTCGACATCCGACCCATCAGCCTGGCCGGCGACGGTGATGTCACCGACAGCATGGTCGCCGGCTACCTTGCCAAATACGCCACCAAGAGCACCGAGGTAACCGGGCACCGCTCTGTCAGGCTCGACGCCGACTCCATCGGCGACTACGCCGACCCCGACGGCGACCACACCGCCCGCCTCATCGACGCCTGCTGGCACACCGGCCGACCCACCGGCACACCCGTCCCGCTCTCTGAGCGGCCCCGGGACCACCGGCCCACACCCGGCTTCGTCGACCGCTGGGAGTGCCCCGACTGCGGCACCCACACCCGCTACGCCGCGTGCCCCGTCTGCATCGCAGAGCGTCAAGCAAGCCTTGACACCGAATCGACGAAACCAGCGGCGACCAACCCTTACGCCCGGCTGCGTCGGTGGGCTCACATGCTCGGCTTCGGCGGCCATTTTCTCACCAAAGCCCGCCGCTACTCGGTGACCTTCCAACTCCTTCGCGACACCCGGGTCAGCTTCCGCCGGCACGAGCACCAGGACCAGGCCGAGGAGCAACCCGGCGTCCTCCGCGCCGTCGACCACCTCGACGAAGACGACACGACGCTCATCGTCGGCACCCTCACCTTCGCCGGAATCGGCTGGCACACCACCGGAGACGCCCTGCTAGCCAACACCGCCGCCGCCCTCGCCCGGGAGCGACGAACCACCGGCCGCGAAGAACTCGCCCACGAACTCGGCACCACCCCCGCCGGCACCGCGCCGGCTGCCGCCTGACCCCTCGACTACGGGAGACGACATGACCACCGCACAACCCCTCACGCTCTGGACCGTCGAAGACGTATCGGCTTACCTCGGCGTCCCGGTCCAGACGCTCTACACCTGGCGCAAGCGCCGAATCGGTCCACCTGCCGGTCGTGTCGGTCGGCATCTGCGGTACGACCCTGACGTGGTGCGTGCGTGGTTCGCCGACCAGTCCAAGGCGGCCTGAGATGGCCCACATCGTTGACCGCTGGTACAAGACGGTGGCCGGTCCGGACGGGAAGTCCCGGCAGGAACCAAAGCCGCAGTGCGGGCAGGGAATGCGCTACCGCGTCCGGTACCTCGCTCCGGACGGCAAAGAGAAGTCGCAGTCGTTCCCTGACAAGAAGAAGCGCGAGGCACAAGCGTTCCTCGCCAACGTCCAGGCCGACATCCTCAAGGGCACCTACGTCGACCCCGACGCCGGTCGCACGACCTTCAAGCGGTACGCCGACGAATGGCTCGCTGCTGCGACGACGGACCTCCTCACCCGCGACCGCATCGAGTACGAACTTCGGCTGCACGTGTATCCGACCATCGGTAACAAGCCCATCGCGTCGATCCAGCCGGCGACGATCCGAGCGTGGGCGCGCGAGTTGCAGGAGAAGGGACTGTCTGCCGGCTACCGCCGGGTCCTGTTCAGCGACGTGTCGATGATCCTGAACGCCGCCGTGGACGACAAAAAAATCATCAGCAATCCGTTCGCAGCCAAGAGCATCCAACGCCCCCGGCACGTCTCCACCAAGGTCCAGCCCTGGTCAGTCGACCGATTCACCGCGTTCCGCGCGAAGCTGCCAGACCGCTACCGAGTCGCCGCCGACCTCGGCGCGGGCTGCGGACTGCGGCAGGGCAAAATCTTCGCCGTAAGCCCAGACGACCTGGATCCGACCCGGCCGACCCTCCGAGTCGCCCGTCAGATCAAGCTCGTGCGCGGCGCGCTCATCTTCGCCCCGCCCAAAGGCGGTAAGACGCGAGAGACTCCCCTCCCCGCCTCAGTAGCTCGCCGCCTAGGCGACCACGCCAGGCAGTACGCGCCGGTAGAGGTCACCTTGCCCTGGGGAACCCTGACCGGCGACCCCACGACAGTCACGCTCTACCTGACGACCGCTGACGGCCTGCCACTCAGCCGCTCGAAGTTCAACCCCGGCATCTGGAAGCCCGCGATCCGAGCAACGGGCATCCCCGACGACCGCCGCAACGGGATGCACGTCCTGCGGCACACCTACGCCTCAGTCCTCCTGGACGCCGGGGAGAGCATCAAGGCCCTGTCGACCTACCTCGGCCACGCCGACCCGGGATTCACCCTGCGGACCTACACGCATCTCCTGCCGACCAGCGAGGACCGCACGCGCCGAGCCATCGATGCTGCCTTCGGTGAGGACCAGGACGCCAAGGACGGCCCGGAAGCCGTTGACGGCCTGGAGACGGCATGATCATGGTTCAACGGTCTTCCGGACGACCTGAAATGCAGGTCAGGGCACGTCTGCCCGTCACTTGGCGTTGAAGTAGCTCGCCTCCGGGTGGTGGACCACGATAGCGTCGGTGGCCTGCTCGGGCATCAGCTGGAACTCCTCGGACAGCTCCACGCCGATCCGCTCCGACCCGAGCAGCTGCACGATCTTCGCCCGGTCCTCCAGGTCGGGGCAGGCCGGGTAGCCGAACGCGTACCGGCAGCCCCGGTAGTCGTTGCGCAGCAGGCCGGCCAGGTCCGCCGGGTCGTCGGCGGCGAGCGGGCGGCCGTCGGGCAGGGTCAGCTCGGCGCGGATGCGTCGGTGCCAGTACTCGGCGAGGGCCTCGGTGAGCTGCACCGAGAGGCCGTGCACCTCCAGGTAGTCGCGGTACTCGTTGCGGGCGAACAGCTTCGCCGCGTACTCGCTGACCGGCTGGCCGACCGTGACCAGCTGCAACGCGACCACATCGAGCTGGTCGCCCTTGGGCCGGAAGAAGTCCGCGAGGCAGAGCCGTCGCTCCTGCCGCTGCCGGGGGAAGGAGAACCGGGCGCGCTCCGCGTGCCCGTTCTCGTCGAGCACCACCAGGTCATTGCCTTCGGAGTACGCGGGGAAGTAGCCGTACACGACGGCTGCCTCCAGCACCTGGTCGGCGATGAGCCGGTCCAGCCAGTAACGCAGCCGTGGCCTGCCCTCGGTCTCCACCAGTTCCTCGTAGGACGGTCCGCTGCCGCCCCGGGCGCCGTTCAGCCCCCACTGCCCCCGGAAGGTGGCCCGCTCGTCGAGCAGCGCCGCGTAGTCGGCCATCGGCACACCCTTGACCACCCGGGTGCCGAAGAACGGCGGGGTGGGCACCGCCACGTCCGCGGCCACGTCGGAGCGGACCGAGGAGTCGTGCAGCTCCGGCAGCGACTCGCTGACCATCGAGCGCTGCCGTTCGCGGCGGGCTCGACGGGCCGCGAGAGCCGCCTCCCGCTCCGGGTCGATCACCGGCGCGCCGCCGCGCTTGGCGGTCATCACCCGGTCCATCAGGGACAGCCCCTCGAACGCGTCCCGCGCGTAGTGCACCTGCCCGGGGAACGTCGACCGCAGGTCGTCCTCGACGTAGGCCCGGGTGAGCGCCGCCCCGCCCAGCAGCACCGGCCAGCGCTCCGCGACCCCGCGGGTGGCCATCTCGGCCAGGTTTTCCTTCATGATCACGGTGCTCTTGACCAGCAGCCCGGACATGCCGATCGCGTCGGCGCGGTGCTGCTCGGCGGCGTCCAGGATGGCGCTGATCGGCTGCTTGATGCCGATGTTCACCACCTCGTAGCCGTTGTTGGACAGGATGATGTCGACCAGATTCTTGCCGATGTCGTGCACGTCGCCGCGCACGGTGGCCAGCACGATACGGCCCTTGCCGCCGTCCTCGGTGGTCTCCATGTGCGGCTCCAGGTATGCCACCGCGGTCTTCATCACCTCGGCGGACTGGAGCACGAACGGCAGCTGCATCTGCCCGGAGCCGAACAGCTCGCCGACCACCTTCATCCCGTCCAGCAGGATGTCGTTGATGATCGACAGCGGGGCCCGGCCGCCGGCCATCGCGGCGTCCAGGTCCGCCTCCAGGCCGTTGCGCTCGCCGTCGATGATCCGCCGCTTGAGCCGCTCGTCCAGCGGCAGCGCCGCCAACTCCTGCGCCCGGCTGGCCCGCGCGCTGGTCACGTCGACCCCCTCGAAGAGTTCGAGGAAGCGCTGCACCGGGTCGTACCCCTCGCGGCGCCGGTCGTAGACCAGATCCAGGGCGACCTCGCGCTGCGCCTCGGGGATCTTCGACATCGGCAGGATCTTGCTGGCGTGCACGATCGCCGAGGTCAAGCCGGCCTGCACGCACTCGTGCAGGAACACCGAGTTGAGCACCTGCCGGGCCGCCGGGTTGAGCCCGAAGGAGATGTTCGAGATGCCCAGCGTGAAATTGACCCCCGGATAGCGGCGGGCGATCTCCCGGATCGCCTCGATCGTCTCGATGCCGTCGCGGCGCGTCTCCTCCTGCCCGGTGGCGATCGGGAAGGTCAGCGCGTCGATCAGGATGTCGCCGCGGTCCATCCCCCAGCGGCCGGTCAGGTCGTCGATCAGCCGCGCCGCGACCCGGACCTTCCAGTCCCGGGTACGCGCCTGCCCCTCCTCGTCGATGAGCAACGCCACCACCGCCGCGCCGTGCTCCCGCACGATTGGCATCACCCGCGCGTACCGGGAGTCGGGGCCCTCACCGTCCTCGAAGTTCACCGAGTTGACCACGCACCGGCCGCCGAGCATCTCCAGCCCGGCCTCGACGACGGCCGGCTCGGTGGAGTCCAGCATGATCGGCAGCGTCGACGCGGTGGCGAACCGACCGGCCAACTCCCGCATGTCCTGGGTGCCGTCGCGGCCGACGTAGTCCACGCAGAGATCGAGCAGGTGCGAGCCGTCGCGCGCCTGACTGCGGGCGATCTCCACACAGGCCCGCCAGTCGCCGGCCAGCATCGCCTCCCGGAACGCCTTGGAGCCGTTGGCGTTGGTCCGCTCCCCCACCATCAGCACCGACGCGTCCTGGGCGAACGGCACCGGGTGGTACACCGACGAGACGCCGGCTTCGTGCCGGGGCTCACGCGAGGCGGCCGTGACGCCGTGCAGCCGCTCGGCCAGCACCCGGATGTGCTCCGGCGTGGTGCCGCAACAGCCGCCGACCAGGCCCACGCCGTACTCGGTGCTGAACCGCTCCAGCGCGTCGGCCAGCTCCACGGGAGTGAGCGGGAAGTACGCGCCGTCGGCGGTCAGCACCGGCAGGCCGGCGTTCGGCATCACCGACAGGGGGATGCGGGAGTGCTGCGACAGGTACCGCAGGTGCTCGCTCATCTCCGCCGGGCCGGTGGAACAGTTCAACCCGATCAGGTCCACCCCGAGCGGCTCGATCGCCGCCAGCGCCGCGCCGATCTCGCTCCCCACCAGCATCGTGCCGGTGGTCTCCACGGCGACGTGGCAGATGATCGGCACCGGCTGGCCCAGCTCGGCCATCGCCCGCTTCGACCCGACCACCGCCGCCTTGACCTGGAGCAGGTCCTGGCAGGTCTCGATGATCAGCGCGTCCGCCCCGCCGACGATCAGCCCGGCGGCGTTCTCCTGGTACGCGTCGCGCAGGGTGGCGTAGTCGGCGTGCCCGAGGGTGGGCAGCTTGGTGCCCGGCCCGATCGAGCCGAGCACGAACCGGGGCCGCTGCGGGGTGCTGGCCGCGTCGGCGGCCTCCCGGGCGATCCGGGCCCCCGCCTCGGACAGCTCCCGGATGCGGTGCGGGATGTCGTACTCGCCGAGGTTGGCCAGGTTGGCGCCGAACGTGTTGGTCTCCACGCAGTCCGCGCCGGCGGCCAGGTAGGCGTCGTGCACTCCCCGCACCACGTCCGGCCGGGTGACGTTGAGGATCTCGTTGCATCCCTCCAGCCCGTCGAAGTCGTCGAGAGTGAGGTCCGCGGCCTGCAGCATCGTGCCCATCGCCCCGTCGGCGATGAGGATCCGGTCGGCCAGCACATCCATCAACGAAGTCCGCACCCGTTCAGGTTAGTGCGGTCGCCATCGCACCCCACCGCCGTCCGCGCCCGATCCCATATTGTGTCAGCGGGATCACCCTGTCCGGTTCGTCGTTGTATGCCCGGTCATGGGTCCGGCCGACCGGCGCGGCCGACGGGCCGCACCCCGGCCCGGCACGTAGGCTGACGGACGTGAAGGACAACAGGGACGCCACCGTGCCCCACGGCCCGACGACCGGGCACGGTCCCGGCGTCGGCCGCGACAAGCAGGGTGAGGTGACGGCGTGACCGAGTTCGACGGACTGCCGGTGCTGCGGTCCCCGGTGGCCATCGCCGCGTTCGAGGGCTGGAACGACGCGGCCGACGCGTCCACCGCCGCGGTCGAGCACCTGGAGCAGGTGTGGAACGCCCGGCCGGTCACCGAGCTGGATCCGGAGGACTTCTACGACTTCCAGGTCAGCCGGCCGACCATCACGATGGCCGACGGGGAGACCCGCCGGGTGGAGTGGCCGACGACCCGCTTCATGGTGGCCAGTCCGGAGGGTACCGAGCGGGATGTGGTGCTGATCCGGGGCATCGAGCCGAGCATGCGCTGGCGGACGTTCTGCGAGCAGGTGCTGGAGATCTGCCACAGCCTCGAGGTGGAGCGGGTGGTGCTCCTCGGCGCGTTGCTCGCCGACGTGCCGTACACCCGGCCGCTGCCGATCAGCGGCAGCGCCTCCGACGCGCAGGCCGCCGAGCGCTACCAGCTCACCCCCACCCGCTACGACGGGCCAACCGGCATCGTGGGCGTGCTGCACGACGCGTGCAGCCGCGCCGAGGTGGACGCCGTGTCGTTCTGGGTGCACGTGCCGCACTACGCCAACAACCCGCCCTGCCCGAAGGCCACCCTCGCCCTGCTGCACCGGGTCGAGGAGGTCGTCGACCTGCCGGTGCCGATGGCCGACCTGGCCGAGGAGTCCGCCGAGTGGGAGCAGCGTGTGCGCAGCGCCGCCGAGCAGGACGCCGAGCTCGGCGAGTACGTCCGCGAGCTGGAGGAGCGAGTCGGCGACGAGGGGATCACCCCGCTGACCGGTGACGAGATCGCTCAGGAGTTCGAGAAGTACCTGCGGCGTCGGGGCGGTTCGGCGGGCCCCACCGCGGGCTCCTGGTAGCGCCTCTCCCCCGTTCACGTTCGGGCCCTGGACCTTCTGGTCCAGGGCCCGTTTTCGTCTTCTCCCGCGTGTCCGGGGTAGCGAGGTCACACCCTCTAGGGCATCCTAGGAACCTAGCTGTGATCAAGGAGGCGGGTATGCAGATCAACCCCGGGGCCGCGGAGTTCCCGCACCGGCAGATCGCCGCGCAGCTCAAGGCCCAGGTCCGCCGCGGTGACTGGGCGCCCGGCGAGCGGCTGCCGTCCATCCCGGCCATCGCCGAGATGTTCGGCGTCGCCAAGCAGACCGTGCAACGCGCCGTCGACCAGCTGCGGGTCGAGGGCATCCTGATCACCAAACCCGGTTCCGGTACGTACGTCCGGGGCACCCGCCGCCGGCTCAACCGGCTCTCCCGCGGCCGGTACGGCGGCTTCCGCGGCTACCACACCGACCTGGCCGCCCGGTACCGGCAACAACTCGTCTCGGTCGGCCGCTCCCCCGCCCCGGCCGAGGTCGCCGACGCGTTCGGGGTGCCCGACGGCACCGACCTGCTCTGCCGCCGGCACCTCGTGCGCACCGACGACTCCCCCGTCGAGGTGGGCGCCTCCTGGTTCCTGCCCGCCGACACCGCCGGCACCTCGCTGGAGCGCGCCGAGGCGTTCGGCCGGCCGCTCTACCAGGAGGCCGAGGAGGCCACCGGACGGCGGTACGTCTCAGCCACCGACACGATCAGCGCGCGCCAGCCCAGCCGGGACGAGGCCGAGACCCTTCAGATCCGGCCCGACACGCCGGTGCTGCACCTGCTGCACGTCGCGTACGACGCCCACCACAAGCCGATCGAGGTGGCCCAGGCCACCTGGCCCGGCCCGATGACCACCCTCACCGAGGAGTACAAGATCCCCGCCCCAACCCCAGACCCAACCCTCGACCCGGGCCTGGTCCTGGGCTGAACCGGACCCCCAGCTCAGCGCCTGCCCCCTGCTCACTCCTGTCGACCATGAGGTTGACGGGTCCAGCAGAGATCGAATCGCCCGCCAACGTCATGATCGACTCGACGTTGCGCGGTGATCGACTCGGCTTCCTGGAAATCGGTGCGTCGCACCGGCCCGGACACCGCGCCTTCATGGAAACCGAGTCGATCACGACGCGACGCGACGCAGCGCAGCGCGGCGGCGCTGGTGGTTAGAGGTGGATGCCGAGTAGGGCGTCCACCGTCTTGGCGAAAAGGGCTGGGGCCTCCGGGTCGTCCTTCGCGCCGGCGAGGGTTGCGTTGGCCCAGTTGTCGGCGACGGCCAGGGCGCCGGGGGTGTCGAGGTCGTCGGCCAGGCGTTCGCGTACCCCGGCCAGCAGCTCGGCCCCAGACGGCCCGGCGGGCGCGGCGGCGGCTCGGCGCCAGCGCGCCAGCCGCTCCTGAGCGGCGGTCAGCAGCTCGTCGGTCCACGTGCGGTCGCTGCGGTAATGCCCGGACATCAGGGCCAGCCGAACCGCCATCGGGTCGACCTTGTCGGCGCGCAGCCGGGAGACGAAGACCAGGTTGCCGCGGGACTTGGACATCTTCTCGCCGTCCAGGCCGATCATTCCGGCGTGCACGTAGTGCTCCGCGAACGGCGCCTGACCGGTGAGCCGCTCGGCGTGCGCGGCGGACGCCTCGTGGTGCGGAAACAGCAGGTCGTTGCCGCCACCCTGCACGTCGATCCGGTCGCCGAGCAGGTTCAGCGCGATCACCGCGCACTCGATGTGCCAACCGGGGCGGCCCGGGCCCAGCTCCCCGCCCGGCCAGGACGGCTCGCCCTCGCGGGCGCCACGCCACAGCAGCGGGTCCAGCGGGTCGCGTTTGCCGGCCCGGTCCGGGTCACCGCCGCGCTCCGGGAAGATCTCCAGCATCTGCTCCCGGGTCAGGTTGGACTCGTAGCCGTACCGGCCGGTGGCGGAGACGTCGAAGTAGACGTCGCCGGTGCCGTCGTCGAGCTGGTACGCAGCCCCGTCCTTGAGCAGCACCTCGACCTTGTCGGCGATGTCCGGGATCGACTCGACCGCGCCCACGTAGTGCTCCGGCGGGATGATCCGCAGCGCCTCCATGTCCTCCCGGAACAGCGCCGTCTCGCGCATCGCCAGGACCACCCAGTCCTCGCCGTCACGGGCGGCCCGCTCCAGCAGCGGGTCGTCGATGTCGGTGACGTTCTGCACGTAACGCACCGGACGGCCGGCGTCGCGCCACATCCGCTGCACCAGGTCGAAGGTGATCATGGTGGCGGCGTGGCCGAGGTGCGTGGCGTCGTACGGGGTGATGCCGCAGACGTACATGCTTCCCGCGTCGGCCGGCTCACTCGGGTGGACACCCTGCCGCGCCGAGTCGTACAACGCCAACGGCTCGCCCCTGCCCGGCAGCCGTGGCACCTCGTGTCCCGCCCAAGACTCCATGGCCTCAGCCTAGCCAGCCCCACGACCGCCCCGGGCCGCCCCACGGGTGATCAAAATGACAGTGGATCACATGGGCGGCCAGGGCACCGCCGGCCAGTCCTCGGACGGCTGCGGGAAACGGCCGGTCTGCCGCAACACGTCGATCCGGGCGGCCAACTCGGCGATCTCGCTGATCGTCAGGTGGTCGGCCAGCTCCGCGCCGAGCGCCCCGGAGACCTGGCCGGCGAGCCCGTCGAGCATCTCCACGGCGTCCGGTGGTAGCTGCTTCCCGGACCAGCCCCAGAGCACCGTCCGCAGCTTGTCCTCGACGTGGAAGCTCACCCCATGGTCCACGCCGTAGATCCGGTCGTCGGCGCCGACCAGCACGTGGCCACCCTTACGGTCGGCATTGTTGATCACCGCGTCGAGCACCGCGAGCCGGGCCAGCCGCGGGTCGTCGGCATGTGCCAGCGCGTACGCGGCGCCGTCGTCGTCACGGGCGGCGGCGATCGGAAACCAGCGCGGCGGCAGCTCCTCCGCGGGCACGAACCCGACCAGCGGCTCGGCGTCCTCCGGCTCGTCGATCCAGAGCTGGCAGGAGCCCGGCCCGAACGGGCCGTCCCGGAGCACGGTGGGCGGCACCAGGTCCCAGCCGCTGTCCCGGGAGACCAGGTACGCCGAGACCTCCCGGCCCGCGAGGGTGCCGTCCGGGAAGTCCCAGAGGGGGCGCTCGCCACGGACCGGCTTGTAGACACAGCGCGCAGAGAGGTCGTCCAGCGTCAGGATGCCGCGCAGGGTCGTGTTCGACGCGTCGACCAGCCGCCCCTCCAGGTCGAGCGCGCCGTCACGCAACAGCCGCAGCGCGGCGTCGCCGTCCTGGCGGGGCTGGAGGCCGGACGACGTCACCGGTGGTAACCGTTGTGCCGCGGGCAGAGGTGCCCGGCGGGGTCCAACGGCTGGCCGCACAGCGGGCACGGCGGCCGTCCCGCGTTCACCACTCGCCGGGCCCGCTCGATGAACTGGCGGGTTGCGTGCGGGGTGAGCCGGACCCGGAGCCGGTCCAGGTCCTCGTCCGGCTCGTCGTCCTCGTCGTCGTCCTCGTCGTCCTCGTCGTCCAGCTCGACCTCGGCTTCCACCTCGCCGGCGGCGATCGCTTCGATCACCACGGTCGCGGTGTCCACGTCGAAGGCCAGCCCGAGGGTCCCGACCCGGAACTCCTCGTCGACCGGAGTGTCCAGCGGCTCGTTGTCGCCCACCACCGGCGCCAGCTCGGGCAGGTCCACGCCGAAGCGCCGCTGCGCCTCGGTGAGCAGCTCTTCCAGCTTCTCGGCGAGCAGGGACACCTGGACCTTCTCCAGCGCGACGCTGACCAGCCGGCCGCCGCCGCGAGCCTGCAGGAAGAACGCGCGCTCCCCCGGCGGGCCGACGGTCCCGGCGACGAACCGCTCCGGCGGCTCGAAGGCGTGCACCTGGTGGGTCATACCCACGACCCTATCCGGCCCGCCATGGCATCGCGCACCCCACCGACCCGAATCGCCCTGGCGGCGGCGCGCCCGGCGTACCGGTGGCTGCCGCCGGGCGTGGCGACCTCTCGGCCGCCTGCCGGCACCCGAGACGGCGTCATCGCGGCGCACCAGCCCCACCGCCGACGGCCGCGTCGGAATCACCCGCGCGGGTCGCCCGCCGACGCCGCTTACGCGGCGGCGGCACCAGGGCGGCGAGATCGCCGCCGGTGTCGTTGAGCCGGACCAGAAAGGGCCGCAGCGGCGTGAACCGGATCGCGGTCACCGACGCCGGGTCGGCCACGATCCGCTGAAAAAGATCCAGGTGTACGCCGAGCGCGTCCGCCACGATGGCCTTGATCACATCACCGTGGCTGCACGCCAGCCAGACCGCCTCGGGCCCGTGCTCGGCGCTCACCCGGGCGTCCCACGAGCGCACCGCCGCCACCGCACGCGCCGCCATCGCGGCCATCGCCTCCCCGTCCGGGAAGACCACCGCGCTGGGGTGCTGCTGGACCACCGGCCAGAGCGCCTCCTTGGCGAGCTTCTTCAGCGGCTGCCCCTCCCAGCTGCCGTAGTCACACTCGATCAACCCCTCCTCAACCACCGGAGCGGCCTGCGGAAGCGCCAGTTCCAGGGTCTGCCGGCAGCGGATCAGCGGACTGGTCACCACCGCCGCGAGCGGCACCCCCCGCAGCCGCTCGCCCACCGCGGTGGCCTGGGCCCGGCCCGTCTCGTCCAATTCGACGGGCTGGCGGCCGGCCAGCCCACCGTCCGCGTTCGCGGTGGTCCGGCCGTGTCGCAGAAGCAGAAGGGTCGCCACGGGACCACCCTATGACCTGTTCCAGGCCTTCGACCGTCGCGGGGTTCCTGGGTGGGGCGTGGTCGGATGTCGTGTTTGCGTCGGGGTTGCCTCGCGGGATCCGCCACCGCCCATCCTGGGTCCGGCACACCGAGGTGCGTGTAACTCTGGCTGTGGCCGGTGTGCCGGGTTGGTGCGGGGTGGGGCCCGCCGTGCCCGGCTCCGGGCGGTCAGGCTTGATCCCTGCGCCGACACGGCGGGCCCCCACCCCGTCGGTGGTCACCGCCCGTTCGCAACCTCTGCGCGGCATCGGGCAAGCCCCGTCCGGCGGGTTGGTCGGTCCGTTCCAATCACTGCGCGGATTCGGCGAGCCCATTCCCGGTGGGCGGTCGGTTCCTGTCCCTTGGGGTGGGTCCGGGCAATCCGCGTCCCGCCGATCATCGCTATTCGTCCCGATCCCTCTGGCCAGTGCGGTGAGTCCCATCCCGGGCGGACCGTTGTCGTCCGGTTCTTGTTCCGGGTGCGACGGTGCATCCGCCTCGTCGATCACGGAGTCGCGGTGGGCGACATATCCTTAGCCGTCTGGTTTGTGAGGCGCCACAACTCCATGATCGACGCGAGGCTGCGGGCGCGCGAGGCTGCGGCGGCGAGCCCGGATCCTGTGGGCGTCGTCGTGAGCGCTTCCCCGCGCCGGGCGCGTATCCCGCTGGTGCTCACCGCTCCCGTTCGGTCCCGCCTCGGGCGTGACCCCGCCGCCCTCGCGGCGGTGGTCGGTGTTGTGAGCGGTATACCTGTGAGGCATATTTATGCCTCACAGGTATATCGCTCGTTGACCAGCTCACCCCGGGGTTCGCTTCATCCTCGTTCGCGGTGGTCGATTCGATGTCAGCGATGCGGCGTCGTCGGCGATTTCGAGGACGTCGGCGATTTTCAGCGATGTCGCGGTGTCCCGGTCGGCCGGATGGCCCGATATCGGTGATACCGAGTCGATCAACCCCAGCCGGTCGAGCTGAGCCCGCGACAGCCGGCAATCTCCGCGTCGAATGTCCGGTATCGGGTGACTCTGGCATGTGACCGGCTGCACTCGTGGGGTGGAATCGTGGCGGCCCGGGGGTCGTTACACACCCTGACGATCGCAGCACCACCGGCCCGGCACCCCGCCCCTATGGGGGTTGGGATGGCGGCCAGGCCCGGGTTGGAATGCCCGCAGGTAGCCGGTCGTTGCAGACCCCGCGAACGACCGCACCAGCACCCCGTTCACGCAGGGTGCCGATGGATGGGCCACCCCCGGAATGCCCCCGGCCCGGCGGTCGTTACACACAGTCCCGGCGCCACGAGCCCCCGCCCGTAGGCCGCCGACCGATGACTTTCCCCCGTGTTGTTGAAAGCGCCGGACGAGGTGCTCGCACCCTTGCGCCGTCCCCCTCGGGCGTGTGGGTGTCTACCCCCTGAAGGAGCTGACCTCTCATGAACACGATCATTCGTAAGAGCATGCTGTCTGTTGCTGGTCTCGCGTTCGCCGGTGGTGTGTTCGCCGGTCCGATCGCCGCGCACGCCGC
>NZ_JBSFYP010000105.1:0-15173 GCF_053599835.1 Micromonospora sp. NPDC005163
CTCCGCCGGCACCCGCCGCCCCGCGTCCGGTGCCGACGCCGCCGCTGAACCCGCGACCCGTCCCGGCGCCGCCGCACGAGCCGCGTCCCGTGCCGGGGCCGCCCGCCGCGCCGCGCCGCAACGCGACCACCGGACCCGCCGCGACCGGCCGGCGGGGCAACGGCGGGTCCGCCGTCGCCGGCCGGCACCGTCGGGGCGCGTCCGGCCGGGCCGGTTGATCGCCGCGCCCCGGCCCAGCGCTTTCATCTGGTGGACGCCGCGCGGGTCCCCGCTACCGGCGACGTCGTCGCCGGTAGCGTCAGCGGACATGACGGTCGTACATCCGATCGCCCGGGCCTGGATCACCACCGGCGGCACCGGCGCGCAGAACTACGACGAGTTCGCCGACGACGCGGAGATCACCGCGATCATCGAGGCGAACCCGCATAGTGCCCTCGGCATCGAGATGCCGCACCGGGCGCCGGAGAGTAAGGGCAAGTCCTTCCTCGACGCGCTGCCGGACGCGGTGGCCCGACTCGCCGAGGCGAAGGCCGACGGCAGCTACACCCCCGCCGAGCAGGTGGTGGTGCTCTACCGGATCAGCGCGCCGGACGACGAGCCGGCGTACGGGCTGTTCGCGATGGTGGACACCGACCAGATCTCCACCCGGGCCGACGAGCCCGGCCTGGTCATCCGCAACGAGGACGTCTTCATCGCCAAGGTGCGTGAGCGGGTGGCGCTGGCCGAGTCGCTCGGTCACCTGCTCTCACCCGTACTCCTGCTCCAGACGGGGCGCGGTGACGAGCTGCACGCCGCGCTCGCGGCGGCGACCGAGGCGGCCGGCGCGCCCGCCGCGGCGGACACCGACCAGGCGGGGCGCACCCACGCCATCTGGCTGCTCGGCCCCGGCCCGGAGCAGGACGAGTTGACCGGCCTCGCGGGCGGCGGGGACCTGGTCGTCGCCGACGGCAACCACCGCAGCCTGGCCGCCCAGACCGGTGGGCTGCCGCGCTTCCTGGCCGTGGTGACCACGCCCGCCTCGGTGGCCATCCAGCCGTACAACCGGCTGGTCAGCGAGCTGACCACCACGCCGGACGAGCTGCTGGACCGGCTGCGCGCGGCGGGAGCCGAGATCGAGCCGATCGACGGCCCGGTCGAGGTCCCGGCGGCTGGCGGCACCGTCCACCTCCGGCTTCCCGGCCAGGGGTACGCGGTGCGCCTGCCCGGCACCGCCGGCGATCGCCTGGAGAACCTGGACCACGCCCTGGTCGAGCGGCTGCTGCTGCGCGACGTGCTGGGCCTGGACCCGGGCGACAAGCGGATCACCTACGTGGGTGGTGACTACCCGGCGAGCTGGCTCACCGGGGAGGTCGACGCCGGGCGGGCCGAGCTGGCGATCCTGATCGCGCCGGTGACCGTCGCGGACTTCGTCGCGGTGAACCTGGCCCGCGAGAAGATGCCGCGAAAGAGCACCTGGTTCACCCCGAAGGCGCGTGGCGGCCTGGTGGTCGCCGAACTGCCCCGCTGAGCGACCGGCCGCACGGCCGTGTGACGAACCCGGCTCGGGGACGCCGCCCCTGCGGCGTCTCTGCCGGCGGCCTGACAGACTTCCCGGTATGCGCGTCTACCTGGGATCCGACCACGCCGGTTTCGAGTTGAAGGTGCACCTCGCCAACCACCTGGCCAAGCAGGGGTACGACGTGGTCGACGTCGGCCCGCACAGCTACGACCCGGACGACGACTACCCGACGTTCTGCCTGCACACCGGCGACCGGGTGGTGGCCGACGAGACCGGCCTCGGGGTGGTCATCGGCGGGTCCGGCAACGGTGAGCAGATTGCCGCGAACAAGGTCGCCGGGGTCCGCGCCGCGCTGGCCTGGAACGTCGAGACCGCCCAGCTGGCCCGCCAGCACAACGACGCGAACGTGGTCGCGGTCGGCGCCCGCCAGCACACCCTGGACGAGGCCACCGCCATCGTCGAGGCGTTCCTGAACACCCCTTTCTCCGGCAACGAGCGGCACGCCCGCCGGATCGCCCAGGTGGCCGCGTACGAGGAGACCCGGGAGCTGCCCGACCTGCCCTGACCCTGGGCGGGCGGTCAGCGCGGCGGGCGGGGCAGCTCCTCGCGGGGCACCCAGTTGCGCCGGACGACCACCACCCGGGCCTCGGCCTCGGCGAGGTCGTCGTCGGTGGGTCGGGCGCCGTCCCGGGCCCGCAGCGCGGCGCTCAGCCCCACCTGCGATGAGCCGGAGCCGACCAGCCCGCGCAGGCCTCGCTCACCGTCGCGCTCGTCGTTGACCGGGCCCCGCCGGCGGGGCGGTGGATCGGTGCCGTCGTGCACAGCGGCGGTGCTGGCCGTCGGACCGTCGGTGCCCTGCCCGGCCGGCTCGGAGTCGGGGTGGTGGCGCAGCCGCCGTCGTCGTCGCTCCGGGTCGCCCATCAGCCGACCGTACCCCGTCCGGTGTGCGATTCGGCACGGTCGTCCCGGCCCGCGCCGGACGGGCTCGGCGACCGATTTGCCGGCTGGCTACCCTCGGATCCAGGCGGCGGTGGTGTCGCCGGTCAGGGGGAGGACGAGATGGCAGACCAGACGCAGCCGTGGGCGGAGCGGACCGTGGAGGTGCCACCGCAGGCCGGCGTCGGGGTGCCGCCGCAGCGGGACGGGTTCCGCCGGGGCGTGGCTCCGGTGGGTCAGCCGCGCAACCCGCGGACCGAGCCCTTCCCGACCGTCGAGCAGGCCCCGACCGGCTGGCCGGACGGCCCGGAACCGCGCCGGCCGCTGAGCTGGCGCCTGGCGCAGCTGCGACGCGGCGGCGAGTGGAGCACGGCGGCCGGGCTCTTCGCGTTCGTGTGCTGGGGGATCTGGGCGCTCTCCGGCCAGGGCGACCTGAGCGGCCCGCTGCTGGTGCTGGTGCTGAGCCTGCTGGTGGCGGTCGGTCTGTTCGCGCTGGCCCGGCTCGTCGGCAGGGTGGTGCTGGAGCGGCAGCTCGGGCGGGTCCGGCGCGGCGCGCGGGGCGCGCACCTGGCGACCGCGGTCTTCCTCGCCGGCCTCGGCGTGGCCTGGCTCCAGCAGACCGAGTGGGTCGTCTCGGCCTGGAACTGGATCTCCTCGAACTGATCCGGGTACGCCCGGGCGGGCCGGCCAACGCCGCCCGCCCGAGCGTACGGTCGCGGCACGCCGCGACACCGGTCGTCTCCCCACCAGGCAAGGCCGCTGCTTACCCGGCCGGCCCCGGTTCATCCGTGGCCGGCCGGTCCGACTGACGTGACGGCGAGACCTGCTCGACCATCCCGTCGTGGTCGTAGAACGGTCCGCGCGGGGCCGCGCCCGGGAGCCGGACGCGACCCCGCCGCAAGGTCAACCGGCGGGCTGGGCGGCCGCGTGGTCGCGGGCCACCCGGACCAGCTCGACGAGGCCGCCGGCGTACTCCTGTGCCTCGCCGTGTGCCTCGTCGAAGGGCGGCTGGAAGCCGACGCCCTCCCACTGGCCGGTGGTCGGGTTCCACCGGTCGTTGCCGACCTCGAAGTCCCAGGCGAAGATGCCCAGCTCGTAGTAGAGCTGGTCGGCGGAGTTGCCGGCGGCCGAGTAGAGAACGTCGGCGACCGGGCCGGTCTGCGACGGCCAGGTGACCGTCCCGCGCTCCTGCGCGATGGCGCCGACGATCCGCCGCGCGCTGTCCAGGAACATCTTCGACTCGTCGATCGACGGCCGGGGCAGGGTGACCCGCCCGTCCGCCCGGTACGCCCCCGGCGGCCACATGAAGTACCCGCCGTAGGAGTGCACGTTCATCGCGAACTTGATGTTCGGGTGGGCCTGGGCGAGCGCGATCACGTTGCTGCTCTCCGCCTCGGACAGCTCCGCGGTGCCCGCGTAGTTGCCCGAGAGGCAGTTGGCGCTGGCGCCCACGTAGCCGTCGAAGTAGGACCCGACGGTGTAGTTGCGGTTGACGTCGACGCCCCACGAGGTGCGGTACCGCGGGTCCCGGGTCGGCCCGGTGCAGTGGTTGACCAGGTTCTTGCGCTGGAAGTTGTAGTCGTTGAACGAGTAGTTCGCGCCGTCCGGGTTGACCGTCGGGATGACGAACACGTCGACCTGCTCCAGCAGCTCGCGGGTGGCCGGATCGGTGCGGGCGTTGGCCAGCATCCGCTCGGCGAACTCCAGCGTCACCAGCGGCGTGGTCCACTCCCGGGCGTGTTCCTGGGAGTACGCCAGCACCCCGACCCGGGAGCCGTCCCGGTGCACGCCGAGGCGCAGCGCCTGGACCGTCCAGGGCTTCGCCGGCACCTCGGTGCCCTGGAGCCCGTCGTCGAGCCGGGCCGGGCCGGCGACCGGCATCGGCAGCCCGGCCGAGCCGTCCTCGACGGTGGCCCGGAACCGGTTCGGTTGGCGGGCGTTGATCGCCGCCGCGACCTCGTCGGTGGTGCTCACCGTCTTGCCGGCGGTGTCGGTGGCGAGCGTGACCGTGAGGACTCGGTCGCGGTAGCTGACGGTCAGCGGTCGGTTCCGCCGGCCCGGGTCGACCGTCCGCACCTGCACACCGTTCATGCCCTGGTCACCGAAGCGGACCGACTCGACCACCACGGCGGACACCGCCGGGTCGCCCAGGTACGCGACGGCGTTGCGCCGGTACCCCTGGGTCCGGTTCGGCAGGTTGATCACGTCGACCAGGCCCCGGTACTGGCGGGCCAGCCGCTTGATCCGCGCCTGGATGTCCACCGGCGTCAGGTACGCGTCGATGAAGTCCTTCTGGTAGCCGGCCGGCAGCGGCGGCGGGGTCGCGTTCGGCCAGAGGGCCGGTGTGACGGCGCGGCTGACCCCGCCGAGGCTGGAGGTGGCGGTCAACTGGACCGGCCGGTTCGGCACCGGCTGGGGGAGCGCGTAGTGGTACTGGTACTCGCCGGAGTCCTCGAAGCGGGACAACGGGAACGACCCGGTGGCGCCGTCCGCCGTACGCCAGCTGACGGTGATCTCAACGTCCGGGTCGTCGGTGGCGGTCGTGGCGACCCGCGCCTGCAGGAACGTCTGCCCGCTCGTGGTCCACCAGTACGCCTGCTGCACCTGGAGGGTGTCCACGGCCGCGGCGGCGGCCGTGGTCCGCTGGCCGGCGGCCGGAGCGCGCAGCCCGGCGGCGGTGCGGGCCTGAGCCGCGCGGACGCTCTCGGCGTGGTGCCGGCTGCCGTCCCCGGCGCGCTGCACGATCTGCACGGCGGTCGCGCCCTGCGCGGTCAGGTCGGCGAGCTGGGCGCCGGTCAGCACCAGGTCGGCGAGGATCCGCCCGTCCCGGGCCCGGGGTCGGTTGGCCAGGTCGGCGCCGGTGGCGACCAGGCGGTCGAGCTGGGCCTGGTCGCGTAGCTGCACCCGGACCAGGGCGGTCTCGGTGGCGGTCAGGGTGATCGGTGTGGCCGGGGCGGCGGGTGCCGCGGTGCCCGGGCCGGGATGGGACAGCACCGCGCTGACCAGGATCGCTGTGGTGGCGGCAGCTGTCCACCGTCGTCGGACGATCATGTGCCCTCCTGACGGACGTCAATGGGTCTGGTCCTTACACCAGTCCATAGATCGACACATGTCAAGGCGCGAGGCCGGTAGCGCCGCGACCGCGACCTGGACGACCGGAACCTGGAGGCGACGGCGCGAGTTCTCCGTTCCGAGATGCAACCCGCTGGACCGGACCCGGCGTGACTATCTCGAATCGGGGATCGGAGGCTTGGATGAGCTATCGCGACAAGGCGTTCGCCGACTACTTCGCGGCGAGGTCGGACGCGATGCGCGGCACCGCGTACCTGCTGTGCGGCGACTGGCACCGGGCGGAGGACCTGGTCCAGACCGCGTTCGTGAAGCTCTACCTGGTCTGGCACCGGGTCGCCCGGCACGAGGTGCTCGACAGCTACGTGCGGCAGATCCTGATCCGGACGTTCCTCGACGAGCGGCGCCGCGGCTGGTGGCGGCGTGAACGGGTGGGCGGCGACAACGCCGAGCAGGCGGTGCCGCCCGACTCGCCGGAGAACCGTCTGGTGCTGCTGCGGGCGCTGGCCTCCGTGGCGCCACGCCAGCGGGCCGTGCTGGTTCTCCGCTACTGGGAGGACCTGTCGGTCGAGGACGTCGCGGCGCTGCTGCAGTGCTCTCCGGGGACGGTGAAGAGCCAGGCGGCGCGCGGGCTGGACACGCTGCGCGGCCTCCTGGCACCCACACACAGCGGGATCGAGATGGGGGAGCGATGAACGGAGAAGACCTGCGCGACGCGCTGCGCAGCGAGATGGCGGATGCCACCCCGCCACCACCATTGAGTACGGCGGCGGCACTCGGAGCCGGTCGCCGGGCCTTCCGTCGCCGCCGTGCCGTCCAGGTGTGTGCCGGATCGGCGGCCGTGGTGCTGGCAGCCGCCGGCTTCGCGGCCGTGGCCACACCGGGCGGCGAGGTCTACCAGCCGGCAGGCGGCGTGCCTGCCGTACCGGCCCCGTCGGCGACGGACACCAAGGAGGCGTGGCCGACCGGGCCGGACGGTCGCCCACAGGAGGATCGGACCGCGCGGGCGGGGTCGAAGTACGACGAGGGTGTACGGCTGCTCGCCGAGGTCGTCTCGGTCGTGCCCGCCGGTTACACCGCACCCGAGGACCCGGCGAACCAGCCCGTCGAGCAGAGGACACTGCGAACTCAGCAAGCACAGTTCGAGGACAAGGTGAACGGCGTCGACCTGTGGAGCTACATGGCCTCGGTCGCCGTCGCCAAGGGCAACGGGACCGGGCGCGTCATCGTCGAGGTGCACGACGCTGGCAACCAGCTACCGACCGAACCGTGTGCGCTGGCCCGCCGGTTCTGGGGCATGCAGGGCGAATGCCAGGTCGAGACCGTCGGAGCGGCGCAGGTGGGCGTCGTCACCCGACCAACCGGCGACGACCGGCTCGACCAGTGGTCGGCATACCGGCATCCGGACGGCGTGGTGGTCTACGTGGCGCAGGGCGCGCAGCTGGACGAGAGCCAGCCGGAGTTGAAGGCGCTTCCGTTCTCCGTACCGCAGTTGGCGGCCCTCGCGGTCGATGAGCGGTTCCACCTGAAGTGAGGAGCTGATCCGGCTTCACCGGGCGGGGGCCCAGGTGCCGCGATCGTGCGGGCCACCTGGGGCTTCGTCTTGTGGAGCGGGCGACGGGAATCGAACCCGCACCGTCAGTTTGGAAGACTGAAGCTCTACCATTGAGCTACGCCCGCGCTCAGCCCCGCCGAAACGGGGCGCGCGGACAGCGTACCCAATGGTCGTGCCGGACGCGCAGCCGCGCCACCGCCTTGCGGCTTCGCGAAGTCCCGCCGTCGCGTCTCACCCCTTGCCGTGCGGGAGGGCCGGGGATCGAGGGAGTAGGAGCGCCCGCCGCTGACGCGGGCGCGATAGGGGTTTTCCGGGAATGTGTCCGGGTGGGAGGTGGCCCCGGCAGGTCTGCGGTGCGCCGACGGCATAGACTGCACGTCGCCACGGGGTGTGGCGCAGCTTGGTAGCGCACTCGCTTTGGGAGCGAGGGGCCGTGGGTTCAAATCCCGCCACCCCGACTGTCGTCCGCGGCCGGGCCGCCGCGGGTGCCGCCGAGTTTTCCGCGCGGTCCCCGGGCGATGCCGGAGCGTCAGGCCGGCTCACCTACACTCGATGGGCTGAATCACGCCCAGACTCAACTGAGATCCGTCAAGGAGTACGCCTGTGAAGAGCACCGTCGAGACTCTGAGCCCGACGCGCGTGCGGCTCGCCATCGAGGTGCCGTTCGTCGAGCTCGAGCCGAGCCTCAAGAAGGCGTACCGGGAGATCGGTTCGCAGGTCCAGGTTCCCGGCTTCCGCCGGGGCAAGGTGCCGACCGCGGTGATCGACCAGCGGGTGGGCCGGGGCACCGTCCTCAACGAGGCGGTCCAGGACGCGATCCCGGACAACATCCTCGCCGCGGTACGCGAGCACGACCTGAAGACGCTGGGGCGCCCCGAGGTCGAGATCACCGAGTTCAACGACGGTGACTCGCTGAACTTCACCGCCGAGGTGGACGTCCGCCCCGAGATCGCCCTGCCCGACGCGTCGACCATCGAGGTGACGGTCGACGAGCTGCAGATCGACGAGAGCGAGATCGACGAGCAGGTGAAGAACCTGCGGGAGCGGTTCGCCACCCTCAAGACCGTCGAGCGGGCCGCCGCCGAGGGCGACTACGTCCAGATCGACCTGAACGCGACCGTCGACGGCGAGGACGTGCCGGGCGGCCAGGCGAGCAACATCTCCCACGAGGTGGGCAGCAAGCAGCTCCTGCCGGGCCTCGACGAGGCCGTGGTCGGTCTCGCCGCCGGCGAGAACACCACCTTCACCACCCAGCTGGTCGGCGGCGACTTCGCGGGCCGGGACGCCGAGGTGGCGGTGACCGTGCGCACGGTCAAGGAGAAGGAGCTGCCGGAGCTGAACGACGAGTTCGCCCAGATGGCGAGCGAGTTCGACACGATCGAGGAGCTCCGCGGCGACCTGCGTGGGCGGGTCACCCAGGGCAAGCAGGTCGAGCAGATCTACGCGGCTCGGGACAAGGCCCTGGCGCAGCTGGTCGAGGCCGCCGAGGTGCCGGCGCCGGAGGGTGTCGTCCGCGAGGAGGTGGCCAGCCGCAAGCAGGCGATGGCCGACCAGCTGGAGCGGATCGGCGCCTCCATGGAGGAGTACCTCGCCGCCGAGGAGAAGACCGAGGAGCAGATCGACGCCGAGCTGACCGAGGCGGCGACCGAGGGCGTGAAGGTGCAGCTGCTGCTGGACACCCTGGCCGACGCCGAGGACGTGCAGGTCTCCGACGACGAGTTCGGCCACGAGATCGTGCACCGGGCCCAGCGGGCCGGGATGGCCCCGCAGCAGTACTACGACCAGCTGGTGCGCTCGGGCGCGGCCGGCGCGGTCTTCGGTGACGTGCGGCGGGGCAAGGCGCTCGCGGCCGTCATGGAGCGGATCACGATCAAGGACTCGGCCGGCAACGAGATCACCCTCGACGCGCTGCGCGCCGCCAACGAGGCGGAGCACAACCACGAACACTGATCGTCGGGTGCGGCCGCCGTCCCCCGCTGCGCGATGGACGGCGGCCGAATCCTTTCCGGGGTACGCCCGGAAGCCCGCGCCGCGGGTACGCCCGACGCAGCTGCGCTGAGAGCGAACAGTGCCCCGACCGGGACTCTGCCGCCCCGCACAGCGGTTAGTGTCGGGAAAGACGGTACGGAGAGCGAAGGGCTGCCATGACCGACATGCACATCCCCAAGAAGTCGCTCCGGGCGATTGACGCGCGCGGTGGCGACTCCATTGGCAACCTCGACGACTCGGTCTACAACCGGTTGCTCAAGGAACGCATCATCTTCCTGGGCAGTGAGGTGACCGACCAGGTCGCCAACCGCATCTGCGCGCAGCTGCTGCTGCTCGCCGCGGAGGACCCGGACCGCGACATCAACCTGTGGATCAACTCGCCGGGTGGCTCGGTCTACTCCGGCATGGCGATCTACGACACCATGCAGTTCATCGACAACGACGTGTCGACCGTGGCGATGGGCATGGCTGCCTCGATGGGCCAGCTGCTGCTCTGCGCGGGCACCAAGGGCAAGCGGTACGCCCTGCCCCACGCCCGGATCATGATGCACCAGCCGTCCGGTGGTCTGGGCGGTACGGCGTCCGACATCGCCATCCAGGCGGAGCAGATGCTCTACACGAAGCGGATGTTCCAGGAGCGGGTCGCGCACCACACCGGCCAGAGCCAGTCGCAGATCGAGGCGGACTCGGACCGGGACCGTTGGTTCACCGCCCAGGAGGCCATGGACTACGGCTTCATCGACAAGGTGATCATCGGGGCCGCTCAGGTTCCGGATGGCGCCGGGACCCTGAGCTGAGGAGCTGACGATGACCGATCTGAGCTTGCCGCCCCAGTTCGCGGCCGTGCACAACCGTTACGTGCTTCCGTCGTTCGTCGAGCGCACGTCGTACGGGGTCAAGGAGTCGAACCCGTACAACAAGCTCTTCGAGGACCGGATCATCTTCCTCGGCGTCCAGGTGGACGACGCGTCGGCCAACGACGTGATGGCCCAGCTGCTGACGCTCGAGGGCACCGACCCGGACCGCGACATCATCATGTACATCAACTCGCCGGGTGGCTCGTTCACCGCGATGACGGCGATCTACGACACCATGCAGTACGTCCGTCCGGACATCTCCACCGTCTGCCTGGGTCAGGCGGCCAGCGCGGCGGCGGTGCTGCTGTCGGCCGGCACCCCGGGCAAGCGGATGGCGCTTCCGAACTCGCGGATCATCATCCACCAGCCGGCCACCGAGGGCGGCTACGGGCAGGGTTCGGACATCGAGATCCAGGCCCGGGAGATCCTGCGGATGCGGACCCAGCTGGAGGACATGCTCTCCCGCCACTGCAACCGCCCGATCGAGCAGGTCCGCAAGGACATCGACCGGGACAAGATCATGACGGCCGAGGAGTCCAAGGAGTACGGGCTGGTCGACACGATCCTGACCAGCCGCAAGAAGGGTCTGCTGGCGGCCAACGCCGCCAGCTGAGCAGTACCGGGTCAGAGGTTGGCCGGGGCGTCGTTCCCGGCCGACCTCTGACACACCCGTTTTGGGGGTCGGAGAATGCCCCGCCAGCGGGTAACGTCGGGTCCGTACCGCTTCGCCGGTTGGGCCGGCGGGGTGAACGGAGCCGGACGGCGCGCAGCGTCCGCAGGGTCAGGGCCGGGTCTCCGGCCGATGAGTGCAGGGAGAACGTAGGTGGCACGGATCGGTGACGGCGGCGACCTACTGAAATGCTCCTTCTGCGGCAAGTCGCAGAAGCAGGTGAAGAAGCTCATCGCGGGCCCCGGGGTCTACATCTGCGACGAGTGCATCGATCTCTGCAACGAGATCATCGAAGAAGAGCTGGCCGAGTCCGGCGAGGTGAAGTGGGAAGAGCTTCCCAAGCCGATGGAGATCTGCCAGTTCCTCGACAACTACGTGGTCGGGCAGGATCAGGCCAAGAAGGCGCTCGCCGTCGCGGTCTACAACCACTACAAGCGGATCCAGGCCGAGGCGGCCGGCGCGCCGGGCTCCGGCAGCGACGCCGTCGAGCTGGCCAAGTCCAACATCCTGCTGCTCGGCCCGACCGGGTGCGGCAAGACCCACCTGGCGCAGACGCTGGCCCGGATGTTGAACGTCCCGTTCGCGATCGCCGACGCCACCGCGCTGACCGAGGCGGGTTACGTCGGCGAAGACGTGGAGAACATCCTCCTCAAGCTGATCCAGGCCGCCGACTACGACATCAAGCGCGCCGAGACCGGCATCATCTACATCGACGAGGTCGACAAGATCGCCCGCAAGTCGGAGAATCCGTCGATCACCCGGGACGTCTCCGGCGAGGGTGTGCAGCAGGCCCTGCTCAAGATGCTGGAAGGCACGGTGGCCAACGTGCCGCCGCAGGGCGGGCGCAAGCACCCGCACCAGGAGTTCATCCAGATCGACACCACCAACGTGCTGTTCATCTGCGGTGGCGCGTTCGCCGGTCTGGATCAGATCATCGAGTCCCGCACCGGGCAGGGTGGCACCGGCTTCGGTGCCCGGCTCCGGTCGGTGTCCGACCGGTCGACCGATGACATCTTCAGCCAGGTCATGCCGGAGGACATGCTCAAGTTCGGGCTGATCCCCGAGTTCGTGGGCCGACTGCCGGTGATCACCAACGTGCGCAGCCTGGACCGCAGCGCCCTGGTGCGGATCCTCACCGAGCCGCGCAACGCCCTGGTCCGGCAATACCAGCGCCTCTTCGAGCTGGACGGGGTCGAGCTGGAGTTCGACGAGCCGGCGCTCGAGGCGATCGCCGACCAGGCCATGCTGCGGGGCACCGGCGCCCGCGGCCTGCGGGCCATCATCGAGGAGGTTCTGCTCTCCGCGATGTACGAGGTGCCGAGCAACCCCGACGCCGCCCGAGTGCTGATCACCCGCGAGGTGGTCCTGGAGAACGTCAACCCGACCATCGTGCCCCGCGAGTTCACCGGCCGTCAGGCCCGGCGGGACCGCGAGGAGAAGTCGGCCTGATCGTCCTCGCGTCGCGCCGGCCGCTCAGTCCTGACGCGGCCGGCGTGAGCGGGTCCGTCGATCCCACTCGCCCGACGGGGTGACGGTCACCATCATCAGTCGGGCCGGTTCGTCGGTGTCGTTGCGATAGCCGTGTTCCCGGTCGGCGTGGAACTCGATCGTCTCGCCGGCCCGGACGGGGTGGTCCTGCCCGTCGACCCGGACGACGACCGCGCCGGTCAGCACGTGGAGGACCTCCCGGGTGCCGCGCGGGTGGTCGGGGGAGCGGTGTGCCTCGCCGGGTTCCAGCCGCCAGTCCCAGAGCTCGACCAGGTCCGGTTCGCCCAGCCCGCTGAGCAGGTGGGCCGTGCCGCCTCGTTCGCCCTGCCAGAGCACGGGCGCGTCGGCGACCGGGGTGATCTTCACGGTCCGTTCCTCGTCGGGCTCCAGCAGGCGGGCGATGTTGACCCCGAACGCGTCGGCGACCCGGCAGAGCGTGCCGACGCTCGGGTTGGTGCGCGCGCTCTCGATCTGCACGAGCATCCCCTTGCTCACCCCCGACCGTCCGGCCAACTCCTCGAAGGACCAGCCGCGCGTGGCACGTAGCTCGCGTACCTGTCGGGCCACCGCGGCGGTCACCGCGCCTACACGGCCCGCTCCGATCTCGGTCATTGAACTATCCTATGCGGTCATTATTGTGATACGACTGTCGCATGCTCCCCATTGTCCTGGCAGCGGTGTCCGCGGTCGCGTTCGGCACGGCCGACTTCTCCGGCGGGAAGGCGTCCCGCCGGGCCGACCCGATCGCCGTCACGGTGGTCTCCCAGCTGCTCAGCGTCCCGCTGCTGGTCGTCCTGGTGCTGGTCGTGCCCGGGACCCCCACCGTGGGCGACATCGCCTGGGGGCTGATCGCCGGGGTGGCCGGCGCGGCCGGGGTCATGCTGCTCTACCGGGCTCTCGCCGGCGGGATGATGGCCGTCGTGGCGCCGGTCACCGCGATCACCGCCGCGATAGTGCCGATCGTCGCCGGCCTGTTCACCTCGACGTTCCCCGGCGCCCCCGCGCTCATCGGCGCCGGCCTCGCCGTGCTGGCGATCGCACTGGTCAGCCTGGGCGAGGGCGGCAGCCGCCGGGCCGTCCCAGCGCGGCTGGTAAGGCTGGCGCTGGGCGCCGGGGCGCTCTTCGGCGTCTTCTTCACGCTGCTCGGCCAGGCCGGCGAGGGGGCCGGCATGTGGCCGGTGGCGGCCGTACGGGCCAGCTCGATCGCGTTCGGCCTCGCCCTGGCCGCCGGCACCGGCGTGCGGCTCCGGCTCGGGCGGCGCGTACTGGTGTGGGCCGCGGTCGCCGGCCTGCTCGACAGTGCCGCGAACGCGCTCTTCCTCGCCGCCGCCGCCCGCGGTCACCTGAGCATCGTCGCGGCGATCGCCGCGCTCTACCCGGCCAGCACGGTGCTGCTCGCGCTCGCCGTCGACCGGGAGAAGTTGCGACCGGTCCAGGTCGCCGGGCTCGGCTTCGCCGCCGGGGCTCTGGTGCTGGCCAGCATCTGAGGCTGCCGATGCAGCCCGTTCGGCCGTACCCTTGGCCCATGCGCGTCGCCGTCTGCCAGCTGAACGCCCGGGATGACCGCAAAGCCAACCTGGCAGCCGCGGAGGTCCTGCTGGAACGTGCCGCCGCCGGCGGCGCGGACCTCGCGGTCCTGCCGGAGTACGTCGACTACCTGGGCCCCGCCGCCGGGTTGCCCGAGCCGGAGCCGGTGGACGGCGAGGTGGGCAGCTTCTTCGCCGGCATCGCCCGGCGACTCGGCATCTGGGTGGTGGCCGGCTCGTTCCACGAGGCCGGCCCCGACCCGGAGCACACCTGGAACACGTCGCTGGTCTTCGACCGGTCCGGCAGCCTGGCCGCGAGCTACCGCAAGATCCACCTGTACGACGTGGAGATACCCGGCCGGGTCTCCTACCTGGAGTCGGCGAGCGTCGCCGCTGGCGACCGGCCGGTGGTGGTCGACGTCGAGGGGCTCCGGGTGGGCCTGTCCATCTGTTACGACCTGCGCTTCCCGGAGCTGTATCGGCGCCTGGCCACCGAGGGTGGCGCCCACCTGCTGGTGGTCCCGGCGGCGTTCATGCTGCACACCGGACGGGACCACTGGGAGGTCCTGCTGCGGGCGCGGGCGATCGAGAACCAGTGCTTCGTCGCGGCCGCCGGCCAGACCGGCGACCACGAGCCCGGCCGCACCTGTTTCGGGCGCAGCATGGTGGTCGACCCGTGGGGGACGATCCTCACCCAGTTGCCGGACGGCCCGGGGGTGTCCGTCGTCGACCTCGACCTCGACCGGCTCGTCCAGATCCGGGCCGAACTGCCGAGCCTGGCCAACCGCCGGCTCTGAGCCCTCAGCCCTCCAGCAGCACGCCGAGCACCGTGAAGCCCGCGATGACCGCGGCGGTCACCAGCAGAGCGGTGGTCATCCGGGATCGGCCCCTCCGGGCCAGTCGCCCCACCGAGAGCACCAGGACGACCAGGACGACCGCGCCGATCACCAACTGCCAGAACGGCAGGAGGAGGCCGAGCAGCGCCTCCTCGGCGTGCACCGTGACGCCGAGCCCGGACTCATCCATGCCTGACACTCTGGCACGCCGATGCGCTCCGCGTCGCGGGCTACGCGGGGACCGCCGCCGGCCCCCTTCGACCAACCAGTGATGAACCCTGATTTGCCTTCTCCGGGCCGTCCGCGTAACTTTCTCTCTGCACGGGGGAGGCCGGACAAACCGGCCGAGAGCGGGCGCCAGGCTCGTGGCGGGAACGCCGAGCGAGACTGAGAAATCGGGCGGTGCGGATCACTCCGGAAACGGGGTTGCAGACGCGAAGCCGACCGGGTAGAGTGCTGAAGCCGGCAGGAGCCGGGCCGAGAGCCGCGAAGCGGTGATCGGCCGGTCTGCGGCTTCCCACGACAGTAACGACCGCCGGGTACGGCGTGCGTCGTCGTGGATCAGGACCAAAAAGTTGATCACCTCGGACACGAGGTTGACAACGAAAGTTCGACCAAGTAAGTTTGAGCGGTTGCCCCGAGATGGGGTCCCAGCGAGTGGGGCTTTTGATCGGTGTGTGGTTGTTCTTTGAGAACTCAACAGGGTGCTTGATAAGCCAGTGCCAATTATGATTTATACCCCGGACTGG
>NZ_JBSFYP010000106.1:0-15152 GCF_053599835.1 Micromonospora sp. NPDC005163
CCGACCTCCGTACGGGATCGTCGGGGTGCCCGCGCCGGTGACACCGGTGCGGGCACCCGTCCTCAGGGATGGAGCGGGTCGCCGATCAGGCGACGGCGGACACCGGACGGCGCCGGCGGAACAGGATCACCGCGCCGGCGAGGGCGGTGCCGAGCAGCGTGCCGCCGGCGGCGAGGGCACCGTTGTCGCGGTTGCCGCCGCCGGATCCGGCGGGCGCGCCGCCGATCGGGGTCACGGTGAACGTGGCGCTGCCGGCCGAGCTGCCGTCGCCGCAGGTGGCCGCCACGGTGTACGTACCGAGGGTGAACCCGGCGGTGAAGAGTTCGGCGCTGAGCCCGCCGCCGGCCGCGGCGGTGGTGGATCGGACGTTCTGGTCGCGGTTGGGGCCGGTGACGCGGAAGATGGCGTCGCCCGATTTCGGGTTGCAGGTCGTCGCGGTGAGCACGACGGTCCCACCGACCGGGGTGGTGGCTGGTGACACGGTGGTGTCGGCCAGTGCGGCGCCCGGCAGCAGGAGCGTGCCGAGGCCCACGCCGAGCGCTGCCGAACAGAGTGCTGTTGAGACCTTCATACGCGTCTTCCCTCACTTTTCGTCCGCTGACTGCGTGGGACGTCGTTCGGGTGGCCAACTCCGTGACTAGCACCGGTGTGCCCAACACTAGGTGCGTTGGGACCTCGATCCGGTGAAAATGAGAAATCCTCGTTGCCGTCACGTGTCCACCCGAAGGCGGGGAGAGCTGCGGAAAGGCCCGCACGGCCGGACCGGCACCGCTGATCCGGTCGATGTCCGTCCGGCCGGGCTGTCACGGGTGGGCCGATGGCGAGGTATTGCCGGCGACGGCGGTAATGCACCACCCGGCCGGCGGCCCAGCCGGCCCGCTCCGCCGGGGCCGGCTCGCTGGTAGGTTCCGTGCCCGTGACACGGGACAGGGACGCCGGACTCGGCACGCGGTTCGCCCGGCTGTGGGCGGCCAGCACCCTCTCCGCCCTGGGCAGCGGCCTGGCCACCGTCGCCGCGCCGCTCTTCGTCGCCTCGCGGACGACCGACCCGCTCGTGGTGGCTGCGGCGTCCGCCGTGGCCTGGCTGCCCTGGTTGCTCTTCGCGCTGCCCGGCGGGGTGCTGGTGGACCGGATGGACCGGCGCCGCCTGATGATCGTCATCGACCTGGTGCGAGTGGTAGCGCTGGCCGTGCTGGCCGCGGCGATCATGACCGGTACAGCCGGCGTGGCGCTGCTGTACGTGGTGCTGTTCGTCGTCAACACCGGCGAGATCGTGTTCCGTGCGGCCGGCCAGGCCGTGCTGCCGAGCGTGGTGCCCCGGCACCGCCTGGAGCGGGCCAACGGCTGGCTCGGCGGCGGCACCACCCTCATGCACGGCATGCTCGCCGGACCGCTGGGCGGTCTCCTGTTCGTGCTCGCGGCGAGCAGCCCGTTCCTGGTCAACGCCGTCACGTACGCCCTCAGCGCGGTGCTGGTGGCGCTCATCGGAGGCGATTTCCGGGCCGCCGCCACCGACGTGAGCGCACGCCGTACCCGCTCGATGCGGGGGGAGATCGTCGAAGGGCTGCGCTGGCTGGCCCATCAGCGGCTGCTCCGGACGATGGCCGTGCTGATCGGCCTGCTCAACGTGACCCTGACCGCCGCGCTGGCGGTGCTGGTGCTGCTCGCCGACGAGCGACTGCGGCTCGGGTCCGTCGGCTACGGGCTGCTGTTCACCTGCATGGCCTTCGGCGGGGTGCTCGGCGCGCTCCTCGGCGATCGGCTCATCGCCTGGTCCGGCGCCACCTGGACGATCCGGATCGGCCTGCTGATCGAGGCGGGGCTGCACCTGGCGCTGGCGGGCTCCCGCAGCACGGTCGTGGTCGGCTTCGCGCTCTTCGCCTTCGGCGTACACAGCGCACTGTGGAACATCGTGGCGAACTCGCTGCGCCAACGGCTCACCCCGCCGGAGTTGCAGGGCCGGGTGGCCAGCACCACGCTCTTCGTGGCGGCGGGTGGCAACTGCGTGGGCGCCCTGCTCGGTGGTCTGCTCGCCGCCCGGTTCGGCATCACCGCGCCGTACTGGGTCGGCCTGGCGGTGGCGATCGGCGTCTCCGCCGCCACCTGGCGGGTCTTCACCCGCGCGACGGTGGCCCGCGCCTACGCCGACCCGCCCCCGGCCGTACCCGATCCCGCCCGGGTGGGCTGAGGACGCGCCGCGTCGGTGGCGGCGGGTGGTGGGGCAGAGCGGTGTGGCAGCGTGGGGCGGGTGACCGGATCCGCGCCGCTGGACGTCGACCTCGCGCTGCTCGGCGGCGGCGGCGCCGCGTCGCTGCTGCTCGCCGCGCTGGACCGGCACGGCGTCCGCGACCTGCGGATCGCGGTCGTCGACCCGGTGCGCCGGCGCGGCCAGGACCGCACCTGGGCGTTCTGGGGCCACCCGGACGATGACCTGGACCCGCTGCTCAGCGCGAGCTGGCAGCAGGTCGAGGTGGTCACGCCGGCGCGGCGTCGGGTGCTCGACCTGGCCCCGCTGCGGTACGCCATGCTCCGCTCCGGCCCGGTCTACGACCGGGCTGCCGAGGCCGAGCGCCGCCTCGGCGCCACCCGGATCGTCGCGCCCGCCGGGACGGTCGTCGACGACGGCACCCGGGTGGTGGTGCGCACCGGCGGCGGGCCCACCGTACGGGCCGGCTGGGTGCTCGACTCCCGTCCCCGCCCACCGGCTCGACCTGGGCGCACCACCTGGTTGCAGCACTTCCGGGGGTGGTGGCTCGAAGCCGACCGGCCGGTGTTCGACCCGGCGCGGGCGGTGCTGATGGACTTCCGCACCCCGCAGCCAACCCGGGGCGTCTCGTTCGGGTACGTGCTCCCGGTGAGCGACCGCTACGCCCTGGTCGAGTACACCGAGTTCTCGCCGGCCCTGCTCACCGGTTCCGGGTACGACACGGCGCTGGCCGGCTACCGGGACCTGCTCGGGCTCGATCCGGCCGGGCTGCGGGTGCGTGAGGTGGAGAACGGGGTGATCCCGATGACCGACGCGCCGTTCCCGGCCCGGCCCTCACCCCGGGTGGTGCGCCTCGGCACGGCCGGCGGCGCGACCCGCCCCTCCACCGGCTTCACGTTCTCCGCGATGTACCGCCAGGCCGACCAGGTGGCCCGTGCCCTCGCAGCCGGGCGGCCGCCGGTGCCCGCGCCGGCGTACCCCCGCCGGCACCGCTGGATGGACGCGGTCGCGCTGCGCGCGCTGGACCGGGGCGGGGTCGGTGGCCCGGACTTCTTCGACCGGCTCTTCGACCGCAACCCGGCCGAGCGGGTGCTGCGCTTCCTCGACGGCGTGACCACCCCCGCCGAGGAGGTCGCCGTGATGAACTCCACCCGGCTGCTGCCGATGATCGCGGCCACCGCCGGCGACGCGGCGGACCGCGTCCGCGACCGGCTGCGCCCGACCCGACCCGCCCCGGCCATCCCGGCGGCCGTGGTGGGCGTCCCGCCCGCCGGCGGAGCCGGCGATGCCGGGCCGGATGGCGCCGGCTCGGAGCCCGGCGCGCCGCCCCGCTGACCGGGCGGATCAGCGCTCGGCGTCCCAGTTCCCGCCCATGGTGATCGACTCTGGCAGACCGGGCCGGGGCGACGCGCGGGATTTTCGACCGGCGACACCCGGCGTGGCGGCCACCCGAGCGCGGGTCGCGGCGTCGCAGCCCGGTAGGTTGCTCGCCATGGTGGACGCGGCGGCCGGCAGAGGTGTGCAGATCTGGACCGACGGGGCGTGCAGCGGAAACCCCGGACCGGGCGGCTGGGGCGCCCTGCTGCGCTACGGCGACCACGAGCGGGAGCTGTGCGGCGGCGAGGCCAGTCCGACCACCAACAACCGGATGGAGCTGATGGCGGCCATCCAGGCTTTGGAGAGCCTGAACCGGCCGGTAACCGTCGAGCTGCACACCGACAGCACGTACGTGCGCAACGGCATCACCAGCTGGCTGGCGTCCTGGAAGCGCAACGGCTGGCTGACCGCCGCGAAGCAGCCGGTGAAGAACGCCGACCTGTGGCAGCGGCTGGAGGCCGCCTGCGAGCGGCACCAGGTCACCTGGCTGTGGGTCAAGGGGCACAACGGTCACCCGGAGAACGAGCGGGCCGACGGGCTGGCCAACAAGGGCATGACCGAGGCGCGGGCGGCCGCGCTGGCCAGCCGCTGACTCCGCGCTGAGCCCGCGTCAGCGGGTCGCGTCCGGGTGCCCGGGCATGCTGGACCCACCGCCGCTGCTGCCGGAGGAGCCCCCGGCGACACCCGAGTTGTCGTCCTCGGTCACGATGTCCGGCCGTACGTCGGTGCCGTCCGGCGGCGGGACCTCGGTGTCCGCCTCGACCTGCACCAACCGGGCCTGGCCGGCCTCGTCCTCGCTGTGCTGCGGGTCGCTCGGCAGCTCACCGTCGCGCTTTCGGAAACCCACGCCGTGCCCCCCGTCGGTGCCGTTCCGCGTCGGCGGTGGCTACCCGGCGTCGTCGCCGACGAAACCTCGCCCGCTGGCGCTGACCGCCGGTGTGATCGTCTCGGCCGGCGGCGGGGCGGACGGCAGCCGCAGCGTCCCGCGGCGGCTGACCGCCACGACCAGGGCCAGCGCCAGCGCGCCGCTGCCCGCAGTGCCCGGTCCACGCTGGCTTCCGCGAGTTGACCGGAGGCTGACCGCGACGCGCACCCGATCGGGCTGGCGTCGCCTATCGGCGCCGGCCGCGGCGGGCGGGCGCCGCGGCCTGGTGCGGTCGGCGGACCGGCGTCAGCGACAGCGCCGTCCAGTGCGCCGGCCGGGTGAGCGTCGCCGGCAGCCCGGTGCGCGCGTCACCGCGAGCGGCGTCCAGCTGGGCCTGGTGCAGGAAGAGGGTGGCCCGCAGGTCCGCGCCGCGTAGGTCGGCGCCGCGCAGGTCGGCGCCCGTGACGTCGGCCAGGCCCAGGTCGACACCGCGCAGGTCGGCGCCGATCAGCAACGCCCCGCGCAGGTTGGCCCGGCGCAGGTCCATTCCGCGCAGATCCGCCCCCAGCAGCTGCGCGCCACGGCGGTCGAGGCCTGGGGCGCCGCCCCGGGATCGGGCCGCTTCCCCGGCCCGCGAGAGCAACGGGTTGACCCGGTCTCGGTGCGCGGCCACATCCACCGCGCGCAGCTGCGCCGGCTCGCCCCCGATGAGCGCCGACATCTCGGCGCGGGCGCGCTCCAGCTCGACGCGCAGCTCGGCCGGCGGGCGCAGCGCCAACGCCTCGGTCAGGTACCAGAGCAGCTCGTGCAGCGGACGCAGCACGGTGAACGCCGCAGCCATCTCCGGCAGCATCTGCGGCGCGTCCCGCCAGTCCCGCCCACCGAAGGTCACCTGGGCGACCTGCTGGCCGGCGCCGAAGCAGTCGAACACCGTGCAGCCGGGAAACCCGCGCTCCCGCAGCTCGGTGTGGATGCCGCAGCGGTGGTCGGGACGCAGGTTGGCGCAGGGTTGACCGGCCGGCTTGTCGACGGCGAAATCCGCCGAGGCGGCGAAGGCGGGCACCACGCAGCACAGCCCGAAGCAGCGCCCACAGTCGGCGCGCAGCTGCGTCGGCCCGGGCGGGGGAGCGGGGCTGGGCGACACGCGGACGGTCCTCCTGGCGATCGGGCACGGCAGCCACCATTGTCCCGCGCGCCGTCCCGACCGGCCGGGTGGGGTCACCGTCCGTGCGTGTCACCGGTCGCCGCGGAGCGGGGCGCGGGGGTGCGCGGACCGGCCGGCTGCTGCGGCGCCAACCGGCGGATCGCCCGCTCCCCGTTGCCGGGCCCGTACTTCTGGTCGAACTGCCGGACCACGGTGGCGACCGGCGTACGGTCTCCGTCGGCTGGCTCGGCCAGGGTGAACACCTCCGGCGCCGCCCCGGGTGCCCGTGGCGGCAGCGCGGCCCGCACGGTCAGCGGCCGGGCCAACCGGAACGCGTGGCAGTCGACGTAGTGCTGCCCGTCCACCGTCACGTAGGGCACCTGCACCTCGACCACGTCCGAGTCGTCGTGGCGCAGAGTGACCGTCACCGACCAGTACCGCTCCAAATCCAAGGTCGCCTGCTCGTGCTCCCACAGCTCCTCGAACCGGGCGTGCACGAATCCGCCCCACGGGCTGTCCATGTCCACCTCGAGCTGGGGCACGTTGAACGACAGCTTCCCGATCGGGAAGAACGAGATCAGCGCGCGACCGTCCCACTGGTAGAGCTGGATCGACGGGGAGGCGTCGTAGAGCCGGACCTGTAACCGGTGCCGCAGCCGGGGCTCGAGGGCGTCCGAGAAGGCGGCCAGGTGGCGCAGGTTGGTGCGGATCTGCCGCGGCACGTTCACCCGCTGCCGCTCCAGTTCCTCGGAGCGCTGCTGGGCGGCGGTGCAGTCCGGGTCGAGCAGGAGCAGCTGCACCTGGGAGCCGTTGGCCAGCGCCGCGCGTACCGCCGCCAGGGTCTCCTCCCGGTGCCGCTGCTCCAGCAGGATGGTCCAGGTGTCGAGGATCCGTACCCGGCGGCCGGCGCGGTGCAGCCGCGCCACGAAGGCCTGCTGGTCGAAGCTCAGGTGCTCCTGCACCCGCGCCTTGCGGGCCTCCTCGAACAGCGGATCGAAGATGACGTAGGAGATGGCCGCGAGCACCACGCTGGCGCCCAGGTTGAGCAGCAGGTCGCTGAGGAAGCCGGTGCTGCGCCAGGCGGCCAGCAGCATCAGGGCGGCGATCCCGAGCAGCGCCCCACCGACCACGAAGGCGCGTCGTTGCCGGCCGCCCCGGCCAGCCCACTCGGGCATCCGGTCCCCCTCCGTCGTCGACCGGCTTCACCGCCGCCGCTGATCACCGGAAGGGGGAAGGATACGTGCCCGGTTTGCCGCTCGCTGTCCCGTTCGCGACCGGCGGTGTTTTCCGCTGGGGGGTCAGACCGAGCGCCAGTCGTTCGACGTCAGGCTGTTGGCCTGCGGGCCCATCAGCAGCATGCCCCCGTCGACCGGCCAGGACGCCCCGGTGACGTAGCTGGCGGCGGGGGAAGCGAGCAGTGCGACCACGGCGGCGACCTCCCGGGCGTCGCCCGGCCGCCCCACCGGTACGCCGGGCCGCTCCTGGGTGAACGGGTCGATGTCCTCCTGACCGGTCATCGGCGTGGCGATCTCGCCCGGGGCGACCGCGTTGACGGTGATCCCGTCGGCGGCCAACTCCTGTGCCATCACCCCGGTCAACAGCCCCAGCCCACCCTTGGCGGCACAGTACGCGGCAGAGCCGACCCGGGGCGCGTGCTCGTGCACGCTGGTGATGTTGATGATCCGCCCGCCGTTCCCGGCGGCCCGCATCCGCCGGGCGGCGCGCTGCGCGCACAGGAAGGGCGCCTCCAGGTCGACCGACAGCACCTCCCGCCACTGTTCCCAGGAGGTGTCGACGAACGGGGTCGACGCGCCGGTGCCCGCGTTGTTGACCAGAACCCCGATGCCGCCCAGCCGGTCGGCCAGCTCGTCCACGACCGCCGCGGCCTCCGGCAGCCGGGTCAGGTCGACCTCGGCGACCTCGCAGCGCCGCCCGGTGGCCCGGACCTCGGTGGCGGTCCGCTCGGCGCCGTCGGGGTCGCCGTACCAGGTGATACCGATCTCGAAGCCGGCCTCGGCCAGGGCGACCGCGCAGGCCTTGCCGATGCCGGAGTCCGCGCCGGTGACGACCGCGATTCTCGGGTAGTTCTCGTACCGCTGGGGCATGCTCCCGCACTACCCGGACCGGACGGGCGCCAACCGGGTGTACGAGTGCGCGTGGCGGGTAGCCGTCCGGGCATGGAGCTGGTCCAGGAGTCGCCGTACCGGTTCCGGATCGACCGCGAGGCGCCGATGCGGGTGCCCGGGGTCGTGTTCGCCATGCCGGAACTGCTGCCCGACGTCGGTGCCGACCGGTCGCTGGACCAGGTGGCGAACGTGGCCACCCTGCCTGGCATTGTCGACGCGTCGTACGCCATGCCGGACGTGCACTGGGGTTACGGCTTCCCGATCGGTGGCGTCGCGGCCACCGACGTCGCCGCGGGCGGTGTGGTCTCGCCCGGCGGGGTGGGTTTCGACATCTCCTGCGGGGTCCGGCTGCTCACCGCCGAGCTGGACCGGGCGGAGCTACCCCGGATCATCGACGCGCTGATGAACGGTCTGGACCCGGCCATTCCGCGTGGCATGGGCCGGGGCTCGGTCTGGCAGCTCGCGGACCGCGCCGAGCTGGACGCGGTGCTGCGCGGTGGCTCCCGGTACGCCGTCGAGCAGGGGCACGGGGTGCCCCGGGACCTGGCCCGCTGTGAGGACGGCGGCGCGGTGACCGACGCCGATCCGGCGCAGGTCGGCGAGCGGGCCGTGCAGCGCGGGCAGGGCCAGGTCGGCAGCCTCGGCTCCGGCAACCACTTCCTTGAGGTGCAGGCCGTCGAGGAGGTGTACGACGAGCCGGTCGCCGCGGCGTTCGGGCTGCGCCAGGGGCAGGTCTGCGTGATGATCCACTGTGGCTCGCGCGGGCTGGGCCACCAGATCTGCACCGACTACGTACGGATCATGGAGGGGGTGATGCCCCGGCACGGCATCGAGGTGCCGGACCGGCAGCTGGCCTGCGCGCCGGTCGATTCGCCGGAGGGACGGGCCTACCTGGGCGCGATGGCCGCAGCGGCGAACTACGCGCGGGCCAACCGGCAACTGCTCACCGAGGCGGCCCGCCGGGTCTTCAGCCGGGTCGCCGGGACCGACCTGGACCTGGTCTACGACGTGTCGCACAACCTCGCCAAGATCGAGGATCACGAGCGGGACGGCGGCACCCGGCAGCTCTGCGTGCACCGCAAGGGCGCCACCCGCGCGCTGCCGCCCGGCCACCCGGACCTCCCTGCCGACCTGCGCGACGCGGGACAGCCGGTGCTGATTCCCGGCTCGATGGGCACCTCGTCGTACGTGCTCACCGGCGTCGCCGGCAACCCGGCCTTCGCGTCCACCTGTCACGGCGCCGGCCGTACCCGCAGCCGTGGCGAGGCCACCCGCGCCGCCCGGGGCCAGGACGTGCGGCGCGACCTGGCGGCGCGGGGCGTGGCCGTACGCGGCGCGTCCTGGAAGGGGCTGGCCGAGGAGATGCCGGAGGCGTACAAGGACGTGTCGGCGGTGGTGGAAGCGGCCCGGGGCGCGGGCCTGTGCCGGCTTGTCGCCCGGCTCACGCCGCTCGGCGTGGTCAAGGGCTGACCGGGCCGGGCTGACCCGCGGCTGCGCGCCCGCCGACGCTCACACGTCCAGGGTCACCGCGCACGACCAGCCGGCGTCGTCCGGGCCGACGCGCAGCGCGTGCAGCGACACCGCCTTCGGCACCGCGCCGACCAGCTCCACCGCGTCGGTGCTGGTCGACCGCCAGCGGGCCAGCAGGCCACCGGCCCCGGTCGACCGCACGTCGCAGTCCAGCGGCAGGGTGCCCTCGGTGTCCAGCCGGAAGATCACCTCGTCCAGCAGGCCGACCAGCAGGTCCTCATCGTCACCGGGCGGCAGCTCGAACTCGGTGTCCGCCTCCGCCCGGGCGCCGCTGATGTCCGCGAACGTCTCGACCAGCGCGGCGACCGCCTCGGCCAGGCACCCCTCCCGGTCCGGCGCCCACGCCTCGATCCGTACGTCGGCGGTGTGCGGGACGCTCCGGTGCCCCCGCTGCGTCGAGCGCTGCATGCCTCCGATCATGCCGGCCCGTCGACACGTCCGCCCCAGATCCGCCCCGGTCCCATGGGACCGTGACCTACCGGCCGGCGGCGTACCGTCGTCGGATGCGGATCACCCGGTTCACCCACTCCTGCGTCCGGATCGAGCACGACGGCGGCGTGTTGGTCGTCGACCCCGGCACGTGGAGCGAACCGCGCGCCCTGGTCGGCGCGGACGCCGTCCTGGTCACCCACGAGCACACCGACCACGTGGACGTGCTGCGGCTGGCCGGCCTGGGCGTCCCGGTCTACGCCCCGGAGGGCGCACAACTGCCCGACCTCGCCCCGCTGCCGGTCACCCGGGTCCACGCCGGGCAACGCTTCACCGCGGCCGGCATTCCGGTCACCGCCCACGGCGGCCGGCACGCCGCGATCCACGACGGTCAACCGGACTGTCCCAACCTCGGCTACCTGATCGGCGACGGGCTCTACCACCCGGGCGACTCGGTGCACGTGCCGGACGAGCCGGTCCGCACGCTGCTGGTTCCGGCGCAGGGGTCCTGGCTGCGGCTCGACGAGGCGATCCGGTTCGCCCGGGAGGTGGGCGCCGAACGGGCGTACCCGATCCACGACGCGCAGCTCAACGAGCGCGGCCTGGCCAGCGTCGCCGGCTGGTTCGCCGAGACGATCCCCGGCTACCGCCACCTCGTCCCCGGCGACACCGCCTGACCTGCCGCTTTACCGGCGGCCGTCGTGTCGAACCGGGGTGCGGCGCCGGTGAGCACGGAGGCACCCGTCGGTGCCGACCACCCCTCGGTCAGTTCCGCCACCAGTGCGGCGACCAACCGGGTCACGTCCGCCTCGGCGTCGGGGTGCAACGCCTCGGCGACGATCAGCACCGACGAGGTGCCCTCCCGCACGGCCGACCAGCCGCTCTGCCGGTTCGTCCAGCGCCGGGCGTGCGCCCGACCGGCGGCGTCCACGAAGGTCACCTCGCCCGGGTCGGGGTGCTCGGTCTCGCCGGCGAAGCTCAGGTACTCCTCGTCGCCGTGGGCGGGGCGGACCACCAGATCGCCGTCGACCCGGTCCAGGTCGAGCACCGCGACCGGGATCGCGTACGCGGTCGAGACGGCGTTGCAGAGGTCGACCAGGGGGTGCAGCCGGGGCAGGTCGCCGTCCAGCCGCAACCGGCGCAGCAGCGCCTCCGCCGCGCACCGGTACCGGGTGGGGCGCAGCCCCATCGCGGCGTACGCCCGCCGCCACGCCTGGATCTCCGGGAACCCGCTCTCGGCGCCGCCGGCCAACCGTTCACGGGCGACGGCGGTGTACGCGGCGGTCCGCTGTGCCACATCCGCCGTGGGGGTGATGCCGGTGGCCAGGACCACGCCGGCCACCAGGTCCGGGTACGCGGCGCGGAGCGGCGCGGAATGCTGGAACTGCACGGGACTCCTATCGTTCGGTGAGAGCGAGCGTCACGCCGAGCGCGACGAACGTGCCGGCGACCGACCGGCGCAACCAGTCGGTGACCCTCGGCCGGGTGAGCACCCGGTCGCGCAGCCGGGCCGCGAAGATGCCGTAGCCGCTGAACACCACGAAGGTGAGCAGCATGAACACGGCCCCGCACGCGAGCATCGACCGTGTCGAGCCTGGCGCGGTGGTGTCCACGAACTGCGGCAGGAACGCGACGAAGAACAGCGTCGGCTTCGGGTTGAGCAGGTTGACCAGCACCCCGGAGACGATCACCCGGGCAGCCGAGCGGGGTGGCGTACCGGGAGTCGCCGCGAAGGCGGTGCGGTCCCGCACGGTCGACCAGGCCAGGTAGAGCAGGTACCCGACGCCGAGGTACCGGACCACCTCGAACGCCGCCGCGCTCGCCTGCAGCAGCGCGGCGAGCCCGGTCATCGCCGCTAGCAGGTGCGGCACCACCCCCAGCGTGCAGGCGAAGGCGGCCAGCACGCCGGCCCGGGCGCCCCGGGACAGCCCGGCGGAGAGGGTGAAGAACACCCCGGTGCCCGGAGTGATCACCACGATCAGCGTGGTGATCAGGAACGGGATCGTCACGGCGTCCTCCGGTGGGCTCGGCGGGGCTGTCTGAACTCCCACTCTGCTGCCAGGATGGTCCGGTGAGCAGGGCCAAACCGAGAGCACCCGACAGGTCCATAACGGCCGGGTCGGACTTCCTGCACCTGACCATCACCGACGCTCCGCCCGGCGGACGGGCCGACTGGCTGGCCGGCCGGCTGCGCCAGGCCATCGCCGACGGGCGGGTGCCGGTCGGCGGGCGGCTCCCCGCCACCCGGGTGCTCGCCGCCGACCTCGGCGTCTCCCGGGGCGTGGTCACTGAGGCGTACCAGCGGCTCACCGAGGAGGGGCACGTCACCGGTCGAGGCCGTGCCGGGACGGTGGTCGTCGCCGCCCCGGCCGCGCCCGCCACGTCGGCACCCGCCCCGGCCGCCGCGCCAGCGCCGGACGCGCTCTTCCCGCCCGCTCCGGGCAGCGACATCTTCGACGCGGTACGCGCGGCGAGCGCCACGATCGACCTGACGCCCGGCGTACCCGATCTGGCCGCCTTTCCCCGCGCGGACTGGCTGCGCGCCGAACGTGTCGTGCTGCGCGATCTCGCCGCGGCCGACCTGGGCTACGGCGACCCGTGCGGCGCGCCCGCGCTGCGCCGGGCCGTGGCCACCTGGCTCGCCCGCAGCCGGGGCATCGCCGTCGACCCCGTCGAGGTGATCATCGTGGCGGGCGTGTCCCAGGCGCTCGGGCTGCTCGCCCAGGCGCTCGGCATCGACCGGGTCGCGGTCGAGGACCCCGGGTCGTTGGGCGTACGCCAGCACCTGAACAACTGGGGGATCCATACCCCGCCGATCGCGGTGGACGGCGCCGGGCTGCGCGTCGACGAGTTGGCCGCCAGCGGCGTGCCCGCGGTGATGCTCACACCCGCGCACCAGTTCCCGACCGGAGTGGTGCTCGACGGCGACCGCCGCCGTCAGCTCCTCGACTGGGCCCGGTCCGGCGGTCTGATCATCGAGGACGACTACGACGCCGAGCACCGCTACGACCGGCCCCCGGTGCCGGCGCTGCGCGGCCTGCTACCCGAGCAGGTCTGCTACGCCGGCAGCGTGTCCAAACTGCTCGCCCCGGCGCTGCGGGTCGGCTGGCTGCTCGTGCCGGCCCGCCACCGGGAGGCGGTGGTGGCCGCCAAGCGCAATGCCGACCTGGGCAACGCGGTGCTGCCGCAACTGGTGCTGGCGGAGCTGATGACCTCCGGCGCGCTGGAGCGACAGCTGCGGCTGCTGCGCCGCCGACACATCCGTCGACGCGACGCGATGATCGCCGCGCTGACCCGGCACCTGCCCGGCGCGACCGTGCACGGCGCGGCGGCCGGCCTGCACCTGACGATCACACTCGACACCGGGCTGGCCGACACCGAGCTGGCGGCGGCGACACTGGCCCGCGGTGTGAAGGTGCAACCGCTGTCCTGGCACTGCCAGCGGCCGCACCGGCCCGGCCTTGTGCTCGGCTACGCCGCGAACACCGCGTCGGACATCGAGGAGGGCGTCGCGACGATCGCGTCCGTCCTCCGGCAGCTCTAGAAGCAGTGATGGGCGAGGCGGACGCAGCGGTGTCCTCGGACGTGTCGGTTGCGCTCATATCTGGTGTGGTCTACGTCACGATAGCGTCGGCGCACGCCGACGCCCCCGCCGGCGCTCGCAAGGAGAGCGTCCATGACGACACCGCTGAAAGCCGCCGCCACCCTCGCCGCCGTCCTCCTGCTGATCCTGACCACCGCGGCGCCCGCCCAGGCCGCCAACCCGGCCACCAAGCCCCCGGTCTCCGGCTCGTTGGGCACCTACAACGTCTCCGGCGTCTACGTCACGGGCGTCTCCTCCGGTGGCTACCTCGCCACGCAACTGCACGTCGCCTACTCGTCCCGGATCCGCGGCGCGGCCGTCTTCGCCGCCGGGCCGTACTACTGCGCCCAGAACAACGTCGCCCAGGCGCTCTACGGCTGCGGCGACAACCAGTACCCGACCAACCTGTCCGCCCTGCAGGCGTACACCCGGACCTGGGCGTCCTACGGCTGGGTCGACCCGGTCGGCAACCTGTCCGGTGACCCGGTGTACGTCTTCCACGGCGGCAACGACACCACCGTCAAGAAGTCCGTCACCGACGACCTGGTCCGGTACTACCAGCACTTCGGGGCCAGCGTGCAGTACGACAGCGGCTCCGCGGCCGGCCACTCCTGGGTCACCCCGTACGGGACGCGGGGCTGCACCGCGACCGCGTCGCCGTTCCTCAACGACTGCGGCGTCGACCCGCAGAACGCCCTGCTCCGCAAACTGCTCGGTGGCGTGAACGCGCCAAACACCGGCCCGCTCGGTGGCACGCTCATCCGGTTCAGCCAGAACACCTTCGCGGTCAACGGCTGGGCCAACGGTTTGAGCATGGACGCCAACGGCTTCGCGTACGTCCCGTCGTCCTGCGCGGCCGGCCAGTCGTGCCGGCTGCTGGTGGCCCTGCACGGCTGCCTCCAGGGGTACGGCTCGGTGGGCACCGCCTTCGTCGACCGGGCGAACCTGAACCAGTACGCCGACACCAACAACCTGATCGTCCTCTACCCCCAGGCGAGCACCGCCGGCACCAACCCGAACGGCTGCTGGGACTGGTGGGGCTACCTCGGCGCGACCAACTACCCGATCAAGGGCGGCGCCCAGCTGGAGACCGTCATGAACATGGTCCGGCGTCTGGACGGCTGAACGTCCTGGGTTGACCGGGCGGGTCCGCCCGGTCAACCCAGCAGCAGGCGGACCAGGACGAGCACGGCGAGCAGCGCCGGCCCGCGCGCGCCCTGGCGCAGCAGGTCGACCGGGATCATCCCGAACGGCGTGTTCGCCGTCGCCCCGCCATAGTCGATGGCCGGTCGGGTGGCGGCCCGCCAGGCGGCGGCCACCACCCCGAGTGCGAGCGTCGGCGCCAGCCACGCCGGCCCACCGTCGACGGTCGGCAGGGTCGACAGCCACCACAGGCCGGCGCCGACCGCCGGCACGACCACATGGATCCCGCGCAGCGCCGCATCACTGCCACCGAGCGCCCGACGCAACCCGGGTGACCGGCTGATCGACCGCAGGCCGCCGGTCAACCGGTCGGCGGCGAGGTAGCCGAACACCACCTGCGCGGCACCGGCCAGCCCGGGCAGGGCGAGCGCGGCCGCGTACTGGACCCCGATCAGCGCCGCCCAGATCAGCAGGGCGCTGGGGTGGCGTCCCAGCCGGCGCACGTCGGCCTGGAGCAGCGCCCACCAGGCGGGGCCGGGCAGGAACCGGCGGCTGCGTACCCGGCCGATCCGGCGCCAGCGGCGGCTCTCCACCAGGCCGGCGAGCAGGGTCGGGTCGAGCAGGATCGTGGCCGTGGCGGCGGCGTTGGCGAACTGCGCGCCGGTGGTCAGCGTGGCCCGATCCACCCGGGGCAGCGCGCGGACCGCCAGGACGGCGGCGACGACCGCGAGGGGCACCCCGACGGCGAC
>NZ_JBSFYP010000107.1:0-14449 GCF_053599835.1 Micromonospora sp. NPDC005163
ACCGTGCCCACGCAGGGATCAAGCCTGACCGCCCGGAGTGGGCACGGTCGGCCGCAGCCCCAAACCGCAACCAAGGAGGAGCCGTGACACCGACCACAATCCTCACCATCGCCGGCTCCGACTCCGGAGGCGGCGCCGGCATCCAGGCCGATCTCAAGGTCTTCGCGGCGCTCGGCGCGTACGGCACCAGCGTCCTCACGGCGGTCACCGCGCAGAACACCCGGGGCGTCGACGCCGTCCTGCCGCTGCCCCCGCGCACGGTCACCGAGCAGCTGGACAGCGTGCTCGCCGACTTCACGGTCTGCGCGGTCAAGACCGGGATGCTCGGCAATCCCGCCGTCGCCGACGCCGTGGCCGAGGCCGCCCGGGACGGCCGGCTGCCCCAGCTCGTCGTCGACCCGGTGCTGGTGGCCACCAGCGGCCACCGGCTCGGCGTGGTGAGCGCGGTCGAACGGCTCCTGCCGTACGCCAGGGTGGCGACGCCGAACTGCGCGGAGGCCGCCGCCATCACCGGACGCCCGGTGGACGACGTGGCCGGGATGGTCGCGGCCGCCGAGGCCCTCGCGGCCGGCGGCCCGAAGTACGTGGTGGTCACCGGCGGTGACCTGGACGCGGGCGAGGCGGTCGACGTGCTGCACGGCGGCGGCCACACCACCCTGCTGCGCGCACCCCGGGTGGACACCCGGCACACCCACGGCACCGGGTGCTCGTTCTCGGCGGCGATCGCCGTGCGGCTCGCGCTGGGCGATCCGGTGCCGGCGGCGGTGGGGGTCGCCAAGGAGTACGTGCTCCGCGCACTGACTGGAGCGCGGGGTTGGGAGCTGGGTGCGGGCCGTGGGCCGCTGGATCACTTCGGCTGGTCCGCTTGATCACCAGGGAGGCTGTCATGCAGGCACGAGGCAAGGTGTACGTCGAGGGGTCACGGCCCGATGTCCGGGTGCCGTTCGCGGAGGTGGCGCTGACCGGTGACCATCCGCCGGTGCGGCTCTACGACACGTCCGGTCCCGGCTCGGACCCGGAGGTGGGGCTGCCGCCGCTGCGCGGGCCGTGGATCGCCGAACGGGGTGACGTCGCCCCGGCGCGGGGCGCGGGTACGCCATTGGCCGGGGCGGACGGGCGCCGACCGACCCAGCTCGCCTACGCGCGGGCCGGCGTGGTGACGCCCGAGATGGAGTTCGTGGCGATCCGAGAGAACGTCGACCCGGAGCTCGTCCGCGCCGAGATCGCCGCCGGCCGGGCGGTGCTGCCGCTCAACGTCAACCACCCGGAGTGCGAGCCGGCGATCATCGGCAAGGCGTTCCTGGTCAAGGTGAACGCCAACATCGGCACCTCGGCGGTCAGCTCGTCCGTCGCCGAAGAGGTGGAGAAGCTGACCTGGGCCACCCGCTGGGGTGCGGACACGGTGATGGACCTGTCCACCGGCAAGCGGATCCACGAGACCCGCGAGGCGATCGTGCGGAACTCGCCGGTGCCGATCGGGACGGTGCCGATCTACCAGGCCTTGGAGAAGGTCGGCGGCGACCCGGTGAAGCTGAGCTGGGAGGTGTTCCGGGACACCGTGGTCGAGCAGGCCGAGCAGGGCGTGGACTACATGACGGTGCACGCCGGGGTGCTGCTGCCGTACGTGCCGCTCGCGGTGAACCGGGTGACCGGGATCGTCTCCCGGGGCGGCTCGATCATGGCGGCCTGGTGCCTGGCGCACCACGAGGAGAACTTCCTCTACACCAACTTCGCCGAGCTGTGCGAGCTGCTGGCCCGCTACGACGTGACCTTCTCCCTCGGCGACGGGCTGCGGCCCGGCTCCATCGCCGACGCCAACGACGAGGCGCAGTTCGCCGAGCTGCGCACCCTCGGCGAGTTGACCAAGGTCGCCTGGGAGCACGACGTGCAGGTGATGATCGAAGGGCCCGGGCACGTGCCCATGCACAAGATCAAGGAGAACGTGGACCTCCAGCAGGAGTGGTGCCACGAGGCGCCGTTCTACACGCTCGGCCCGCTGACCACCGACATCGCGCCGGCGTACGACCACATCACCTCGGCGATCGGCGCCGCGATGATCGGCATGTTCGGCACCGCGATGCTCTGCTACGTCACCCCGAAGGAGCACCTGGGCCTACCGGACCGCGATGACGTCAAGGCGGGCGTGATCGCGTACAAGATCGCGGCGCACGCCGCGGACCTTGCCAAGGGCCATCCCGGCGCGCAGGCGTGGGACGACGCGCTGTCCAAGGCGCGGTTCGAGTTCCGCTGGGAGGACCAGTTCAACCTGTCGTTGGACCCGGAGACGGCGCGCTCGTACCACGACGCCACGCTGCCCGCCGAGCCGGCGAAGACGGCGCACTTCTGCTCGATGTGCGGCCCGAAGTTCTGCTCCATGAAGATCACGCAGGAGCTCAAGGAGTACGCGGCCCGCGGCATGAAGGACAAGTCGGCGGAGTTCGTCTCCGGCGGTGGAAAGGTCTACCTGCCGCTGGCCTGATCCGCCTACCCCGCGCCGGCCGCCCGTGCACAGGCGAGCCCGCGCGGGGCTGCGGGGTCAGTCGCGGTGGTGTCGTCCGGTGGAGCGCAGCGAGCGGCGGCCGTTCTCCTGCTCCGGCTCGTTGTCCGCCACCGGCTCGCTCAGGCCGCTGACCCAGTCGACGAACTCCTCGTCCTGTGCCGGCAGCGGCTCGGTCGCCTCCGGTGCGGCCGGGCTCTCCTCGTCGGCGCGGGACCGGTTGCGGCGGAACAGGCCGCCGAGCCGTCCCCGGCGGGAGGGCTGCTCCGCGTCGTTGCCGGCGCCCGGTGCGGCGTCGGCGCTCGCCGGACCGTCGGTATAGACGCCGGTCTGTTCCGGCACCAGCGGAGCGGCCGCGGTCGGGGAGGCCTGTCCCGCCGCAACGGTCGGAACAGGCTCGGCGGCCAGGTCCGGCGTGCCGGCCGCCCGTCGCCATCGGGTGGCCGCCCGGTCCGACGCGCTGCGCGGGACAGCCGGTGTGGCTGTGCCGTTCGGTGTGGCGGTGCCGTTCGGGCTCGACGCTCCGGCGGGAGGTGCCGGGTCGCCGGCCGAGGGCGAGTCGGTCGACGCCGGCCAGGTGGCGCCCGCCGAACTTTCCAGCGGGTCTGCCGCCCCCTCGCGGCGTGCGGTGGTGAACGCGTCCCAGGTGCTGGCCCTGCTCAGGTCCGGCAGGGGTGCCCGGTGCCGGGGGCGCAGCGTCCGCTCGGTCGGCTCCTCCGGGCTGATCGGGGTGTCCGATGCGGAAGGTTCCGGGGCGCCGGCCTGTGGAGGTGCCGTCCACGCCGGGGTGACCGGCCAGGCTGGCGCGGCCGGGGTCCACCGATCCGCCTCCGGGGTGGCTGCCGCCGGCCGGATCAGAGGTCCGGCGGGACCACTCGCGGTCGCGGACCGTTCGGTGTCGGTGTCGGTGGTCCGGGGCGCGACCGCGGCTGCGGAATCACCGCCCGGGTCGGCCGCCGTCGGGCCGATGGTGGCGGGGCTCGCCGCCGGGTCGGTGGTGGCGGGGCTCGCAGGGCCGGTGGTGGCGGCCGGGGTCGCCGCGGGCGTCCCGGCTCCCGGACCGGGCTCGGTGCCCGGGGCGTCCTCGCCGGGGCGGGACCCGTCGGTGGCCGTGCCGGTGCCGTCGGTGGCCTTGGCTGGCCGGGTGGTTCTTCTGGCGCGGCCTGCGGTCGTGGACCTGCCCGGGTCGGCGGCGACCTCCGGGTCGGACGGCGTCGTACCGTCGGCCAAGTCTGCGGTCGTGGCGGCCGGTGCGGCCTTCGGCTTGCGGGTCCGGCGCGGCTTGGGCGCCGGTGCGTCGGCCGTGCCGTCACCGGCAGTGCCGGCGCTCTCGTTGGTCGTCCCCGCGCTGGTCGTGCCGGTGCTCTTGCTCGCCGCGCCCGTGCTGGTCGTGCCCGCGCTCGCTGTGGTCGTGCTCGCGCTCGCTGTGGTCGTCTCCGGGCTCGCGCTGGTCGCGGCGGTGGTGCCGTCGATGGTTGAGTGGTGGCTCGTCGCGTCTTCGCCGGTCGGCTGGGCCGTGCCGGTGGTGGCCGTCGCCGCGGTGCTGGTCGAGCCGTCGTCGCCCGGACCGCCCTTCGGAGCGGTGGGGTTCGGAGCGGTGGGGTCGACGCCGACCGGACCGTCCTGGGCCGGGTCGTCGGTGCTCGGCCCGCCCCTGCTTGGCGTGGTCGTGGCCGGCTCGCCCCTGCTTGCCTTGGTCGCGGCCGGCTCGTGCGTAGTGGCCGTCGTCGCGGGGTCACCGAGGTTGTCGCTGTGGTGGCGGGGACCGCCGGCCGGTCGGGGCAGGGGAGTGCCGGTCGGGTGAGCCGGCACCGACCCGTGTTGGCCGATTCCCGAGGTCGCCGGCCAGTCCCAGTGGGCCGGGACGGTGCGGACGGCACCGGTGCTGTCGGCGGCGCCCGGGTCACGTCCGGTGCTGTCGGCGGCGCGCGGGTCACGTCCGGCGCCGGCGCTGGCCAGGTCCGTGCCGGTGGACTCGGCGGCGCCCCGGTCGTCTGCCGCGTCTGCCGCGTCGGCGCCGGGTAGGGCCGGGCCGGCGGGCAACGGGCGCAGGATGTCGGTCGGCTCGATCGCCCGTCGATCGGCGGTGCGGGTACGCGCCGGCCAGCGCAGCAGGGCGGCGGCGGCCGCGCCGAGCGCGCCGGCGAGGATCGCGATCAGCGCGCCGTAGTAGGGGGTGGTCTGGTAACGATCCACCGCGTCGCCGGGACCGGCGGTCAGGTAGGCGAACGCCACCAGCGCCGGGCCGGCCACCCCGGTGGCCCCGCTGACCAGGGGGACCTGGCCACGCCAGCGGGCCAGGCCGGCGGTCGCCACGCCGGCCAGCAGCGCCGTGAGCGGCAGCAGGACCAGCGCCAGCCGTTGCGCCGCGCCGTCGTCCAACCAGCTCGGCTCGAGGACGCCGAGCCGGACCGTGGGCAGCGGGCCGACCGTGCCGAGCGACGGCAGGACGGAGACCAGCGCCAGCACCCAGACCGCACCGGCCACCGCCGCCATGTTCCAGCCCAGCTCGGGCCGGAGCAGGACGGCGATCGCCGCGCCGGCCCCGATCACCGCGCCGAGCACGGCGCAGATGCCGACCGCCCAGACCGGGTCGACGGAGATCAGTTCGGCTGCCCGGGCGGGCTGCATGCAGAGCGGAGCGACGACGGTGGCGCCGAGCGCGGCCGCGGCGCCGATGGCCAACTGCCGGCCGGTGCTGACCGGCGCGGCGTCCCGGCGGGCCAGGCGTCCGGTGAGGACGGCACCGGCAACGGCGGCGTTCGCGGCGAACCAGCCCACCCAGACGAGCTGGGCCGGCCACTGATTGACGGTCGTGCCGGTGAAGGCGCCGGTGAGTCGGACGATGCCGAATCCGTACGCGACGCCGAGCTGGCCGGCTCCGGCCAGCACGCTCACCCCGAGCGCCGTGAGCAGCAGTCTGCCCCAGGTCCGAAAGGCCATGTCCGGCACGTTACGCACCTGGTACACCCGATCGCCACCGGCGCGCCGCGCGGCGCGCCGGCCCGCTCCCGGCGGGTCTACTTGAGTTCGACCAGCCGGGCCAGGTACGTCGTATCTCCGACATTGGTGAGCATGTGTACGGCGCCGGGGTCCCGGTAGACCACTCCGCCGGTGGGTTCGTCGGCGTCGATCAGGGTGCCGTCGACCGTCTGCACGACGTTCTTCGCGCCCTCGATCGCCACCACCAGGTACGGGTGGTCGTGCCGGTGCAGCGGCTGCCGCTCGCCCGGTTCGAGCCGGATGTGCCAGACCCGGACCCGGTCGTTTTCGTACACGATCTCCTGGCCCACCGGCCCGAGCTTGGTCCCGTCGAACACGTCGGTCATCGTTCTCCGTCCAGTTGCGGGAGCACCTCGGCGGCGATCAGCTCGAGGTGGTCCAGGTCAGCGAAATCGATCAGGCGTAGGTGTACCCGGGTGGCCCCAACCGCGGCGAACTCGCCGATCCGCTGCACGAGTTGCGCGGGCGAGCCGACCACCGGGTCCTCCGGAGGTAGCGCGCTCTTCTCGTGCAGTGGCGCGGCCCGTCGCTTCGCCTCGGCGTCGGTCCGCCCGACGGCCACCACGATCCCGGCGGAGAGCACCAGCGGCGCCCGCCCGGACTCCGTCCGGCCGCTGCGGTCGCACGCCTCGCGCACCCGGTCGTACGCCTTCGCGGTCTCCGCCACGGACTTGAACGGCATGTTGAACTCGTCGGCGTACCGGGCGGCCAGCTCGGGGGTGCGCTTGGGGCCGCGCCCGCCCACGATGATCGGCGGCCCGGGCACCTGCACCGGCTTGGGCAGGGCAGGTGCGTCCACCAGCCGGTAGTGGTCGCCGGTGTAGCTGTACGTCGCGCCCGGCGGCGTCCGCCACAGCCCGGTGATCACCTCGAGCTGCTCGGCCAGCCGGTCGAAGCGTTCGCCGACCGCCGGGAAGGGGATGCCGTACGAGATGTGCTCGCGCTCGTACCAGCCGGCGCCGATGCCCAGCTCGACGCGGCCACCGCTCATCTGGTCGACCTGCGCGACCATCACCGCCAGCGGGCCGGGGAGCCGGAAGGTGGCCGACGTGACGAGGGTGCCGAGCCGGATCCGCTCGGTCTCCCGGGCGAGCGCGGCGAGGGTCAGCCAGGCGTCCGTCGGGCCGGGCAGGCCCGGGTCGGCGCCCATCGACTGGTAGTGGTCGGCGCGGAGGAAGCCCTCGAAGCCGCCCGCCTCGACCATCCGCGCGAACCGGAGCTGGTCGTCGTAGCTGGCGCCCCGGTGCGGCTCCGTGAAGACGGACATCCGCATGTCTATCGTCCTTCCGCACCGGCCGCGGCCGGCTGGTCGCGTTCCATCAACAGCTCGTGCAGGTCGGCGCTGACGCTGGCGACGTCAGCGAGGTGGGCATTGCGGCCCAGGGTGCGGGGTCGGGGGATGGTCACCTCGACGACCTTGCGGATACGGCCGGGGCGGGGGCTCAGCACGACCACCCGGTCGGCGAGCAGCACCGCCTCGTCGATCGAGTGGGTGACGAAGACGATGGTCGGCTTGTTCTCCATGTGCACCCGCTGGAGTTCGCCGGAGAGTTCCTCGCGGGTGAGCGCGTCCAGCGCGGAGAACGGCTCGTCCATCAGCATCACCCGGGGCTCGCCGATCAGCGACCGGCACAGCGACACGCGCTGCTGCATGCCACCGGAGAGCTCGTGTGGCAGTCGCTTCTCGAAGCCGGCGAGCCCGGCCACGTCGAGCAGCTGCCGGGCCCGCTCGCGGTGCTTGGCGCGGCTCCAGCCGAAGATCTCCACGGGCAGGAGAACGTTGTCCAGGACGGTGCGCCAGGGCAGCAGCGCCGGCTTCTGGAACAGCATGGCGATGTCCCGGCGGGGCCGGGTGATCGGCGTCCCGGCCACGGTGATCTCGCCGGCGCTCAGCGGGAGCAGCCCGGCCACCAGCCGCAGCAGGGTGGACTTGCCGCAGCCGGAGCGGCCGAGCACGGCGACGAACTCGCCCTCGGCGACGTCGAGGTCGATGCCCCGCAGCGCCTCCACCCGGCCGGATCGGCCCTCGAAGGTACGGGACACCCCGGACAGTCGGATCATCTCGGGCGGACCTCCGCTGAGTGGACGGTCAGGAATCTGGCAAAGGCTAGCCGGCTCATCACCTAATCGCACCGTCCGGGGTGGTCGTCAGGTTGTTTCCGTTCCGCAACCCGATACGCCTGGCGTCGCAAAGGTGGGTTTCTCGTACGCTGTGCCCGCGAAGAGTCCCCTCACGATGGCGGTGCCCGGCTTCCACCCCTCCTGCCGGTTCCGCCGCGACAACCCCCTCCGGTGGCCTGCCGGCCCCGGTCGGAAAGGACATGGTGCACTGATGAGAAGGCTGACCCGTACGGTCGCTACGGCCGCGCTGGCCACCGCCCTCGCCCTTGTCTCCGCCTGCAGCAGCGGGTCGGATTCGGCCGACGACGCCAAGGGCGGCGACAGCAAGACGCTGGAGAAGGTGACCTACCTCACCTCCTTCGGCCAGTTCGGCCGTGACTCCTACGCCTGGGTGGCGAAGGAGAAGGGCTTCTTCAAGGAAGCCGGCTTCGACGTCGAGATCAAGGCAGGTCAGGGCACCGGTGGTGTGATCCAGACCGTCGTAGGTGGCCAGGCCGACTTCGGTCCGATCGACCTCACCGGTGGTCTGCTCCAGGTCGGCAACGGCCAGGCGAGGGACTTCACTGTTGTGGCCGCGATCCAGCAGCGCACCATGGCCGGCATCGCCACGCTCGAGGGCAAGAACATCGCCTCCCCGAAGGACCTGGAGGGCAAGAAGCTCGCCGACACCCCCGGGTCCGTGGTCCGCAACCTCTTCCCGACGTACGCCCGGCTGGCCGGCGTGGACGTCAACAAGGTGACCTGGGTCAACGGTGAGGCGCAGCAGCTGATCGGCACCCTGGCCTCCGGGTCGGTGGACGGCATCGGCCAGTTCGTCGTCGGCCAGCCGACCATCGAGGCGGTGGCCAAGAAGAAGGCCGTCATGCTGCCGTACAGCAACGTGATGCAGGACCTCTACGGCAACGTGCTGATCACCTCCTCGAAGATCGCCAAGGAGAAGCCCGAGATGGTGAAGCGGTTCACCACGGCGCTGCTCAAGGGCCTGGAGTACAGCCTGGCGAACTCCAAGGAGGCCGCCGAGATCCTGAAGAAGAACGTGGACGCCACCAACACGGCGTCCGCCGCCGCCGAGCTGGAGCTGATGGCCGCGTACGTGCGCTCCGGCAACTCCGGTACCGCCATCGGCACGCTGGACAGCGGCCGGGTCGCCAAGAGCATCGCGATCCTGCAGGGCGCCGGCGCGCTGAAGCAGAACATCACCCCCGAGCAGGTCATCGACTTCAGCCTCGCGCCGAAGGCCTGATCGTCCGGTCGTCACCAGGGGGTACGTCCCACCGGCTCCGGTGGGGCGTGCCCCCGTCGCTCGTCGGCCCCGGTGGGGCCGCGGCATATCGAGGAGGACAAGATGACCGACGTCCGGTCAGCGGAGCCGGTGGCGGAAGTGCCCGCGCCCCCGGGCGCCGGCACCGAGGCGGGGCGAGCGGGGCGGGGCGCGGGCCTGCGTACCGGGGTCGGGGCGGGGCTGTTGCCCGTCGCGGGCATCCTGATCGCCCTGGCGGCCTGGTGGTTGATCGCCCGGCTGGAGCTGGTCCACCCGGCCGCCCTGCCACCGCCGGGCGACGTGCTCACCGCATTCGTCGACAAGCCCGCCCGGATGCTGGAGCACACCTGGGACACCCTGTTGGAGATCGTGTTCGGCTTCGCCCTGTCGGCGGCCGCCGGTGTCCTGCTCGGACTCTCCCTGGCCAGCTCCCGCACGGTGGAGCGGATGTTCACCCCGCTGCTGGTCGCCATCAACGCGGTGCCCAAGATCACGCTGGGTCCGCTGCTGGTGGTCGCGCTCGGTTGGGGTCAGAAGCCCATCCTGACCATGGTGTTCCTGCTCTGCTTCTTCCCGATCGTGCTCTCCACCGCGACCGGCCTGACCACGACCCCGGCCGACCTGGCGGAGCTGGTCCGCTCCTGGAACGCCTCCCGCTGGCAGGCGTTCCGCAAGGTGCGCTTCCCGGCCGCGTTGCCGCAGATCTTCGTCGGGCTCAAGGTGGCCATGCCGCTGGCCGCGATCGGCGCGGTGATCGGTGAGTTCCAGGCCGGCGAGAGCGGCCTGGGCTACGTCATCGTCCAGTACGCCGGCATCGGCGACACCGCCACCGCCTGGGCGGCGATCATGCTGGTGGCGCTGGTGAGCATCCTGCTCTACTCGGTGCTGGTGCTGCTCGAACGGCTCGCCCTGCCCTGGGTCCGAGAAACCACCAGCAGCCGCTGACCATTGAGATCATCACCAGGGCGAGCCGGTTCAGTCCCGGCTATCCCGCTCACCGTGACCGGTGAACGGCCTGAGGTGTGGCCCCGCCGTGCCCGGCGGAGGGATCAAGCCTGACCGCCCGGAGCCGGGTACGGCGGGGGCCACACCGTCCACCGACGCGGGATCGCGCCGGAGGGGGTGTGGCCCTCGACCGGCCTCAGCCCGCCAGCCGCCACCGCCCGTTGCGCGCGACCAGCGTGGTGAGCGCCTGCGGCATCAGCCCGGAGTGGTTGTCCGGCGTCATCCGGATCGGGCCGGAGAGGCCGTCCATCTGGGACGTTTCCAGCACGTCCCGGATGCCGTTCCGGTCCACCCGCCCCGCCGGGCCGCCGGCACGCAGCTCGGCGTCGGCGATGAGCTGGACCGCGTCGGCCGCGAAGGACGAGGATCCGTTGTACCCGCCGAAGCGCGCGGTGTAGTCCTGGAACCACTGCCGCCGGGCCGCCTTCGCCGGCGTCGTGGCGATCACGTCGTCGATCACCATGGTCTGGGTGAAGATGAGCGTGGCCCGTTCGGTGGCCCGGGCCGCCGCGCCGAGGAAGAGGTCGCCGGCCGCCCCCGGATCGAAGAAGAGCGACCCGCGGAAGGTGGTCTGCTGGATGCTGGTGGCGGCCAGTGTCGCCTGCTCCGGCGGGGTCCAGACGACCAGCGCGTCGGGCTTGAGCTTGGCCAGCCGCTCGACCTGCTGCGAGACGTCGGTGTCGGTGGTCTTCACCGACTCCTCGCCGAGCGGTTTGATCGTGGTCTTGGCCAGCTCCCTGCGGAGCGCGGCTGCGCCCTCCCGACCGTAGTCGTCGTTGCTGTAGAGCAGGCCAACCTTGCGGACGTTCTTGCGACGCAGTTCGGTGGTCAGTGCCGCGGCGCTGTCCACGGCGTTCGGGCCCAGCTTGAACACGTATCGCCGTTCCGCGACCGGGCTGGCGATCGCGCCGGAAGAGGCGAGCGCAATGGTGGGAATCTGCTTCTCGTTGATGGTCCCGACCGCGCCGACCGCGCATTCGTTGCAGCCACCCATGATGATGGCGCTGACCCGGGAATCACCGCTGAAGTCGGCGATGTTGCGTAACGACTCGGCGGCGTCGGAACGGTTGTCCTTCCACTTCAGCTCGATCTTCCGGCCGTTCAGCGCGCCGGACGAGTTCAACTGTTCGACCTTGAGTTCCAGGGCCCGTTGGTATGCCCGGCCGACCGGAGCGGCTACGCCGGAGAGTTCGAGGTCTGCGGCGATCACGATCGGACTCGTGTCCTGCTCCGCCCCGCCGAACTGACAGCCGGTGAGCGTGGTGGCCACTACGGCCGATGCGAGCGCCGCGATGGTCGCGGAGCGGATGGGGCTCAACTCAGTCCTCCAGGTGCGGGCGCGGGCGCTGCCCGGTCACCGCCGCTAATCCGTCCTCAGTGGAGGACGGGATCTCCTCTGCCGTACGGTGTGCGCGAAGCCTGCAAAACCTTGCCAATGGCCGGCGCTGTGGTCAAGCGCGGACGCGGGTCGCATTTTCGGGACGGCCATCCCACATGCTGGGGTAACGCAATGTTTGCAAAAGCTCACTTTGCATGCACGCGTGACCACTCTGGAGTTACATGCCCTGTTCAGGGGCTTGCGGAAATGAAGGTATCAGTTGACCGGATCATGGGTTGCGCGCCGTCCGACCGTTTCCTGCCCCACTGCGGCTTCCCAAACAGGACCTTCTCTGATGAAATCGCGGCCGTGCCGCGCGTGGTCCCCTCCGCTCGTGGCACGGTTCGGCGGGTCAGGCGGGGAAGAAACGACGGAGGCGATGTCGTGAGCACCGGACCGACGACCCTGCCCGCGCTCGGCGACACCGCTCGGCCCACGCGCCGACGGTTGCCGAGGCTGCGCGACGCCCGGATCCGGTCCAAGCTGGCGCTGATCCTGGTCGTCCCGGTGGCGGCGGTGATCGCGCTGGCCACGGTCCGGCTGATCTCGGTGGGTGAGGGCGCCTTCGACGCCACCCGGGCGCGGTCGCTCACCGCGCTTTCCATCGACGTCAGCGCGCTGACCCAGGACCTCCAGGTCGAGCGGATGGCCGCGGCGGCCTACCTGGCCGCGCCGCAGCAGCCCGCCGACGCGTACAACCTGCGGGTCCGCCAGACGCAGCAGCGGGTGGACGAGTACCGCGCCGAGCGGGCCCGGATCGGCGAGGTGCCGGCGGCTCTGCGGAGCCGGCTGACCGCGATCGACGAGCATCTGGCCACGCTGGACGGAACCCGCCAGGAGGTGCTCGACCGTCGGCAGATGGCCGTCGCCGAGGCGGTGCTGCGTTACGGCGTCATCCTCACCGACCTGGTCGCCTACGGTGACGGGCTGGCCCAACTGCCCGGCGAGGAGCGCCTGTCGGACAGCCGGCGGGCGGTCGCCGCGTTCGCCCGGGCCAAGGCGTCCGTCGCCGAGGAGGAGGCGGTCGCCTTCACCGCGCTGAGCGCCGGCCAGCTCGACGAGGAACAGTTCTCCTCCTTCGTCGCCACCCTGACCAGCCAGCAGGAGGCCCTGGTCGCCTTCTCGCTCGCCGCCGACCCGGTGCAGCGCGCTCTGGTCGACAGCACCGTCTCCGGTGACGCCGTCGGCCTGGCCGACCGGGTGGCCACCGACATCACCCGCTCGGTGGGGCAGCGCCCGCTGGTCGCCGCCCAGGACGCCACCTCCGCCATCGGCGCGGTCCACGACCTGATGCGCTGGGCCGAGATCCAACTGCAGAACCGGCTGCTCGAGCAGGCCGACCAGGCGCGCTCGAGCGTCATCCGGCAGGCCGTGGTCGAGTCGGTGCTGGTGCTGCTGACCCTGATCATCGCCGTGTCGCTGGCCGTGGTGCTGGCCCGCTCGCTGAACCACTCGCTGCGCCGGCTGCGCGAGGGCGCGCTCTCGGTGGCCAACCACGACCTGCCCGACGCGGTGCAGCGGCTGCAGAACATGGGCAGCGTGGGCGACGGCGGGGTGGACGAGATCGTCCGTCAGGTCCGGGACCCGATCCAGCTCAACAACCGCGACGAGGTCGGTCAGGTGGCGCTGGCCTTCAACGTCGTACACCGGGAGGCGGTGCGGGTCGCCGCCGAGCAGGCCGCTCTGCGTACCAGCGTCTCGGCGATGTTCCTCAACCTGGCCCGCCGCAGTCAGACCCTGGTCGACCGGATGATCGGCGAGCTGGACGCGATCGAGCGTGGCGAGGAGGATCCGAAGCGGTTGGCGCAGCTCTTCGAGCTGGACCACCTGGCCACCCGGATGCGCCGCAACGACGAGAACCTGCTGGTCCTGGCCGGCGCCGACTCCGCTGTGCCGCGCCGTGAGGACGCCCTGGTGGTGGACGTCCTGCGCGCCGCCCAGTCCGAGGTCGAGCTCTACAACCGCATCGAGTTCGGCACCGTGGACACCGACATCTCGGTGGCCGCGCACGCGGTCAACGACGTCGTACGGCTCGTCGCCGAACTGCTCGACAACGCCACCCGGTTCTCGCCGCCGAACACCACGGTGGTCGCCGACGGTCGCCGGATCCGCGACTACGTGCTGATCCAGATCGAGGACCGGGGGCTCGGCCTCAGCGATGAGCAGCTCGACTCGCTCAACCGGCGGCTGGCCGCGCCGCCGAGCGTCGACGTCGCCGCGTTCCGGCTGATGGGTCTGGCCGTGGTGAGCCGGCTCGCCTCCCGCTACGGCATCCGCGTCGAGTTGCGCCGCAACATGGAGGGCGGCACTGTTGCTCAGGTGACGTTGCCCGCCGCAACCGTGGTGCTGCCCGTCAACCGCGGCCGCGAGCAGGTGCTGACCCGGCCACGCCAGCCGATGGCGGTCGAGCAGACGCCGCTCACCCCGGTCGGTCACGCCGAGCCGTTCGCCGGTGCCACCACCTCGGCGGCGACGCTGCCCGAACAATGGCGGACCAGCACGCCGGCGCCGGCGACCTGGCCGTCCCCGCTGGAGGCCCGGAACACCGCCCCGGCCGTGCAGGCCGGCGGCTTCACCGGGGCGCACACGACGTTGCCGCCCGCGTCGGCCCCGGCCACCCCGGTCCCGCCGGCCCGAACCCCGTTCAAGGGCGGGGGTGCCTCGGTGGGCAGCCCGACCGTCGACCCGCTGCCCCGGCGCGGCTCGGGGGCGGACGCCACCGACACGCGGAATGCTCCGGTGCTGCCGGTCGGGCCGGTCGCCGGCCCCGGTGCGGTCGCGCCGCCAGCCGCGCCGCCGGTGCCGGCCGCGCCGGTCACCAACCGGCCCGACTTCCCCGCCGAGGCGCCGATCTTCCGGGAGATGGAGGCGGTCTGGTTCCGGTCGCACGGCGACGACGCCACCGCGATCTTCACTCGGCCGCAGTTCGACTCGCCGCCACCCTCCACCGACGCCGGCACCCGCTCGGGCGGCGGTCACCCGACCGCCACTGCCGCGCCGGCCGCGACGCCGGCCCGACCGCCACTGCCGACCCGTACCCCGGGCGGCTCCGCCACCGACGGCACCGCGACGCCGGGTGCCGCGAGCACCGGCGGGTTCGGCGCCGCGACACCGCCGCCCCCGCCGTCGTACAACCCGCCGCCGGCCGCCCGGACCGCGCCCGCGGCGCCCGCCGCCCCGAGCG
>NZ_JBSFYP010000108.1:0-14355 GCF_053599835.1 Micromonospora sp. NPDC005163
CGTGCGGTCGGATCAACACCGCCATGACCCTCGGCGTTCGCGTCTGGACGTGCCCCGGCTGCGATGCCGTGCACGACCGGGACGTCAACGCCGCCCGCAACATTCTCGCCGCCGGGCTGGCGGAGAGGTGAAACGCCTGTGGAGGGCCGATAAGACCCGACCCGCGAAAGCGGTGAAGGCGCGGCCCGGTGAAACAGGAACCCCCTCGGGTGACCGAGGGAATCCCCGTCCTTCAGGGCGGTGGAGGATGTCAACCGTTCTCCTTGGCAGTGGTTCGGTCCAGGGCGGCGTGCAGGAGCGGGGCCTGGCCCCAGGGAAAGACGCCGAGGGTCCGGCGGTGGTAGTCGAGGGCGGTGCCGACGGGCGTCGCCTCGGACACGGCGAGGGCGCCGCCGGTGAGTCGGCGGAGGGTGGCGTGCCAGGCCCGGTCGGCCATCACCCGGTGGGCGGGGTCGACCAGCCCGGCGTCGACAGCGCGCGGCACCACCCAGGCCAGGTACGCCGAGGTGCTCGCCTCGACCGGGGCGTCCGGGTCGTCGACCACCGTGGACCACTCGCCGTCGCGCTCGTGAGTGGCGAGCGCGTCGACCAGGCGGGTGAGCCGCTCGGCGAGCCCGTGGTCGGGGGCGTGGATCAGGGTGTCGGTGAGGCCGAGCAGCGCCCACGCCTGCCCGCGTCCCCAGGCGACGCCATTGCCCCGTTCGGCCCGGGCGTCGTAGCCGTGCTGGAACAGCCCGTGGGGCAGTTGCAGCGCGTCGGCGTACTCGGTGGCGTAGGTGACGGCCTCGTCGGGGTGGCCCAGTGTGGCGAGGGCGGGTCCGTCGGTGTGCATGCAGTCGACCCAGACCGTTGACGACCAGGGTGGCAGGTCGGGACGGTGCAGGCGAGGTCCGCCGGGGCGGGCCGGTCGGGCGTGCCGGACGGCGGCGAGCCAGCGGCGGCAGGCGTCCGTTACGTCGATGTCGGGTCGGCGGTCGGTGAGGGCGAGCAGCGCCTCGACCGCGATGAGGTGGTCGGTGGGGCCCGGCGGTGCGGTGAGCGACGGCGTTACGAGGTCGACCACCCGCTGAGTGAGGTCGGGGCGGTGCAGCGCGTCGGCGGCGCGGAGCAGGGCGGTGAGCGTACCGCCGATGCCGAAGCCCCAGATCCGCGGCGTGGTGGCGGCGGTCGCGTCCGCGATCGCCGCCACCAGCCGGGTGTCGTGCTCGATGGTCACTTGATGAGGGCCTGCACCGCTCGGCCGGCCTCGCGCATCGCGTCCGCCGGCTTGCTCTTGCCGACCAGCACCGCCTGGACGTGTTCCGAGATGGCGGTCTCCATCTGGGCGTACTGGGGGTACTTCCAGAACGGGTTCGGGGTGGCGGTGGCGGTGATCCGCTCGCTGAACTGGGAGGTGAAGGCGTCGGTCTTCACCTGCTCGGAGGCCAGCGCCGCCGTGGTGGTGGGTGGCAGGGACAGGTCCTTGAAGTAGCCGAGGACGGTCTGCTCGTCGGACGTGAGCCACTTCGCGAAGTCGGTGGCGGTGTTGGCGCCCTCGCCCTCGACCACGACGACGGCGTGGCCCCACTGCACGGCCCGCGGCTTGTCGCCGGCGTTCTTCACCGGCCGGGCGATCGGGTCGAGCTTGTCCGCGATGGACTTGTCTGGGGAGCCCTTGACGACGAAGTCGCGGCCGACGATGGCGTCGTCGTAGATGGCGGTCTTGCCCTGGGCGAACAGGGTACGGCCGTCGACCCGCTCCACGTCCGGAGCGATGAGCTTCTCGTCGTACAGCTTCTTGTACCAGGCGACCGCCTCGATGCTGGCGTCGTCGCCGACGGTGACCTTGTCCCCGTCCAGCAGCGGGCTGCCGAAGGTCTGCATCCAGATGAGGATGTCCTTGAGCTGGGCGACCTTGGTGGACGCGGCGTACGGGATGACGCCGGTGCCCTTGAGCGCCCGCAGCGCGGCCTCGAAGTCGTCGATGGTGGTCGGCGCGGTGGTGATGCCGGCCTTTTGCATCAGGTCCCGGTTGGCGATCAGGCCGATGGCGGCGGTGGTCCAGGGCAGGCCGATCTGCTTGCCCTCGACCTGCCCCGAGCTGAGGGCGGCCGCCGTGTAGCCGGCGTCCTTGGCCACGTCACCGAGGTCGCGGAGCTTGCCGAGCGCGGCGAGGCCGGCGAGCCAGGCGATGTCCATCTGCGCGGCGCCGGTGAACTGCCCGCCGCGCACCTGGAGTGTGAGCTGGTTGAGGTAGCTGTTGTAGGCCAGCGGCACGCCGTTGACGGTGATGCCAGCCTTGCTGCCGTATCCGGTCATCAGCTGTTCGATCTTGGCCTTGGAGGCGTTGTCGGCCAGGCTCCAGGACGCGAACGAGAAGTTGGTGGCGGACTTGGCGGTATCCGCCTCGGGGGTGTCGGCGCTCGGTGCGCAGGCGGCCACGCCGCCCAGGCCGAGGGCGCCGGCGCCGAGTCCGACGAGGCGGAGCATGTCCCTGCGGGAAAGGTTGCTGTTCATTGCTGGACCTCCGGGACGGGTGGTGGTTATCCCTTGATGGCGCCGGCGGTGATGCCGCCGACCAGGAACCGTTGCAGCGCGATGAACGCGACTACGACGGGCAGGGACGCGATCAGGGACGCGGCCATGAGTTCGGCCCACTGCGCGGTCGCCTCGCCGAGGAAGGCGTTGACCAGGCCGGGTGGCAGTGTCGTCTTCTCGCGTCCGGCGAGGGTGAGGGCGAAGATGAAGTCGTTCCAGCCGCGGACGAAGGCGAAGAGACCGGCGGCGATGAGACCGGGCGCCGACAGCGGCAGGATGACCGAGTGGATGGTGCGTAGCCGCGATGCGCCGTCGACGCGGGCGGCCTCGACGAGGGTGTCGGGGATGGTGTCGAAGAAGCCCTTGAGCATCCAGACGCAGAGCGGCAGCGTGAAGGTGGTGAACGACAGCACCAGCGCGGTGTAGGTGTCGAGCAGGTGGTAGGCGCTGAACAGGGCGTAGAGGGTGACCAGCAGCAGGGCCTGGGGGAACATCTGGGAGGAGAGCACGAAGTACATCAGGCTGCGCCGGCCGCGGAAGCGGAACTTGGAGAACGCGTAGCCCATGTACGCCGACACCACGACGCTCAGCACCGCGGTGACGATCGAGACGACCAGGCTGTTGACCAGGTACCGGGCCAGCGCGGGTTCGTCGGCGAGGCGGGTGAAGTTGTCCAGGGTGAGCTCGGTGGGGACGAACGACGGCGGGTAGCGGAAGGTCTGCTGGGCCGGGGTGAACGCGGTGACCAGCATCCAGTACACCGGCAGCAGCCCGAAGGCGCCGAGGACGACGACGGCCGTCCACGCCGCGGCGCGGGAACCGCGGCTCTCCCGTGCGGAGCGCTTCCTCACAGCTGTCCCTCCCGCTCGGACCGACGGACGTAGACCGCGACCATGACGAGGAGCAGCATCATCCAGAGCAGGCCGAGCGCACCGGCACGGCCGAGGTCGAAGCCCTGGAAGGCGGTCTCGTAAACCGCGGTGGCGAAGGTTTCGGTGGCGCCGGCGGGGCCGCCGCCGGTCATCACGTAGATCAGGTCGAAGTGCTGGAAGTTCCAGATCAGTTCCAGCAGCAGGACGATGCCGATGATGCCGCGCAGGTGCGGCAGAGTGACGGCGAAGAACCGCTGGACCGCGCCGGCGCCGTCGGTCTCGGCCGCCTCGTGCAGCTCGACCGGTACGGTCTGCAGCCCGGCGAGGATCATCACCATGATCCACGGGAAGCTCGCCCAGGTTTTGGCGACGATGACCGCGGTCATCGCGGTGCCCGACCCTGCCAACCAGGCCTGTGGGGCGTCGATCAGGCCGAGCGCCTCCAGCGCGCCGTTGGCGAGGCCGTAGTTCGCATTGAAGATCCACATCCAGAGGAACGACACGACGACGCTGGGCACCAGCCACGGGATGAGCAGCAGGCCGCGGAGGGTGGCGCGGCCGCGGATGCGGGTGTTCAGGGCGAGCGCGAGGGCCAGGCCGACGAGGAACGGTGCGATGGTGGCGCCGACGGTGAAGACCAGCGTCTGCCGCAGCAGCCGCCAGAAGTCGCCGCCGAGCAGGTCGGTGATGTTATCCAGCCCGACGAAGGTGCGGCCGGGTTCGACGAGGCTCTGCTCGAAGAACGCGGTGACCAGGGAGGCGACCAGTGGGTAGACGACGATCGCGGCGAGCATCGCCAGGGCGGGGAGCATGAGCAGCGCGGCGAAGGCGCCGTCGCCGAGTGACCGGGGCGGGCGGTTGCCGGCCGGCGGGGACGCCGGCGTGCGGCCGGTGGTGTCCGGGTGGGCGGTGTCGGTGCTCATCGGACGGCCTGCATTCGGCTGGGGATGCGGTCGGCGGGGCCGAGGTAGCCCAGGCCGGTGCTGATGGCGTCGGCGGCTTCGATGACCATGCGGGACAGTTCGGCCTCCCGGGTGTCCAGGGCGATCGCGGAGAGCGGTCCGGAGACCGACAGCGCTGCGCAGACGGTGCCGGTGTGGTCGAGGATCGGGGACGCGATGCAGGCGCGGCCCAGCGCCAGTTCCTCGACCTCGGTGGCGTAACGGCCCTGGGCGGCCTGAGCGACGGCCTCGTCCAGCGCGGCGTGATCGGTGATGGTGGACGGGGTGTACGCGCGCAGATCGGGCAGGAGTGCCCGGCGCTCTTCGGGGTCGGTGCCGATGAGCAGGCACTTGCCGATGCCCGTGGCGTGCAGCGGGTTGTGCTGGCCGATGAGGACGAACGACCGCGGGGCGAGGGTGCCCTCGAAGTTGCACAGGTAGAACAGCGTGGCGCCGCGGCGGACGGCGACGTTGGCGCCGAGGCCGAGTTCGGCGGCGAGGTTCTGTGCCCGCTGGCGGGCCTCGCGGTGCACCGGGTGGCTGTTGAGCGCGACGCCGGCCATCGTGATGAGCGCGGGGCCGAGTTGGTAGAGGCCGCTGACCTGGTCGCGCTGCACGAGGTCGCAGGCCTCGAGTGTGGCCAGCAGGCGGGACGCGGTCGACTGGCCGAGGCCGGCGTGACGGGCGACATCGGAGACCCGCAGCGCGGGCTGGCCGCCGAGGAAGGCGTTCAGCACGGCGGCCGCCTTCTCGACGCTCTGGTTGGTGCCCTGATCACTCGCCACCGGCATCTCCTTCTGGACGTCCCATCCATTGCTGTGCCAGAGTGACCCCCATGCTGCATCGTGTCAACCGTCGATTGCATACGAGTTGCAGAACAGCGCCACGGGGGGCGGTTCTGTGACATTTGAGCCTGCATTCCTGCCCTTCGACGGCCCGACGGAGGTCGACGGCCACGGCCACCCGGACGGGCGGCACCTGCTCAGCGCGGCGCTGCCGGCGATGACGGGCAACTACGTGGCCCGCACAGCCGTGCGGGTGCCGGAACCGCGCCACGGCACTGGCGTCAGCACCGCCGAACTGCGGGTCAACGCCGACGCCGAGCGCTGGTACGCGATCCGGCTGCGGATCCGCACCGGCGTGCGGTACCTGTCGGTGCTCCGGCACGCCGGCGGGCGCGGCGACCTGCTTGCCGACGACATCGTGTCCTTCGACTTCGGACGGTATCTGCCCGTCGAGGTCACCGTCGTCGACGGCCGGCTCACCGTCACGGTGGATGGGCGCACCCCGGTGACCGTCACCGACCCGGAGCCGCTCGACGGCGGCGGGGTCGGCGTCGGGGCCACCGGGATGGCCGCCGGGTTCGCCCCGGTGCAGGTGGTCGACCTCGGCCCAGGTACGCCGCCTGCCGCCGACCGCGCCGACACCGCCAGCCCGGACCTGACCAAGGCGGTGGTCGAGCCGTACGCCGCGGTCGAGGGGGCCGCGCACCGCCTGGACATCGCCGCGCTGCGGTGGGACGGCGGGTCCGGGTACGCCGCCGACCTGTCCATCCGGGCGGACGGCGGCTGGGAACCGGTGGGCGGCGACCGGTTCGGCGAGCGGTGGCTGGTGCTGCACGGCGGCGGCGGCAGCCGCCGCAATCCACAACGGACACTCGATCGGCATCCGGTGATGATCGACCAGGTCGAGCTGCTCGGCCCGGACGCGGTCCGGCTGCGCGGTGGCAACCCGGAGCTGTTCTCCCTCACGGTCACCTGGCGGCTGGCCGGGCCGCACCCCACGGTGGACATCGAGCTGACCCCACAGGTCGACGGCAGGTTCGTGATCGCCTACCGGGCCTTCGCCGCCGCACCCGTCGACGAGATCGACGAAGTGCTGTGCGGGCCACTGCGGCACGCCAGGATGGTCGGCGGACCGGCGTCCGTCGGGCGCGACGAGCTGTTCGCGCCGCTGTGCCTGGTGCAGCGCGGCCCGGTCACCACCGGGCTGTTCGCCCCGGCCGCGGAGCTGCCGTTCGAATACGAGTCGGCGCGCGGCGACGACGACCAGCCGTTCGGAATGAGCCTGGGCACCCCCGAGGGCACGGTCCAGCCCACCCTCTACGCCCCGCAGTACGGCCGGCGCGCCGACCGGCGCGCCGGCGAGCCCTACCGATTCACCGTCGGGGTGTACGCCGGCCATGCCGAGCTGTACGACGCGTACCGCGACCTGCTGCGCGGCGAGTACGGCTACACCGCGTACCGGCGCAACATCCACGCCTCGCTGACCGACACCGTGCACAACCTGATCGACCTGATGAAGGCCGGCCCGGGCACCGACGACCGGGTCGACTACCAAGGGTCACCGAGCGGCTGGTGGAGCCGGGCGAAGGGCTTCATCGACATCGAGAACGACCAGGCCGTCCGCGCGACCACCACCGGAGTGCTGCTCGGCGCCTACCAGCTGACCGGCGACGACGAGCTGTACGACACCCGGGCGCTACCGACGGCCGAGTTCCACTTGTCCCGCAACGCGTACGGCTGGACGCCACGCGAGGACGCCACCGTCTACGGCGACCCGACGAAGCACCAGTTGTGCGGCACCCCGTTCGGCGCGCCCGCCCTCGGCCCGCTGTACGCGCTGTCCCGCGGTACGCTCACCGCCGCCCGGGAGCTGGCGCTCTCCTCCCTCGACGCGCAGGACTACTGGCTCAAGCGCACCCCGTTGAGCGAGCCGCTGGCCGTGTACCGGATGACGCGGGATCCGAAGCTGCGGCAGCAGGCCGAGGAGGCCGCCGAGCGGTACATCGCCGAGGAGCTCGACCAGCCGTACGGCGGCGCGGCCGACCCGCACGACTTCGCCATCTACTACTGCCGCGCCTGGGTCGAGCTGCTCGAGATGTTCGAGGAGACCGGCCGGCGGCGCTACCTGGACGCCGCGTACCGGGAGGCGAAGCGGTTCGTCACCATGATCTTCGCCCGCCCGGTGCCGGACGGCCCGGTGCCCGTGCCGCAGCGACCGCTCTTCGTCGACCGGCAGATCGAGCTCACCGGCTGGTGGGACCCCGCCGCCCTGCACGACTATCCGGCCCACGACGTACCCGACGAGGTGGTGCCCGCCTGGCAGGTGTCACCGACCGGGCTGAGCATCGAGGCGATGAACACCTACCGGTTCAACGGGTTCACCCTCAACCCGGCGTGGGCGCCGTTCCTGCTCCGCCTCGCCGCGCACACCGGCGACGACCTGCTGCGGGACGTGGCGCACAACGCGCTGGTCGGCCGGTTCACCAACTACCCCGGCTACTACTACCGGCAGCTGACGGTCCACCACCTGCGCCCGGACTTCCCCTGGACCGGTCCGTTCGGCAACACCACCATCTACTACCACCACGCACCCGCCCAACTCGGCATGGCCATCGACTACCTGATCGCCGAGCACGAGACCCGCTCCGGCGGCGCGATCGCCTTCCCGGCCGAGTTCGAGCAGAACTACGTCTGGTTCGTCTACCGCGTCTACGGCCACCGGCCCGGCCGCTTCCACGGCGAGGACGGCGTCTGGCTGTGGCTGCCCAAGGGCCTGGTGCGGCTGGACACCGAGCAGGTCAACTGGATCGCCGCCGAGGGCGGGGACCGGCTCTGCGTCAGCCTCACCAACGCGTCGGCCACCCCGACCACGGTCACCGTCACGCTGGACCCGGCACGGGTGCCCATGACGGTCGCCACCCCGTACCGGGCCACGGTGATCCGCGACCGCTGCGCACCGGAGGAGGCGACCGTGGTCGACCACCAACTCACCGTCGAGGTGTCCGGGCACGGCATCACTGCGATCGTCGTACATGGCGTCGGCCCGATGGACGTACCGCTGCACCGCACCGACGCGGCGCCGGTCGGCGCGCACCACTTCGACGACGGCCCGGTGGGTCCGGTGCGCGGCATCTTGATCCCCAAGCCGGACGGCAGCCGCTACCACGCCTACGTGCAGGCAGCCCACCGCGAGCCGGCGACCCTGCACTGGTCGCTCGACGACGGCGCCACCTGGCGGCAACTCGACCACACCGTGCACCCCAACGAGTGGACCGTGCCCGTGGACGACCTGTCCGCGGCGTTCACCTACGTCGTGCAGATCGGCGACCGGCGGTCCCGGCCGGTGCGGCTGGCCTGCGGAGAGGAGGCGTGATGCGGGTCCGCGAGGTGCGCACCCACGTGCTGAAGGTGCGCGCTGACGAGGCGTACCTGGGGCCGAAGAGCGACGGAAGCGCCATCGGCGGCGGCTACGAGGTCCGCGAGCCCTGGCGCAGCCTCTACTCGTCCCGCTACGAGACGCTGCTGGTGGAGGTGGTGGCCGAGGACGGCACCACCGGCTGGGGGGAGGCCCTCGCGCCGGTGGCGCCGGAGGTGCCGGCCGCCGTGATCGACCTGCTGCTCGCGCCGGTGCTGGTCGGCATGGACGCCACCGCGCCGCGCCCGGGCTGGTACCGGCTGCGCGACCTGATGCGCGAGCGCGGGCACCTGGTCGGCCACCAGGCCGACGCGCTCGCCGCCGTGGACATCGCGCTCTGGGACCTCGCCGGACGGCTGACCGGGCTCGGCGTCGCCCAGCTGCTCGGCGGCGCGTTCCGCACCCGGCTGCCCACGTACGTCTCGGGACTGCCCCGCCCCACCGACCCGCAGCGCGCGGCGCTGGCCCGGAACTGGGCCGAGCGGGGCGCCGCCGCGGTCAAGCTGCACCTCGGGCACGGCGTCGCCGCCGACCTCGCCACCGTCGACGCGGTCCGCGAGGCCGCGCCCAGCCTGCGCATCGCCGTGGACGGGCACTGGGCGTACGGGGTGGACGAGGCAACCGCGCTGGCGCGTGGTCTCGCCGATCGCGGCGCGTGGTTCCTGGAGGCGCCGCTTGCCCCAGAGGACGTCGCCGGGCACGCCGAACTCGTCAGCCGCGCCACCGTGCCGATCGCCGTGGGCGAGACGCTGCGCAACCGGTACGAGTTCGCGCAGTGGCTGGACGCGCGGGCGTTGCGGATCGCCCAGCCGGACGTGGCCCGTACGGGCATCACCGAGGCGATGGCGATCGCCGAACTGTGCGCCGCCCGGCACGTGCCCGTCGCACCGCACCACTCGGTCGGCATGGGTGTCTCGCTCGCCGCCGGCCTGCATGTCGCCGCGGCGGTCGCCGACCTCGCCGCGTTCGAGTACCAGCCGACCTCCACCGAGGTCGGATCCCGCATCCTCACCGGGCCGGTGCCCGTGCACCCGGCCGCGTTCGATCTGCCCGCGGGTCCCGGTCTCGGCGTCGATGTCGACGCCGAGACGGTTCGCGCCCTGGCCAAGGAGTCCTGAGTGCCCCACACCGTGCACGGCCTCGTGCCGATCCTCGCCACCCCGTTCGGGCCCGACGGCGCCCTCGACCTGCCCAGCCTGCGCCGGCTCACCGAGTTCCAGCTCGCCAGCGGCGTCACCGGCGTCGCCGTCTTCGGCATGGCCAGCGAAGGCTTCGCGCTCACCACCGAGGAGCGGGCCCGGATTCTCGCCACCGTCACCGAGGTGGTCGCCGGCGCGGTCCCAGTCGTCGCCGGGGTCAACGGCACGTCGACGGTGACCGCGATCGAACAGGCCGGCGCCGCGGTGGCCGGCGGCGCGACCGCGCTGATGGTGCTTCCTCCGTTCATGGTGAAGCCGACCCCCGACCAACTGCTCGCCTTTTACGGCGACGTGGCCGCCGCTGCCGGGGTCGAGGTCATGGTCCAGGACGCGCCCGGCGCCACCGGCGTGACGATTCCGCCCACCCTTATCGCCGAGCTCGGCAAGCTCGACGGCGTCACCTCCGTCAAGGTGGAATCGCCGCCGACCGCGCCCAAGGTGGTCGCGGTGGTCGCCGCCCGCGCCGACGACCGCTTCGCCGTGCTCGGCGGCCAGAACGCCCAGTTCTGCCTGGAGGAGTACGCCCGCGGAGCGATTGGCACCATGCCCGCCTGCGAGTTCCCCGACCTGCTCGGCCCGGTGCTCGCAGACTGGCAGGCCGACCGGCACGCCGACGCCCGCGCGGGCTTCGCCCGGCTGCTGCCGCTGATCCTGTTCGGCCTCCAGCAGGGCATCGCCTGGGCGGTGCACAAGGAGGTGCTGGTGCGGCGTGGCCTCATCGCCGACGCCACCGTCCGCTCGCCGGCCCGCCCGCTCGACCCGGCCAGCCGCGACTCACTCGCCACCATCCTCGCCGACCTTGGGCTTGCCCGGTGAGCGGACGCGGCATCCTCGTCATCGGTGCCTCCTCGCCGATCGGCACCGCGATCGCCCGCGCCTTCACCGAATCCGGCGATCGCGTCGTGGGCGTCTCCCTCGAACAGCACAGCGACCCCGCCTTCGCGGCGGAACTGGTGGCCGACTGCGCCGACCCGGAGGCTGCGGCCCGCGCCGTCGCCGATGCCCACCGCACCCTCGGCCGACTCGACGTGGTGGTGCCCGCCGCCGCGGTCATGCCCGTCGCTCCGGCGACGCGGACCACCGACGCGCAGTGGCGGGCGGCCCTCGACGCGACCCTCGGCTCGACGTTCTACGTCGTCCGCGCTGCCCTGCCCCTGCTGCCGCGCGGCGCCGCCGTCGTCGCGGTCAGCTCCGTCAACGCCACCCTCGCCGCGCCCGGCCTGCCGGGCTACGCGGCCGCGAAAGCTGGCGTGGAGGGACTCGTCCGCCAGCTTGCGCTCGAGTACGGTCCCGCGGGCATCCGCGTCAACGCCGTCGCCCCCGGCATGATCGGCAAGGCCGACCTGCCCTCGGTCACCGAGGGCTACCCACTGCGGCGGGTCGGCCGACCCGACGACGTCGCCACCGCCGTGACGTTCCTCGCCTCGCCGGCAGCGGACTTCATCACCGGCGTCGTGCTGCCCGTCGACGGTGGCCTGTCGATCGCCTCACCAGCGGCGTGGCTCCGCCCCGACCTGCGAGCGAGATGGCTGTGACATCTGGGGACTGGGCGGTGCTGGCTGACCTGCGCTGTGAGCTGGGGGAGTGTCCGGTCTGGGACGAGGCCTCGGCCCGCCTGCACCTGGTGGACATTGACGACCGACGCCTCTGGGCCCTCGATCCCGCCGCCGGCACCGCCTCCGGCGCGACCTGCGACCGGCCGGTCACCGCCCTGGTGCCGCGGGCCGACGGGGGATGGCTCGGCGTCTCCGGGCGCGACATCGGCACCCTCGACCCGCACGACGGAACCTTCCAACCTCTGCTGTCCCTGCCCGGGCCGCCCGACCTGGCACTGAACGACGCGGTGTGCGGACGCGACGGCAACCTCTACGTCGGGTCGATCGACCGTACCCGGGCCGAACGCGCCGCCCTGTACGTGGTGGAGCCGGACCTGAACCATCGCATCCTCGCCGGGCACGTGGGCGCATCCAACGGCGTCGACACCAGCCCGGACGGGCGCCTCCTCTACCACGCTGACAGCTTCGCCGACACGGTCACCGCGTACGGGCCCGACGGCCGTCCCGTTGCCGCGGTGCGGGTTGCGCACCCCGACGGGATCGCCGTGGACGCCGACGGCGGGGTCTGGGTGGCCTCGTGGGGATCCGGCATGGTGTTCCGCTACACGCCCGACCTCGCTCCGGACCGCACGCTACGCCTGCCCGCGCCGCTGGTCACGAACATGTCGTTCGGCGGTCCCGGCTATCGATGGATCTTCGTCACGACCGCCCGGTCGGACGGCGCCGAGCTGTCCGGAGCCGTGTTCACCGCGGACGTCGGCGTAGCCGGTCTTCCGGCCGCCCGCTTCGCCGTCCAGCGCTGACGGCCGCGCCTCCCGACAAGGTCGCCGGGGCGCCGGATACGCCGGGGCGGGCGGCGCTGGCGAACGCCACGACATGACCGAAACTGTCCACCGGGCCATGGCTTCGATCTCCGTCGGACACGCCGCCGTGCGGCGCCGTCGTTCCTGAGCTGTATCACGTGCCGCTCGCCCGGAGATCTGGTCGGGTAGGTTCGTCGATGGCGGTACCGGTACGTGCGGCCCGTGCGGCGCCCCGGTCGTACAGGGCCTGCAGCACCGGGACCAGGCTGAGTCCAAACCCCGGTGGGCAGCCGATGAGAGAGCCACCCCGCCGGTCACCTCGACCAAGCCTGGCCGGGCTGCGGTCGTACCACCAGTAGATAAGTAGCCGCCGAGCGAGCGCGAACTACGGAGTATCACGGCAGGCGGATCGAGCCGGCGTCCGGTCGTGTCGATGTGAGCGGGTTCGTCGCTGGTTGCCGCGACCGACGCTGTCGCCGGCACTACGGGCCGGGTCTGCCGACATTCGATGGGACGACTCCTAAATTGGGGGCTCGATCCGTAGCTGCTCGTGGATCTGCCTGTGCCACGCTCCGGCCCCGGGCGTACGGAACACCGCGGCGTGAGGCCGGGTGTGCGTGGGAGCACTGATCGACGTCCCCGTATGTAAACTGCCCCGATGCTGGCGGCGTTGAGCAGGGAAGGGCGCGTCCTGCGAGGTGCGCCGCTCCTGTGGCTGCTTCCGGTGCTGGTGGTCAGCGCCGCCGTGCTGCTGATGCCGATGAACGCCGACTACTACATGACCTGGGTGTACTACGACCCCCAGACCGACTACGAGCGGCTCGAGCAGTACTACGTCGACGGCGTCTTCAGCTACACCTCGGGGGTCCTCGTCGGACACCTGCTGGCGCTGCTCTTCGGTGCCGGTCTGGTGCTGGCGGACCACCCGCCGCGGCGGACCCTTGTCGCATTGGCCCGCTGGCCGGATCCGGGTACGGCGCCGCCGGATCCCGGTACGGCACTGCCGGCCAAACTTGTCGTGGCCGTTCTCGGCGGCGTCGCGTTCGCGCTGCTCAACCTCGTGGTGACCGTACCACTGGCCGGGGCCGTCGTCGGAACACCCCCCGGCGTGGCCGAGATGCGGGCCGCCGGGGTGTCGTTCCGGCCCGAACTGCTGACCGATCCCGGTGTACGGCTCGCAATGCTCACCGGGTTCGGGGCGTACCCGTTGTTCGCCGCCCTGGGGGTGGGGCTGGCCGCGCTCCTGGGCCGAGTGTGGCGAGTGGTCACCGTCGTACTTCTCTGGTGGCTGACGATGCTGGTGCCCGGATTCTTCGTCGTCGGCCAGCCGAGGGATGACGCGGTCCTGATGTCTGTCGTCCTGCTGCTCGTGCCGCCGATTGCCCAGTACGCCTCGATGCACTGGCTGGCGCTGACCGGCTACGAGCCAGGACATGGCGCGCCGGAAGGGTATGGCGAACTGGCGGCCGTCGGCCTGGTGGTTGGCGTGCTGGCGTACGCAATCCTGGCCTACCTGGCCGGGTCGGCGGTGTTCCGCAGCCGACTCCGACGTCGAGCAGCGGCTCACGCCGGGCCCGGGAACGGCCGGCGGGCGTAGCGGGTAGTCCGAAGGCGAGGCAGGAGGCGGCCCGGTGCGAGGCCGGTTCGGGGGAGCAGGTTGGGAGCAGCCGGGTGCATGAACAGCCTTGAACTACGCCGAACGGCGTCGAACGGCTCTCAGGCGTGAAGGTGTTGGGTCAGCCGGCGGGTCGGGGTAGCGCGGCGAGGCGATGGAATGCTCTGGTCAGGGCGTTGGTCCAGGGCCAGTCGGCAGCGATGGCGAGTTGGGTTTGTCGGGCGGTGCGGGTGATCCGTGCGGCGACATGCAGTAGCCGGTAGCGCAGTTTCTTGGGCTCGGCGAGGGCGAGTTCGCCGTCGAGTAGCAGGGTCTGGGTCCAGGCGAGCAGGTCGATGCCGGTCAGAGCGAGTTGCAGCCAGGCTTGGTTGATCGCGAAGACACGGGACGGGAACCGGCCGAAGCCGGTGTCTTTCCCGGTGCGGATGCGGTCCTCGACGCGGGCGTGGGCCCGGTGTCGGGCCTCTAGGAACTGGACGCTGCCGTTGCCGGGTGGGGTGTCGGTGGCGACGACCTGGTGCCGCCAGCCTTCGACGGTGTCGAACAGCGACAACTGAGCGCAGAACGTCGACTGCCCAGCCGTCATCAACTGCCCGCGGGTTAGGAGCCGGCGCCCGTCGGGCTGAGGAAGACGAACCGGATCGCCGGGTTA
>NZ_JBSFYP010000109.1:0-14053 GCF_053599835.1 Micromonospora sp. NPDC005163
GGACGCCGCAACAGGCCCGCAACGAGTTTCTGAACTACCAGCTCGCAGCATGAATTAGTTGCTGATCAGCTGTCCGGAAAACGCGAGGCACATCAGTCGACCTGCATCCGGACGTCGTTTCCAACGCCGACATGGGCGATGCGTTCGAGTACATCATCCGCAAGTTCAACGAGGCCGCGAACGAGACCTCCGGTGACCACTACACCCCGCGGGACCCGATCCGGCTGCTGGTCGACCTCCTTTTCGCCGAGAAGGACGCGGACCTCACCGAGGCCGGCATCGTCCGCACGCTGTACGACCCCACCGCAGGCACCGGCGGCATCCTCGCCCTGGCCGAGGAGCACCTGCTCGCACAGAACCCCGACGCGGAACTGAGCCTGTACGGGCAGGATTACAACTCGCAGTCATACGCAATCTGCAAGTCCGACCTACTGGCCAAGGGCCACGACAAGGCCAACATCCAGGGCCTCGGCAAGATCGGCCCGCTACGCCACGCCGGACAAACCAACATCGCCAAAGCCCTACGCCACAACGCCCGAAATCACCGCAGACCTCTGCCACTCCTCGGCATCACGTGACCAAACCGAGAAATCCCTACCTTGATCTTGCGGAGGCCCTGAAGGGGCGACCGCACCTGGACTATATGCATGATTCCGTCGAGACGTTCCAGGTCGGCCAGCACGTGTAGCCCGGTGATGCGGTCGCCGTCGATGGTCAGGGGCAGGGAGAAGGGCGGTGTGTCACGAAGGCGCTGGCCCTACATGACGCACGGACACCGTCATTTCGGAGGATCTGCAACGTGCTTCTACCGCGGACGTCAGAACTCGAGGACGTACTTGACCCCACCAGAGCGGCCGCCCGCGACCTGGTCCGCGATCGCGGCGCCGTCCTTGATTGGTGTCGTCTGGACGTCAAATCTCAGTTCACCGGAGGCGGCGAGTGCCGCGAGTTCGCCGAGTGCACGTCCGTCGGGCTGCACGTAGAGGTCCGAGGTGGTGATTCCGCGAATCGGGTCGGGTGCGTCCGAGGTGATGGAGGTGAGGCGGCCTCCGTCGGTGAGCAGTCCGATCGCGTCCTCGGCGGTGCCTGTCGCGGCGATGAGGACGGCGTCGAATCGGCGATCGCTCTTCTGCGCCCAACCGTCAGCGTGGGTGTCGATGACCTCGCTCGCGCCGAGGGCGCGGAGCTGATCGGCGCGGGCCGGCCCGGCACCGGCGACGATGTCGGCGCCCCGGAGGTGGGCGAGTTGCACGGCCAGTGACGCGGTGGGGCCGGACGCTCCGACGACGAGCAGGCGGGTGGTGGCGTCGACCTGGAGCTCGTCGAGGGCCTGCTGGGCGGTGAGCCCGGCGACCGGGAGTGCCGCCGCAATCTCCGGAGCCAGGTTCTCGGGCAGTCGTGCGACGTGCGCGGAACGGACTAGGACGCGCTCTGCCCAGGTGCCGCTGCCGCCTGGCAGGGGCGCCTCGTGGACCAGCACGAGGTCTCCCGTGCGGAATTCGGTCTCGTCCGGGCCGGTCGCGGTGACGCGGCCGACGGCTTCGACGCCCAGAGCTGCGGGCGGAACGAGGCCGACGTCCCATCCGCCCGTGTGAAGCAGGGCGTCCCACGGCCCGATCCCTGCCGCGACCACTTCCAGGACGAGCTCGCCCGCGTCAGGCTGGCGGGGGTTCGGAAGGTCGAGGATCTCCAGAGCGCCGTTGGCGGCTCGAACACCGAGTCCGATCATGGTTTTTCCTTCTGTGTCGATTCTGTTCGTGCATGTTTCGGGTCTCAGGCGGCCGGGTTCGTGCTCGGGTCCACGGGCCGCTTGGATTTCGGGAGTTTGTCGACCACGAGCCGGTAGGAGTCGGTGACGAGTTCCTTCACCAGGTTCTCGTCGAGGCTGGGCCCACCTGCTGCCGTGATCCAGTGCTTCTTGTCCATGTGGTAGCCGGTCGTGATCTCTGCGTACTGCTCGCGCAGCCCAACGGCCTCGTCCGGATCGGCCTTCAGGATCACGACGGGGTGTCCCGGCATGTCGGTCATGAGCATGAAGACCTTGCCGCCCACCTTGTACAGCTCCCAATTCGGGCCGACACGGTGCTCGAACGTCACGTCCGGCAGCTCTGTCGCGTACTCGTTCGCGACCTTCTGGAGTTCCTGTCCGTCCATAGCTGATCAACTCCTCTAGCGATCGGTTCGCCCGGGCCGGGCCGCTCAGGCGAAGGTGAACAGGCGCTCGGGCTCGAACCGCGACACCGGGGTCTTGTACTGCTTCGCCTCGTCGGGGTAGCCGAGCGCGAGCAGCACGGTGGTGGTGTATCCGGTCGCGCGGATGTTGAAGGCCTTGTCCACGCTGATCGGGTCGAAGCCTTCGAGCGGCATGGCCTCGACGCCGAGCTCGGCGGCTGCCATCATCGTCAGACCCATCACCATGTAGGTCTGCTTCTCCATCCAGTGGTAGGTGTCCTTGTAGCTGTATTTGCGCAGGCTCAGGAAGTCACGGGTCATCGATTCCCACCGCTCCTGCTTGGCGTCATCTGCGAACCGGCCGTCGGCCCGCTCCTTGGCGAACACCGCTTCGAGGTGGTGCTCGGGCACATCGGCCCGAGTGGTCAGGATGATGGTGTGCGAGGCGTTGAGGATCTTCTCGGCGTTGTCCTGGAACCGCTCGCCGAGGTTGGCGGCCAGCCGCTCCTTGCCCTCCTGAGTGGACACGACGTAGAAGTGATTCGGCTGGATGTTCGTCGACGTGGGAGCCGAGCGCAGGAACCTCAGCAGCTGCTGAAGAGTCTCATCCGGGATCGTCTTGCTGCCGTCGAAATACCGGCTGAGGTGCTTGCTCATGAGCTTGTCGAGATCCATGTCATCGTGCTTTCTGTGCGTGATGAGTTGAGGGGTTGTAGATGGTGAAAGTCGGATACGGCTAGGGTTTGCGGGCGAGGAGTTCGCCCACCCGGTCGAAGCTGATGCCTGTCGTGGCCGAGGCGATGTCGCCGGCCTTGAGCGCCGTGGCTGCCTGTTCGAGAGCACCCATCGCATGCGTGTAGAGCGCGGGGCCCAGGCTGATGCGCTTGACCCCGGCCTTCTGCAGTTCAGAGACGGTCAGCACCTGGTCCGCCGGTGAGATGAGAACGTTCACGGGTGTCGGCGCGACGGCGGTGACGATCGCGACCAGGGACTTGAGGTCGGGCGGGAACGGCGCGTAGAGCACGTCGGCGCCGACCTCGGCGAAGGCCGTCAGCCGTCGGATGGTGTCATCGAGGTCAGGCCGCCCCTGGATGAAGTTGTCGGTGCGAGCGGTGACGACGATGCGTCGCTTCGCCGCGGCGACCGCACTGCGAACCCGGCCTACCGCGTCGTCGAAGTCGCGGATCGGGTCATCGGGATTCCCGGTGGTGTCCTCGATCCCGATGCCGGCCAGCGCGTGCGCGACGGCACTGTCCACAGTCACGGCGACGTCCTCGGCGGTGACGCCGTAGCCGTCCTCGAAGTCACCGTTGACGGGCAACCCCGTGAGCCGGCCGAGCAGCTGTGCGTGGTCGAGATGCTCGTCGCGGGTGATGCTGTGGCGTCCGTCGATGCGGCCGAGCGCGGCCGCCAGGGCCGCCGACGACGTGCCGATGGCCTCGAAGCCGGCATCCGCCAGGACCAATGCCGACACGCCATCCCAGGCGTTCGGCATGACGAGGCCCCCTTCTCGGGTGTGCAGTGCCATGAACTTCTCATAGAGCTCAGAACCGGGCATGTCGTTCCTTTCCAGTGCGGTCGATCAGGGCGAGGGTTCGACCGGTCAGGCCGCTGTTCTCGCGAGTTTGGTAAGCGCTCTCATGCGAGGTCGGGGGCCGGGATGTCGACGTCGGTCAGGTTCACGTTGTTGAGGTAGTTCGTCAGCAGTGCCCGGACGACCAGCGTGACGATCGCCAAGATCTGCGGATCGGTGTACCCGGCACCCTGGACGGCCGCGAGGTCGGCATCACTGACCCGTCCGCGCGTCTCGATCACCTGCTGGGCGAAGCGAGCCACCGCAGCCCGCTTCGGATCGACCGAGCTTCCCGCCCGCGCCAGCTCGATGTCCTCCACGGACATGCCGCCCTTCAGGGACCCGGCCGTGTGCAGCGCCAGGCAGTAGTCGCAGCCATCGGCTTCGGACACGGCCAGCGCGATCGTGTGGCGCGTCCTCGCGTCCAGGAGCCTGCTCGCTTTCGTCTGCACCGTCATGACGAGATCGAGGACGGTCGGGTTCGACGCGAGCATGGTGAACATATTCGGTACGAAGCCGAACTGCGCTTCGACCTGGTCAAGCGTGCCCCGCACGTCGGCGGAGGGCTCATCGGCAGGAAGAACGTTCAGGCGTGACATGGGAAATCCCACTCCGGTCCAGGTGGGTGGTGGTCGGTAACCGACCTCGGTCAAGTTTTGGGCTGCGTAGCCCACTCCGTAGATACAACACTACACACGACTGGGCTGTCAAGCCCACTCTTGCTAAGATGTGAATCATGAAGTCCACGACGGCAGCGCCAGAGCCTCGCCAGCTCACCGAGAAGGGGCAGGCGACGCGTGCCCGGATACTGGAGCACGCCGCCGCGCTCATCTACGCCGAGGGCGTCCACGCCACGAACAACGACAAGCTCCGGCGCGCCGCCGGCGTCAGCGGGTCGCAGATCAACCACTACTTCCCGACCAAGGAGAGCCTCGTCCTGGCGGTGATCGAATGGCAGGCTGAACGCGTCCTCGGGCTCCATCACAGCGAACAGTTCGACGGCTTCGAGAGCCTCGAGGGGTTTCGGAAGTGGGCAGCGTTCTATATCGGGTATGAACGCGCCTACCACGAAGGCTGCAGCCTCGGGTCGCTCGCGAGCGAGATCATCAAGACCGACCTCGACGTTCACGATGAGCTTGCGGATGCGTTCGCCCAGTGGCGAGAGATCTTCCGCGACGCGCTCCTCCGCCTGCAGCGGCAGGGCCGTCTGAGCAACGAGGCCGACCCCGAGCGGCTCGCGAGCCTGCTCCTCGCCGCGTTCCAGGGCGGCATGCTCCTCGCACAAGTCGCCCGGGGCATCTCCCCCCTCAGGGACGCCCTGGAACCCGCTCTCGACTACATCGAGACCTTCGCTAACCCACACGACACATAGGCAGTTGGAACCGAATCCGCCGCTCGAGTTCCCTAGTGCCGTGACCACGAACGTTCAGGGTGTTGGGGTCAGGCTGCGCGGGTGGTGGGTTGGCCCCATCGTCGTTGGCGTTCGCTGCGGATGCGGGCGCGTTCTCGGCGTTGGGCGGCCAGGACGTCGGGGTGGCGGGCGTTGGCGTTGCGCCGGCGCAGGTAGGCCTGCAGTTTCCGGGTCAGCGCCGGGTGGTTGGGGTGGTTGGAGCCGGCGATGACGAAGGTGCGCAGTGGCCCGAACTGGGCCTCGATCGGGTTGGCCCAGGAGGCGGCAGTTGGTCGACGAGTTGAACCGATCCTTGCACGCAGCGGCGCCCGGTGCTTCGGCTGCACCTGGCCGACGATCGGCGGGCAGCAGGCGGTCAGCCTTCCCGGTAGGCGGGCAGCCCGAGCGCGGTGCGGACTTTGCCGGCCTCCCTGGCTCCGCTGTGCGCCGCTGCTGCGCGGATCTCCCGCATCAGCGCGTCGGCGTCCGCCGCCTCGCCGGCTCGCCGCCAATGCCGTAACGCGACGTCGTTCTCTTTGAGGAGTGCGCCCATCGGCGCCCGGACCTCTGCCGGCCAGACCGTCTCGCGTAGCTCAACCGCGTGTGCTGCGTTGGTCCGGGCCACGTCGGCGGCCAGCGTGCGGACCGTCCGCCACGGCTTCCCGGCGTTGACCGCGTCCTCCAGCTCTTCCAACGCGGTGTTGTACGGCGCCACGATCGCCAGATAGCGGTTCTTCGCCTCAGTAGGCGTCAGCGTGGCCGGGGTGGTCGGCGCGGCGCTCTGCCAAACCGGCGATGGAGCCTGCGGGTCGACCTGTTCGCCTCCACCGCACCCTGTGAGCAGCACGATCAGGGTCAAGGTGGCCGTCCAGCGACGCACGGAAACTTCCCATCTGTCGAGGTCCGAGATACCGGGAGTCTAGGGGCGCGCCTGCCCGGGCGACTACCCAGCGACGGCGGCGCCGCCGGTGGGAAGTTGAACGCGGATCCGTTCACCGGCAACCGGGACGCCTTCGGCGGCGGTAACCCGATCAGCAACGTCGAGGTGGATGGCCATTTCTTCAACATCACGGGCATCGTCAAGATGGCGGAACTCCTCGGGCCCGGTCGGTCGCCCGAGTGTCACCGGCATGATGCTAGGTCGACATGACGTCATGATCCCATGGGTCTCCAGCCATCCATTCGGCTGCCGCCGCCGCAGACACGACCGCTTCCGCCGTGACGTGCGCGGAATGCGGCCAAGTCCACCACGGTGGGGTCACTCGCAACGACGCGGCGAGCTGTGCTGGTGCCTGCATGGTGCATGCCCGGCCACGATGGCCTGGTCGTCGGCTATGCCACCCCGCCAGACCAGGGTTACGGACCGGCGCTGGAAGCGCTGTGCCCGATTCTCCCTCCGGTGTCCTGACCTTTTGCATTCCTACCCTCGGATCCGTGTCAGAGCAGGCCGCGCTGGACCGCGCGGACACCGGCCTGGAACCGGCCGGTGGCGTCGAGTTCGTCGAGCAGCTCGGCGATCCGGCGGCGGACCGTCCGGGGGCTCACCCCGAGGTGGCGGGCGATCGACTCGTCCTTCACCCCCGCGTTGAGCAGGTCGATGAGTTCGCTCGTGTCGGCGTCGTGCGTCGCCGTGGCGCCCTGGCGGCCCGACCCGAAGCGGATGGGGCTGGCGTGCGTCCACAGTTGCTCGAAGATGGCCTGGAGACCGTCGGTCAGCGCCGAACGCGCCGCCACGACCGAGAGGGTCTCCGGCGCGGTCTCTTCGCCGGCGAGGAGCACCACGGCGGTCTCCCGGTCGACCACCAGCAGCTTCATGGGCACCTGCGGCAGTGTCCGAGCCTCCTCGCCGTTGTCGACCATCCACTGGATACGGGCGACCAGCGCCGGCTCATCGAGGACCTGGCTGGCATACAGCGAGCGGAACCGGACTCCTCGGCGGAGTAGACCGAGTTCGGCGTCACTGATGGGCGTGCTGTTCGGCGCGACGTACGGCGGGGTGTCGATCCCGACCACCTCCATCCTCGCCGAGCCGAGCAGGTCGTGAATGCGGCTCGCGGTCGCCGTACGCCCCTCGACCACCTCGAAGAGTCGTCGCGGTTCGGTGCGCATCAGGCCGGCGGCGAAGACCCGGGACAGCTCGTACGACGCGGCCTCGAGCCGGTCCAGGGCATGTCGGCGTTCCCGCACCAGCGCGGCCAGGCCGGCGAGGGGGTCCACCGCCTGGTAGCGGCCGTCGGTCCCGGCGTCGTGGCGTATCAGGCCCAACGAGGCCAGACGGTCCAGCGCGCCGCGTACATGCGCGGCCGAACACTTCAGCGCGTCGGCGTGGGACTCGGCGTCGGCCCTGGGATCGAGCAGGAGCCGTCGGTACACCTGTTGGTCCAGGTCGGACAGCCCGACCAGGTCCCACGCTCCCCGCTCACCGTTGTCCGTCACGGCCCGAGCATAGGCCCGTGCGTCCGGAACGGGCATCTGGCCGAATCGGGCACCGTCGGGCGTCATCACGCTGTTATTGTCTCGCCGCCGGTGATCTAGGTGCATGGAAAGCATGTGGGATCCCCTCGTGACGACGCGTGACGACCGTGACGCTCGGTGCCGGCACGATTGAGGAGGAGCAATCATGTCGCGTCGTCTGTTACGCGCGCTCGCGGTAACCGCCATAGCTGTCAGCACACTGGTCGCCCAAGGTTTTCCCGGTGCCATGGGCGTGGCCCACGCGGCTCCCCTGACCACGGCATCCATAGGTCTCGCCACCACCGCGACCGGCCCTGGCCCGTCCAGCGATTGGCGGGTCGAGCGAGTGTGCAGCGGGCCGGTGCGGGCGGGGTACGCACAGTGCCATTCGATCCGCCGCACCCCGCCCACGGCGTCGACGCAGCCGTCGCCATCGACGTCCAGGCAGGCCGGCGCCGCCGAGACGGTCTACGGGTACGGTCCGGCCGACCTCGCCTCGGCGTACAACCTCCCTGCCGCGGCGGGTGACGGCGTCACCGTCGCGGTCGTGGCCGCCTTCGACAACCCGACGGCCGAGGCCGACCTCGGGGTCTATCGGGAACACTGGGGCCTGCCCCCGTGCACCACCGACAACGGCTGCTTCAAGAAGATCGACCAGCGCGGCGGCCAAAACCTTCCCATACCGGACGAATCGTGGGCCGGGGAGATTTCGCTCGACCTCGACACCGTGTCGGCGGTGTGCCCGCGCTGCCACCTCCTGTTGGTCGAGGCCGACACCAACTCGGCCGAAGACCTGGGCCAGGCCGTCGACCAGGCCGTCGCCAGTGGCGCGCACGTGGTGTCGAACTCCTACGGCGGTCCCGAGGACGCCGACCTGAGCGCCACCTACGGGAAGCACTACCGGCACCCGGGGGTAGCGATCGTGGCGTCCTCCGGCGACAGCGGGTACGGCATGTCCTTTCCCGCCTCGTCGCCGCACGTGACGGCCGTCGGCGGCACCTCGCTCACCCGTGACGACACCACCAGCCGCGGCTGGACCGAGCAGGTGTGGAACAACTACTCCGGGGCGCCGGGCAGCGGATGTTCCGTGGTGGAATCGAAGCCCTACTTCCAGGCCGATCCCGGATGCGACGGCCGCACCGTCGCCGACGTGTCCGCCCTCGCCGACCTGCTCAACGGCCTGGCCGTCTACCAGACCTTCGGCGGCTACGGCTGGGCGCAGTACGGGGGCACGAGCCTCGCCGCCCCAATCATCGCCGGCGTGTACGCACTCGCCGGTCGGACGCCGGCCGGCGACATGCCGAACTGGTACCCCTACGCCGCGCCGGCCGGCAGCCTCAACGACATCACCACGGGCAGGAACGGCACCTGCGACCCGGCGGCGGCGTACCTGTGCACCGCCGGTGAGGGGTTCGACGGCCCGACGGGCCTCGGGACCCCGAACGGTGTTTCCGCGTTCCGGGCACCCGGCCCCCACGGCCGTGTCGCGGGCACCGTGACCGACGCGAGCAGCCACGCGCCGGTCGCGAACGCCACCGTCACGGTGAGCGGCGGCGGTCACAGCGTCACCGCCACCACTGATGCCGCCGGGCGGTACTACGTCACCGAACCCGTCGGCACGTTCACCGTGGCGGTCGCCGCGTTCGGCTACGTCGACGTGACCCGTAGCGTCGAGGTCACCGACGGGCAAACGTCCACGGTGGACCTCGCGCTGCACGCCCAGCCGCTGGTCACGCTCTCCGGCACGGTGAAAGACGGTTCCGGGCACGGCTGGCCGCTGTACGCCACGGTGTCCGCACCCGGCACGCCACTGCCGGCCGTGCGCACCGATCCCTTCACCGGCCGCTACCGCATGCGGGTGCCCGTACAGTCCGCCCTGACCCTGCGAGTAAGGGCCGAGCCGGCCGGATACCGGACCGCCGACGCGCAGGTCACCATCGACGCCACCAACGTCGGTCGGGACATCGCGGTGCCCGTGGACGATGAGATCTGCAAGGCCGCCGGCTATCACCACAACTACGCCGGCATGCCCGCCCAACCGTTCGAATCCACCGACGTGCCGGAGGGCTGGCGTGCCGACAACGCGACCGAGAACGGCGGGTGGGAGTTCAATCGGGGCACGGTGATCCCGCGTACCAACGAGACGACGGGCAGCGGAAACTTCGCCCTCATCGACACCCAGTTCCAGAACCGCAAGGACACTACGCTCACCACACCGCCGGTCGACCTGACCGACGTCGACCATCCCGTCGTCGGGCTGCGCACCCGCTTCGTCGGGTACCTGCCGACGCAGTCGGCCGACGTGGGCGTGTCCATCGACGGCGGCGCCACCTGGTCGACGATCTGGAAGCAGGACGGGCTGGCCATCATCAACGGGCCGCTGTCTCTGCCGATCCCGCAGGCGGCCAACCGCCGCGGGGTGCTGGTGCGGTTCCACTACGCCGGGCAGTTCGCCCGCTACTGGGAACTCGACGACGTCTACGTCGGCAGGCGTACCTGCGACCCGCTGGCCGGCGGGATCGTCGCCGGACGGGTCCTCGACGCGACCACCGGCGACGGCGTCAACGGGGCCACGGTGGCGGCGGTCGCCCACCCGGACGCGCAGGCCAGGTCGGTGGCCACGCCCGACGACGACAACGTCGGCGACGGCTACTTCGCCCTGTTCGCGCCGGGCGACGGTGACCAGCAGTTCACCGCGTCGGCGCGCAACCGGGTCAGCCTCACCCGGTCGGTGCACGTCGCAACCAACGCGGCCACCAGGGCCGACTTCTCGCTGGCCGCCGCGGCGCTCACCGTCAGCCCAGCGACGGTGACGCGGAACGTGCGGCTCGGCGAGAGTGGGCAGGCGAAGTTCACCGTCACCAACTCCGGGTCGGCGGAAGCGCATGTCTCCCTCGTGGAGCAGCCCGGCGGCTTCACCCCGATCGGCGCACCGCCCGCCGCCGCAGCGGCGGTTCCGGTGCGACGGGTCCCCGGCGTCGCCTCCGGCGGCCGGCGCGCCGCCGACGGGCGGCTGGTCGGCGCAGCGCCGACCGTCACCTCCCCGCCGGCCATGACCGCCTCGGCAGCGTCCGGCGGTCCGGCGTGGGCGCCGCTGGCCGACTATCCGGGCGGCCCGATCATGGACAACGCGATGGCCCGCGGCGACGACGGCAAGGTCTACGTCGTCGGTGGCACGCCTGACGGGTACGGACCCACGGCGAAGGGGTACGTCTACGATCCGGTCCGGCTGCTGTGGTCGGCATTGCCGGACCTGCCGGTGCCCGTGCAGAAGCCGGTGGCGGCGTTCGTCGCCGGCCGACTCGTCGTCGCCGGCGGCTGGGGACCGCTGGACGCGGTCACCGACGTGCAGATCTACGATCCGGCGACCGGAGCGTGGACGCGCGGCGCGCCGCTGCCCGCACCGCGCGGCGCCGCCGGCAGTGCCGTGCTCGACGGCCTGCTGTACCTGGTCTCCGGCTGCGATGTCGGCGATTGCCTGACCGCCACCAACAGCGTCTTCGTGTACGACCCAGTACACGACCGGTGGAGCAGCAGGGCGAACTACCCGGCGAGCGAGGCGTTCATGTCCTGCGGCGGACTGACCGGACGGGTCATCTGCGCCGGAGGTGTCGACTTCGGGACCGGCAACGGGTCGGCCGCCGCCTACTCGTATGAGCCGCGCACGGACGCGTGGACCCGCGTGGCGGACCTGCCGACCGGCTGGTGGGGCGCGGCGTCGACGGTCGCCAACGGGCAGCTGTTGCTCAGTGGTGGCGTCGCCGGTGGCACGGGCCCGACGTCGTCCGTCACCAACGAGGGGCACGCGTACGATCCGGTGGCCAGCAAATGGCACGCCCTGCCGAACGCACCCGCGCCGTTCTACCGTGGCGCTGCTGCCTGTGGCGTCTACCGGGTCGGTGGGGCGCGGCAACACTTCGAGGCCACGTCGAGCACCCAGGAGCTGCCGGGATACGACATCTGCGGGCCGTCCGGCGACGTGCCATGGCTCTCCGAGAGCGACAGCGCCTTCACCCTTCGGCCTGGGGAGAGCAAGACCGTGACGCTCAAGCTGGACGCCGGCAACGCGTCAACCGTGGACCAGCCGGGCGACTACGGCGCCGCGCTGGCGGTCCGGGTCGACGGCCCCGTGCAGCCCGCACCGGTCCAGGTCACGATGCATGTCGATCCGCTCAAGAGGTGGGGCCGGCTGAGCGGCACGGTCAGCGGTGCCGGGTGCACCGGTTCCGTCGCGCCGCTGTCGCGCGCCACCGTCACGGTTCGGACGAAACGCTTCACCACCACCCTGTGGACCGACGAGGCCGGCAACTGGTCGGTCTGGGTCGACAAGCGGGACAGCCCGATCACGCTGGTCTACTCCAAGGACGAATTCAGCACTTTGACAAGAAGGGTCAAGGTGCAGGCCGGTAGCACGGTCAGCACAGACGTGGTCCTGCAGCCAACTAGCTGCTGAGCTTGCGGGCACGGGTCAGCCAACGCTTCGGCGACGACCGGCCCGTGCCCGTTGGGTGTCTGCTGGGTCAAAGCGACTGTGGCTACGGTGGCTGTACCAAAGCGAGGTGTACGGATGCTGCTTCGATGATTGGGTTCCGCTTCGAGCTGGCGCGGGCAACCTCCATGTCGAACAGCCGGACCGAAGCCGGACCACGTGCGTACCGGTCCAGGTCGATGATGGTGTCGTCCACCTCGAACCCGAGCTGGACGCAGGACTGCACGCGGACCGCCGAGGCCCAGCGGCATACCGGGCGCAGGCCGATGTCCCCGGCCACCAGGCGGGACTCCTGGGCCCAGCGTAGAGCCGTGCGGGGCCGGCCCCTGACCAGCGAGACCTGGGCCAGCACGAGAGCGTGCAGCGCCTGGCTGACCGGATCGGGCGGATGCGGGCTGGTCTCGTACCCGGCCAGGGCGAGCTCGTGCGCCGACCCGGGGTCGGGACGGTAGCAGCGCACCAGTGCGAGGAACGGGGAGAGCCCACTGCTCTGCATCTGGCTCGATCTGAGGTGGCGGCGGGCCAGCGGCAACGTCTCCAGGATCAACGCCTCCGCCTCGGCGATCCGACCGGCGAGCAGCAGCGCGCACCGGCGGCGCAGCTGGCGGCGAGCCGGGACGAGATCGGCCCGGCGCAGGGTCGCCAGGGCCGGGGGTCGGGCGGTTCCGCCGCCACCGGCCCGTCCGAGCGAGGGTGCCCCGCCCCGGCCCCCGCCCGTCCGGACGCGAGTTCGTGCATGGTGCGTGCGGAGTGCACTTCGGGGGCGGCGTGCACGAGGATCTCGGCGTGCTGGATCGCCACCTGGCAGCGGTCCTCCTCCGTCCCGTTGACCGCGACCCGGCCGGACGGTCCTGACCGGTTGGCACTGCTGGCAGGGCGGGTCAGCCCTGGTATGGCGGTGCCACACCCCAGCCCCACCGCGGCACGGGCGCCTCCCGAGCCGGGTTCGCGCCGGGCTGCGAGTTGCTCAGTGCGAGCCGGGTGCCCCATTCGACGTAGCCGGCGAACGCCGCCCGGAATTCGGGGTCGGCGGGCAGGCCCACCTCGTCGGCGGCGTCCATCATGAGGTTGACCCAGCGTCGGCGTTGCGGCTCAGTGATGGCCTTGCCGAGGTGGTGGTTCAGCATGGTCGGATAGCCGCCGCGCTCGGCGCTGTACGTCGCCGGGCCGCCGAACACCTCGGCCAGCCACGTCGCCACGTGCCTAGCATGGTCGGGGTCTATGTGCGCGAATAGCGGCGCCAGCAGATCGTCGGTGACCACCAGCTGCCCCGGTAGCCGCCGTCGGCCATCACCGGCCGCCCGTTTAGCTTCTGGTCGGTGCCCGAGGCGCGATAGACGATTGTGTCGTTGCGGTTGCCAGGCTGCGGGTCACCGACGGCGATGACCAGGCGGGTACTGGCGTCGATGGCGACCTGCAGGTTCGTCGAGTACCGGTAGTTCTTCCTGCGGGCGGCCAGGCGGCGGTCGCGGGTGGGGATCAGCCTGCCGCCGACGATCGCGATTTGCTCGACCGGTCGCTTCCGCACCGGCGCCAGGGCCAGCAGCGGTGCGAGGGTGTCGATGACCCGGTGGGCCGCGGAGTGCGACACCCCGAACAGCGGGCCGATCTGGCGCATCGTCAGGTTCGTGCGCCAGTAGGTGGCCACCAGCAACACCCTGCCGGCGAGGTCAAGGGCCAACTGCCGGCCCGGCCGGCCGTCGGCGATGCCGTCGCCGCCACGCTCGGCGACCAACCTGGACCAGCTTCCGGAACTGGGCGGGCTGCAGCCCCGTGAACGGGAAGATCCACGCAGACCTGGCCGCGGTGATCACCTGCACCCAGGCATCCTGCTCGACCATCCCGACCAGACAGACGCCCGGGGTTACGTGGCGTCCCTTAGAGCGTCCGCCAGTAGGTGACGGCGGGGATGCAGAGTAGCGAAACGGGCACGGAGTCAGTGATCATCGAGTTGTCTACGCTCTGTGATCGCTGG
>NZ_JBSFYP010000110.1:0-13906 GCF_053599835.1 Micromonospora sp. NPDC005163
GTCGGCTCGCCGGTTCGGCGGCGGGCTGGCGCGGTGGACCGGCCGGCGCCCGAGCCGACCGCCGGGCCCGCGCTGCGCGCGCCCGGCCGGGACGTGTCCGACGACGACGCTGCCCCGGGTGGCCGGTCCGAGGCGCGCCGGCAGTCGCGCGAGCGTCGCCGCCTGCGGGCGGCGGTGCTGGCGCTGGTCAGCATCGTGCTGCTCGGTGCGGTGCCGCTCTTCTTCGGCATCCGTACGCTGAGCCGTGACCCGGTCTTCGACAACCTGGACCAGCTGAACGTGCCGGGCTGGGCCGCCGCGAAGACGGTCGACGACGTCAGTGGCAGCCGCTGGTGCCTGCTCGACTGCCGGCTGCGCGAGCGCACCGTCACCTCGGAGAAGTCGCCGGAGGAGACGGCGCGGGTCTACGAGAGCGCGCTGCGCCAGGACGGCTGGCAACCGTGGAAGGTGGCCCGCTGCCCGGAGCCGGAGACGAAGGGCAGCTACACCTGCTGGCGTCGTGACGAGCTGACCCTCGACCTGTGGGTACGCGAGCCGACCTGCGTGCCGCCGCCGGTCGACAACAAACCGGCGGTCGTGCCGTCTCCCGAGCCGTCGGCCGCTGCGGCGGAGTGCGCCGGCTCGTTGGTGTCGGTGAAGGTACGCAACGCGATCGACGACGAGCGGACCAGGCCACAGCCGAGCACCGATCCGTCACTGACCGGAGAGGATCCGTTCCCGACCGTCAGCGCGGACCCGCTGGGTGAGTTGACGCCCTCACCGTCGTGAGCGGGTCTCCATCACGGACGGTAGGGTCTGGGGCTGGCGGGCCCGAGCCCCGCTGCCGCTGACCGGTGACGGCTCGGCGGGCCCGATACGGGTACCACGGTTGTGTGTTCCGGGGGCGTCGGGTCCTGAGGAACTCTGCTTGAGGAGGACAGGCGTGGGCGACATTGGTGAGGTTGCGGCGCTGGTCGCGGCGTGCGCGTTCGCGGTGCTGGTGCTCATCCTGACGCTGCCCATCCTGCGGCTGCGGCACACGGTGGACGCCACCACCCGGATGATCAACGACCTCAACGATCGGACCGCGCCGCTGCTCGGTGACGTGAACACCACGGTGAAGAACGTCAACACCGCCCTGGAGCAGGTGCAGACCTCGCTCGACGGCGTGAACCTCCAGCTGGCGAAGGTCGACACGATGACCAGCCACGCGCAGAACGTCACCGCGAACGTCGCCAACCTGGCCACCGTGGTCTCCGCCGCGGCCGCGAACCCGCTGGTCAAGGTGGCCGCGTTCGGCTACGGCGTGCGCCGTGCCGCCGCCAGCCGCCGGCACGCCGAGACCGAGCGCGAGGTGCGCGACACCATCAAGCAGCAGCGGCGGGCCGCCCGGCGCGGCAACCACTGACCGGCCGGTCCACCAGGAGGTAGCGAGACATGAGGCGGTTGTTCTGGCTCGGCATCGGTCTGGCCGTCGGCGTGGTGGTGGTCCGCAAGGCGACCCGGACCGCGCAGGCGTACACCCCGGCCGGCATCGCCAGCACGTTGTCGGAATCCGCTGGCGGGCTGGTCGAATCGCTGCGTAGCTTCGTGGAGGACGTTCGGGTTGGGATGGCCGAGCGCGAGCAGGAGATCCACCAGGCGTTCGCCCAGGGTGAGGCGTTCGACGACCAGTTCGCCGAGTTGCGGGAGGACCCGCGGATCGGTGATCGAGAAATCTTTCCGGAGGAACACCAGCGATGAAGACGGCGGAGATCAAGCGGCGGTACCTCGCCCACTTCGAGGCGAACGGCCACGCCGTGGTGCCGTCCGCTCCGCTGCCCGCCATCAGCGATCCGAACCTGCTGTTCGTCAACGCCGGTATGGTGCAGTTCGTCCCCTATTTCCTGGGCCAGCAGACCCCGCCGTACCAGCGGGCGGTCAGCGTGCAGAAGTGCATCCGCACCCCGGACATCGACGAGGTCGGCAAGACCAGCCGTCACGGCACGTTCTTCCAGATGAACGGCAACTTCTCCTTCGGTGACTACTTCAAGGAGGGGGCGATCCCGCTCGCCTGGGAGCTGATCACCAAGCCGCAGGACCAGGGCGGGTACGGCCTCGACCCGGAGCGGGTCTGGCCGTCCATCTATCTCGACGACGACGAGGCGTTCGAGATCTGGCGCTCGATCGGCGTGCCGGCCGCGCGGATCGTCCGCCGGGGCAAGGCGGACAACTTCTGGTCGATGGGCATTCCCGGGCCGTGCGGCCCGTCCTCGGAGCTGTTCTACGACCGGGGCCCGGAGTACGGCCGCGAGGGCGGCCCGGCGGTCGACGAGGACCGCTACATGGAGTTCTGGAACCTCGTCTTCATGCAGTTCGAGCGGGGTCCGGGCACCACCAAGGACGACTACCCGATCCTGGGTGACCTGCCGGCGAAGAACATCGACACCGGCATGGGCCTGGAGCGGATGGCCTCGATCCTGCAGGGCGTCGACAACCTCTACGAGATCGACGAGGTCCGGCCGATCCTGGCCCGGGCGGCTGAGCTGACCGGCAAGCGCTACGGCGCGCACTCCGGCCACGTGGCCAGCGAGTCGCACCCGGACGACGTCCGGCTGCGGGTGATCGCGGATCACGTGCGGACCGCGCTGATGTTGATCGGCGACGGCGTGACCCCGAGCAACGAGGGGCGCGGTTACGTGCTGCGTCGGATCGTGCGCCGGGCGATCCGGTCGATCCGGTTGCTCGGTTGGCAGGAGCGGGCGCTGCCTGAGCTGCTGCCGGTGGCCCGGGACTGCATGGCGCCGTCGTACCCGGAGCTGGCGACCGACTTCGACCGCATCTCACAGTACGCGTACGCCGAGGAGGAAGCCTTCCTGTCGACGCTGCGCGCCGGCACCACGATCCTGGACACGGCGATCGCCGAGACCCGCACCGCGGGCGGCGCGGCGCTGTCCGGGGCGAAGGCGTTCCAGCTGCACGACACGTACGGCTTCCCGATCGACCTGACCCTGGAGATCGCCGCGGAGCAGGGCCTTCGCGTCGACGGCGAGGGCTTCCGCCGGCTGATGGCCGACCAGCGGACCCGGGCGAAGGCGGACGCGCAGGCCCGCAAGACCGGGCACACCGACGTGTCGGCGTACCGGTCGGTGCTCGACGCGGACGGCCCGGTGACGTTCACCGGGTACAGCGAGGTGGCGCGCGAGTCGCGGGTGCGGGCGCTGCTCGGCGAGGACGGCCCGCGCCAGGCGGCGACCGAGGGCGACACCATCGAGCTGGTGCTCGACACGACCCCGTTCTACGCCGAGGGCGGTGGTCAGCAGCCCGACCAGGGCATGATCACCGTGGGCGGTGGTCAGATCGAGGTGTTCGACGTGCAGCAGCCGGTGCCCGGCCTGATCGTGCACCGGGCCCGGGTGATCCGGGGTGAGGTGCGTGCAGGCGAGACCGGCTTCGCGGAGATCGACGCCACCCGGCGGCGGGCGATCTCCCGGTCGCACACCGCGACCCACCTGGTGCACCAGACCATGCGCAACTTCCTCGGCGACTCGGCTACCCAGGCGGGTTCGCTGAACGCGCCGGGCCGCCTGCGGTTCGACTTCAACACCCCGACCGGTGTGTCGCCGAGCGTGCTGCACGACGTGGAGCAGCAGGTCAACGAGGTGCTCCTGGCCGACCTGGAGGTGCACGCCTTCATCACGTCGCTGGACGAGGCGCGGCGGATCGGGGCGATGGCGCTCTTCGGTGAGAAGTACGGCGAGGAGGTGCGGGTCGTCGAGGTGGGCGACTACGCCCGGGAGCTGTGTGGCGGCACGCACGTGGCCCGCTCGGCGCAGCTCGGCCTGGTGAAGATCCTCTCCGAGTCGTCGATCGGCTCCGGCGTCCGTCGGGTCGAGGCGCTGGTCGGCATGGACGCCTTCGGCTTCCTGGCCCGCGAGCATCTGCTGGTCTCCCGCCTGGCCGAGCTGTACCGGGTGCCGAACGACCAGGTCGCCGACCGGGTGGAGCAGACCGTCACCCAGCTCCGGGACGCGGAGAAGGAGCTGGAGAAGCTGCGCGCCCAGCTGGTGCTGGGCGGGGCGGCGGCGCTCGCCGCGCAGGCCAGGGACGTGCGCGGGGTGGCGTACGTGGGCACCGAGGCGCCGGAGGGCGCGGCCGGCAACGATGTGCGGACGCTGGCCCAGGAGATCCGCGGCAAGATCGACCCGTCGCGGCCGGCGGTGGTCGCGGTGGCGGCTCGCGCGAACGGCAAGGCGTCCCTGGTGGTGGCGGTCAACCAGGCCGCTCGCAGTCGGGGCCTGGCCGCCTCGGATCTGGTGAAGGCGGCGTTCTCCGGGCGCGGCGGGGGCAGCCCCGATCTGGCCCAGGGCGGCGGCCTGCCGGCGGCCGAGGCGCCGAACCTGTTGCTCACCGTCGAGAAGGCGGTCACCGAGGCGTGATGGACGACCATTGTTCGACCAGGGCGGGCCGATCGGTCCGCCCTGGTTCGTTCGGGCCCAGGGGTGACGGTCGGTGACTGAGCTGACGCGTGGGGTGCGGATCGGGGTGGATGTCGGTCAGGTCCGGGTGGGGGTGTCCCGCTCGGACCCGGACGGCGTGCTGGCGGTACCGCTGGTCACCCTGGCCCGCGACCTGACCGCGGCGCCGGACGCGGTGCCGAGCGACCTCGCCGAGCTGGCGGCGCTGGTGGCCGAGCACGAGGCCGTCCAGGTTGTCGTCGGCCTTCCGGTCAATCTCGCCGGGAAGCACGGCCCGGCCGCTGTCCACGTGAAGGCGTACGCTGACCGACTGGTCGATGTGATAGCGCCCGTCCCGGTAACGCTCACTGACGAGAGGATGTCGACCGTGGTCGCTTCTCGTAGGCTTGCCGAGCGTGGCGTTCGGGGCAAGCGTCAACGTGCGGTTGTCGATCAGGCGGCCGCAGTGGAGATTCTGCAGAGCTGGCTGGACGCGCAGCGGAGGCGGACGTAATGATCGACGATCTGGATCTTGGGTTCGACGAGCCGGAGCGGGGGCAGAAGGGTCGGCACCGGCACGGCTTCGTCCGCAAGCGCAAGGGCGGGTCCGGGGGTCGGGGCAAGACATTCCTGGCCCTGCTGCTGGCCCTGTTCCTGCTGGGCGGCATCGGCGGCGGAGCCTTCTACGGCTTCGACCGGATCCAGAACTACTTCGTCACCCCGGACTACGACGGCGCCGGCGCCGGTGAGGTCACCGTCGAGATCAAGCAGGGCGCACTGCTCGCCGACATGGCCGACGCGCTGGTCGCCGCCGACGTGGTGAAGAGCCAGAAGGCGTTCGTCGAGGCCGCCGAGGCGAACTCGCGCAGCAAGAACATCCAGCCGGGCACGTACAAGCTGCGCAAGCAGATGAGCGGCGCGAGCGCCGTCACCGCGATGCTCGACCTGAAGAACAAGATCGTCAACGGCCTGACCATCCCCGAGGGCCGCACCAGCTTGAACATCTACAAGCTGCTCTCCGAGAAGACCAAGATCCCGGTCAAGGACTTCCAGGCCGCCGCGAAGGACCCGGAGGGGCTCGGCGTCCCGGAATGGTGGTTCAAGCGCGACGACGGCAAGAAGGTCGTCAAGTCCGTCGAGGGCTTCCTCTACCCGGACACGTACGAGATCCCGCCCAAGGCCACCGCGGAGAGCATCCTCAAGCTCATGGTGGACAACTTCCTGTCGGTGACCGGCGAGATGAAGTTCGCCGATCGGGTGCAGAAGGAACGCAAGGTCAGCCCGTACGAGGCGTTGATCGTGTCCTCGCTGGCCCAGGCCGAGGCGGGCAACAAAGACGACCTGGGCAAGGTCGCCCGGGTGGCCTACAACCGGGTGTACGGGGAGTTCCCCTGCAACTGCCTGGAGATGGACGTCACGGTCAACTACTACCTGGAGTCGATCGGCAAACCGACCAAGAGGTCCGCGGACATGACGGAAGCCGAGCTGACCGACCCGAAGAACCCCTACAACCGCAAGCTGCGGGGCCTGATCCCCACCCCGATCAACAACCCAGGCAAGGAAGCCTTGGCAGGTGCGATGGATCCGCCACCGGGCAAGTGGGTCTTCTTCGTGGCGATCGACAAGCAGGGCCACTCCGAGTTCGCCGAGACGTCCGAGCAGCACGAGCGCAATAAGGCCAAGGCTCGGGAGGCCGGCATCATCTGATGACGCTGCGACGACGGGCGGCGGTGGTGGGCAAGCCGATCGCGCACTCCCTCTCCCCGGTGATCCACACCGCTGGCTACACGGCGGCCGGGCTGGTCGGGTGGTCGTACACCCGGATCGAGTGCGCGGCGGCGGAGCTGTCGGACCTCGTCGCCGGTCTCGGTCCGGAGTGGGCCGGGCTGTCGGTGACCATGCCGGGCAAGGAGGCGGCGCTCGCGGTGGCCGCGGAGGCGTCGCCGGTCGCGGTCGCCGTCGGCGCGGCCAACACGCTGGTACGCCGGCCCGACGGCTCCTGGTACGCGGACAACACCGACGTCGCGGGCATGGTCCAGGTGCTCACCGTGGCCGGGGTGACGCCCGGCGCCAGCGTCACCGTGCTCGGCGCCGGCGGCACCGCCCGCGCGGCCCTGGCCGCCGCCGCCCGACTCGGTGCGACCTCCACGACCGTGGTGGCCCGGCGGGCGGTGGCGGTCGACGAGCTGCGACCGGTGGCGGCGGCGGTCGGGGTGGAGCTGACGGGAGTGGCCTGGGAGCACGCGGCCGCGCGGGCCGGTGCCGACGTCGTGGTCTCGACCGTGCCGAAGGGGGTTGCCGACCCGCTTGCTGGGACGGTTCACTGGCGACCGTCCACCGTGCTCTTCGAGGCGCTCTACGATCCGTGGCCGACACCGCTGGCCGCGTCCGCGCTCGCCGCCGGCTGCCCGGTGGTGTCCGGACTCGACCTGCTGCTCGCCCAGGCGGTGGGCCAGTTCGAGCAGTTCACCGGGGTGCCCGCGCCGGTCGAGGCGATGCGTGCGGCGCTCGCCGCGGCACGGCGCTGAGTTGGGCGACGCCGCCGTCCGGGTCCGCCGACCAGGTGGGCGTAACCGACGCGCCGCCAGGTCGTTTGCCGGCCCTGCTTGCCTGTACGCGACCTCTCTTATGCTTTGGTTAAGTCGTGTCGTAGGTTCGGTTTCCTGCGCGCCACGAGTGTCGCCGGTCGATACGCTGCTGCCGGTAATCGCCGCCTAGACAGGGAGTGTTCCTTGAGCAGGCACGGAGTCGACCACGCCGCACCGGGTGCAGGAAAGCGACGCAAGGCCGTCGTCCTCAGTGTCCTGAGTGCCGGCGTGGTGGCCACGATGATGCCGCTGACGGCGGCGGAGGTGTCACCGATCGTGCTGACCGCGGCGGCGGACACCACCGCCACGCAGGTCGCGCAGGACGGCGACAACGGCGTCAAGACGACGCTGGCCAGCTGCCCGCGACTCTGCGACGGCAACCGCAACGGCCAGCGCGACGCGCTGCTGGAGTTCGCGGTGCGCGGCCTGCCCGCCGACGCAGTGAACGTCCGGGCCACCCTGCGGGTGTACGCCTGGCAGCAGTTCGCCTCGCGGGTGCGGGCGCACCCAGCGCAGGGCAGCGCCGCGGGGGCGGGCGCCTGGGCCCAGCGGCCCCCGATCGGCGATCGTCGCCAGCTGGGGAAGATTCGTCAGGTCTCGGTGGGGTCGGGCAGCGACTGTCGCCCTGGTGGCAAGCCTCGTGACGAGCATCTCCGAGGTGCCCGCTTAGCGAGCCGAAGCGGCACCTCGTCCCAAGCCGGCCGAGGTACTTGAGCATCCGGACGAGATCGCTGCTCTCGTCACCGCCCGGATGACCGGCCAGCTGGTCCGGATCACCGGCATGACACGGAGTTGGCTGAGTACGTCGCCCACCCCAACGGGCAGATCGAGGCGAAGGTTCACGCCGGTCCGGTCCGGATGCGGCAGGACGGGAGGTGGGTCCCGATCGACCTCACCCCGCAACCCGCGGCGGACAGCTCCGTCCGAGCCCTCGCACACCCGTTGGAGCCAAATGGAACCGCCGACCGACGATCACCGGGGCCGCCGTCGTTGTCCCGGCTCGACCTTGACCAAGCGCCCACCTCCGTCCCGGTGCCTGCTCGCTCGGACCAACGCGATGCGAACATCTGGCCGGTGGGGGTGAGAAGCGGCCCGAGCAGTAGCGCTTCCAGCTACCCAGCCCAATGAACTCGTTCCATCAGTGCTCATCAGCAGTTTCCAGCGACCACTCCCACACGTCGAGGTTCGCGTCAACGTCCGCGTCCGCAGGGCGGGACGCGCCGGGCGGCACGTCGGGGCGGCCACCGGCCGTGACAGACTGACCGCTGTGTTGCGCTGGTTGACTGCAGGTGAATCGCACGGTCCCGCCCTCGTCGCGCTGCTGGAGGGGGTGCCGGCCGGCATCGAGGTGAGCACCACCGAGATCGCCGACGAGCTGGCCCGCCGGCGGCTGGGCTACGGCCGTGGCGCCCGGATGTCGTTCGAGCGGGACGAGGTCGACGTGCTCGGCGGCCTGCGGCACGGCGTCACCCTGGGCAGCCCGGTGGCGATCCGGGTGGGCAACTCCGAGTGGCCGAAGTGGCGCACGGTGATGGCCGCCGACCCGGTGGACCCCGACGAGCTGGCCCGGCAGGCCCGCAACGCGCCGCTGACCCGCCCCCGGCCGGGCCACGCCGACCTGGCCGGCATGCAGAAGTACGGCCACACCGACGCCCGGCCCATCCTGGAGCGGGCCAGCGCCCGGGAGACCGCGGCCCGGGTGGCCGTGGGCGCGGTCGCCAAGGCGCTGATCCGGCAGGCGCTCGGCATCGAGATCGTCTCGCACGTCGTCGAGCTAGGCCCGGTTGCCGCGAAGTCCGGGCTGCGCCCGAGCCCGCAGGACGCCGCCCGGATCGACGCCGACCCGCTGCGCTGCCTCGACCCGGAGGCCAGCGCCCTGATGGTCGCCGAGGTGGACGCCGCGAAGAAGGCCGCCGACACCCTCGGCGGCGTGGTCGAGGTGCTGGCGTACGGGGTGCCGCCGGGGCTGGGCAGCCACGTGCAGTGGGACCGCAAGCTCGACGCCCGACTGGCCACCGCGCTGATGTCGATCCAGGCGATCAAGGGTGTGGAGATCGGTGACGGCTGGCAGCAGGCCCGGTCCCGCGGCTCCGAGGCGCACGACGAGATCATCCCGTCGGCGACCGGCGTCCGCCGGGTCACCGACCGGGCCGGGGGGCTCGAGGGCGGCATCACCACCGGTGAGCCGCTGCGCGTCCGTGCCGCGATGAAGCCCATCTCGTCGCTGAACCGGGCCCTGGCCACCGTGGACGTCACCACCGGCGAGCCGGCCACGGCGATCAACCAGCGCTCGGACGTCTGCGCGGTTCCCGCCGCCGCGGTGGTCGCCGAGGCGATGGTCGCGCTGGTGCTGGCCGAGGCGGCCACCGAGAAGTTCGGCGGGGACTCGGTCGCCGAGATCCGCCGCAACGTGACCGGCTACCTCGACGCGCTGGTCATCCGCTGATGGCGCCGGTCGTCGTCCTGGTCGGTGCGCCCGGCTGCGGCAAGACCACGGTCGGGGAGGCGCTCGCCACGGCCCTCGGGGTGGAGTTCCGCGACACCGACACCGACATCGAGCGGATGGCCGGCAAGCCCATCCCGGAGATCTTCATCGACGAGGGTGAGGAGCACTTCCGTACCCTCGAACGGGCCGCGGTGGCCGCGGCGCTGGCTGCCAGCCCGGGGGTGCTCGCCCTCGGCGGCGGCGCGGTGCTGGCCGAGGAGACCCGCGCCGCCCTGGTCGGGCACCGGGTGGTGCACCTCTCGGTCGAGCTGCCCGACGCGGTGAAGCGGGTCGGGCTGGGCGCCGGCCGCCCGCTGCTGGCGATCAACCCGCGCGCCACCCTCAAGCACCTGATGGACCAGCGCCGGCCGCTGTACGCGGAGGTGGCCACCGCGACGGTGGCCACCGACGGCCGGACCCCGGCGGAGATCGTCGCCGAGATCGCCGCGCTGCTCACCCGCTGACGCCGGCCCGGCCGGTGCGCGACCGGCCGGGCGGCGGGCGGGGCGGTTCCCCGTTCGCGGGGCCTCTCCTCAGCCTCGGGCGGCGGCGTCGAGCACGTCGGCCAGGGCCTTCGGCTCGCTGAGCATCGGCCAGTGCCCGGTCGGCAGCTCGAACAGCTGGCCACCGGCCAACCCGGTGAAGAACGGGTGCCGCTCGGCGATCATCTGCCGCACCACCGCCAGCGGGAAGGTGCTGGCGACCAGCGCGGTCGGGACCGGCCGACCGCCGGTGCGGCGCACCGGTTCGGTGGCGGCCCGCAGCGGCTGCGGGGTGGCCCGGGCACGCAGCAGGGCCAGCGTCGGTTCGTCCAGCCCGGCCAGGTTGGTCGGGTCGGCGTCCGGGTCGAAGGCCGGTGGCGGCAGCAGGTGGCCGGTGCCGATCGCGGCCCGAAGCTTCTCCTGCTCCTCCGGCGGCACGGTGTCGAACTGCGCGACGCCGTCCGGCAGCGGCCCGCTCTCCACGTAGACCACCCGGGCGATCCGGTCCGGGATGCGGTCTGCCGCCTGGGCGACCGGCATGCCGCCGCCGGAGTGCCCGACCAGCAGCACCTCGCGCAGGTCCTCGACCTCGATCAGCCGGACGATGTCCGCGGTGTGCGTCTCCAGGCCCACCTCCGGCCCGCCCAGGTGGTCCCGCTCGGCCAACCCGGTCAGCGTCATCGGATACACCTCGTGCCCCTGCGCGCGCAGCGCCGCGGTCACGTCCCGCCACGCCCAGGCGCCCAACCAGAAACCCGGCACCAGCACGAACGTCGCCATCTGTCGCTCCTTCTCTCGGTTACCGGATGACCGTACGATCGAAACCGGACAGAATCCGCCCGGTTTCGAGGAGTTGTCGGTGTCGCATCCCGCCGGCCGCGTGCTGGCCCTGCTCGAACTGCTGCAGACCCGGCACCGTTCGACGGCCGCTGATCTCGCGGGCTGGCTAGGCGTGGACGAGCGCACCGTGCGCCGGTACGCGGCCACCCTGGTCGAGCTGGGCATCCCCGTCATCGCCGACCGGGGCCGCTACGGCGGCTACCGGCTGCACCCCGGGTACAAGCTGCCGCCCCTGATGCTCACCGACGACGAGGCGGTGGCCGTGCTGCTCGGTCTGGTCGTCGCCGAACGGGTCGGGCTGGCCACCGAACTGCCGGCCACCGCCACCGCGCTGGCCAAGATCCGCCGGGTGCTGCCGGTGGCGCTCGCCGACCGGCTGACCGCCGTGCAGGAGCACCTCGGCTTCACCCTGCGGCGTACGGAGCCGGAACGGGGACCGGCGTCCGGCACCCTGCTCACCCTGGCCGCGGCCGCCCGACACCGGCAGCGGGTGGCGCTGGACTACCGCTCCTGGCGAGGTGAGTCGTCGCACCGCGAGCTCGACCCGTACGGGCTGGTCTTCCACGCGGGCCGCTGGTACGTCACCGGCCACGACCACCGGCGCGGGGAGGTCCGCACCTTCCGGCTGGACCGGATCGGCGCCGTGACGCCCGGCGTGGCGACGTTCACCGTGCCGGACGGCTTCGACCCGGTGGCCCGGGTGACCCGGTCGCTGGCCGGCGTGCCCTACACGCACGAGGTCGAGGTGCTGCTGGAGACCGACCTGGTCACCGTTCGACGCCGCGTCCCGCCCACCGTGGCCGAGCTGACCGCCACCGGCGACGGGGTGCTGCTGCGGGCGCGGGCGGAGAGCCTGCCCGGCATGGCGGCGCTGCTGGCCGGGCTGGGCTGCCCCTTCACCGTGCGGCACCCGGACGCGTTGCGCACCGCCGTGGCCGAGCACGCCCGTGCGCTGGCGGACTGGGCCGCCCGGCCAGCAGGTGGGCGGCCGCCCTCGCCACGCCGGCCGCTGGACTAGGCTGCCGGCGATGGACGAGGTGACCCGGATCCCGGTCGGCGGCGAACGGCCGTACGACGTGCTGGTCGGACGCGACCTGTTGGACACGCTGCCCGGGCTGCTGCCCGGCGCGACCCGGGCGGCGGTGCTGCACGCGCCCCCGCTCAAGGGGCTGGCCGATGCGCTCGGCGAACGGCTGCGCGCGGCCGGCGTCGAGCCGCTGCCGATCGAGGTGCCCGACGCCGAGGGGGGCAAGCAGATCGACGTGGCCGCCGCCTGCTGGGATCGGCTCGGCGCGGCCGGCTTCACCCGTACCGACGCGGTGGTCGGTGTCGGCGGCGGCGCGGTGACCGACCTGGCCGGCTTCGTCGCGGCCTGCTGGCTGCGCGGGGTGCGCTGGGTGCCGGTGGCCACCTCACTGCTGGGCATGGTGGACGCCGCGGTCGGCGGCAAGACCGGGATCAACACCGCCGCCGGCAAGAACCTAGTGGGCGCGTTCCACCCGCCGGTCGGCGTGCTGGCCGACCTGGCCACGCTGGACAGCCTGCCCGCGGTCGACCTGGCGGCCGGGCTGGCCGAGGTGGTCAAGTGCGGCTTCATCGCCGATCCGGCGATCCTGGATCTGATCGAGCGTGAGCCGGCGGCCGCCACCGACCCGCGCGGGGCGGTCACCCGGGAGCTGATCGAGCGGGCGATCCGGGTCAAGGCCGACGTGGTCTCCGGTGACCTGCGTGAGTCGGGCGTGCGGGAGGTGCTCAACTACGGCCACACGCTGGCCCACGCGATCGAGCAGGTCGAGGGCTACCGCTGGCGGCACGGCCATGCCGTCGCCGTCGGCCTGGTGTACGCCGCCGCGCTGGCCCGGCTCGCCGGCCGGCTGGACGCGCCGACCGCCGACCGGCACCGGGTCACCCTGGCCGCGCTCGGCCTGCCGGTGAGCTACCCGGCCGACGCCTGGTCGCAGCTGCTGGCCGTGATGCGGGTGGACAAGAAGGCCCGCGGCAGCCGGCTGAGGTTCGTGGTGCTGGACGGGCTGGCCCGCCCGGCAATGCTCGAGGGCCCGGACGACGCGCTGCTCGCGGCCGCCTACCGGGAGGTGGGCACGGCGTGAGGGTGTACGTGTTGAACGGGCCGAACCTGGGCCGGCTGGGCACCCGCGAGCCGGCGGTGTACGGCGCGACCAGCTACGCCGACCTGGTGGCGCTCTGCGAGCGGACCGGCCGGGAGCTGGGGCTCGACGTGACGGTCCGGCAGACCGACGCCGAGCACGAGCTGCTCGGCTGGCTGCACGCCGCCGCCGACGAGGGCGCCGCGGTGGTGCTCAACCCGGCCGCCTGGTCGCACTACTCGTACGCGGTGCGGGACGCCTGCGCCATGCTGCGCGGGCCGTTGGTCGAGGTGCACATCTCCAACATCCACGCCCGCGAGGAGTTCCGGCACCACTCGGTGATCTCCGCGGTGGCGACCGGGGTGATCTGCGGGCTCGGCATCGACGGCTACCGACTCGCCCTGCACCACCTGGCCACCCGCTCCAGCTGAGCAGCACTCGGGCTCTGGCCCGCAGCCCCCGCCGCCGTGGTGGCCTGGTGGCCTGATGGCTTGGTCGCCTGATGGCTTGGTCGGCGGTGATGCCGACAGCTCGCGAGCAGTCGCCAGGTCTCACCCATCGTGATGCCCTCTCCTCGTCACCGAGCGTCACGATTGACATCGGCGGCTCCGACCCCCGCCGGTGGAGAGCGTTCCTGGTTCGCGTCCTTTGCTCTGCTTCAACGGACGCAACAGAGGCGGTGAGCTGCGGATATGTGATTTTCGTCGGGGTGTCGGGTGCTCGTCCGCGCCTCACGGACCGTGACTGTTGCGTCGGGTGAAGCAGAGCAAAGGGCGTGGGGGTGGCGGGCGGCTTGAGGTGCCAGCGTGACGATCTGTCACGGTTCTCGGGTCCCTGTCGCCAGCACCGGTCGACGCCCGAACGACGGCGGGTAACGCGCCTCGACGCAGCTAGGGCGTGTTTCAGAAGTGCTGGCCGGCCTGCGCCGGGCCCAGCCGCCGCCCGGCAGCGTTGTCGCGGTGTCCGGATACAACACCGGTATCCGGACACC
>NZ_JBSFYP010000111.1:0-12871 GCF_053599835.1 Micromonospora sp. NPDC005163
ACGGGTGACCGTCTCCTCCAGGTTGCCCCCGGAGCCGGCCGGCCGGAGCGTGGCGCGGCGGCGGCCGGGGCGGCGCTGTCCTCGGCCCAGACCGCGAGGCCGGCGGTCGAGCCGTCGCCGGGCAACCACAGCCCGTGGATGACCAGCACGTACTCCCCCTCGTCGCCGCCCGCGCCCAGGATAGGCGGTGCCGGTCAGCTAGCGTCGGCGCCATGGTCGACCTGCTGGTGATCGGCGGGCTCGGAGTGGACGTACGGGTCCGGGTGCCCGCGCTGCCGCTACCGGCCGCCGATTCACACATCGTCGAGCCGATCGAGCTGCGGATCGGCAACACCGGCGCCGGGGTGGCGCTCGCCGGGCGGGCACTCGGCCTGCGGGTACGTGTGGTCGACACCCTCGGCGCGGACCCGGCCGGGGACCTGGTCCGGGCGGCGCTGACCCGGGCCGGCGTGCCGGCGGTGCTGGCCGAAGATCCCGCCGGGACCCGGCGATCGGTGAACCTGGTCGACCCGGGCGGGCGGCGCATGTCGCTGTACGACCCGCGTGGGTGGCGGGGTGCTTCCCCGTTCCTGCCGACGGAGCTGGCCGAGCTGGTCCGGAACGCCCGGCACGTACACCTCTCGATCATGGACTGGATGGTGCCGCTGCTACCCACGGTGCGGGCCGCCCTGCCAGCGGGCGTGGCGCTCTCCACCGACCTGCACGACTGGGACGGCGCGAACCCCTACCACCGGCCGTTCGCCGAGGTCGCGGGCCTGATCCTGGTCAGCGGGGTGCGGCTGGCCGACCGGGCCGTGCCGCTCGCCGGCGGGCTGGCGCCCCGCACCGCGTGGTGGTGACCCGGGGCGCGGACGGCGCCGAGCTGTACCCGGGCGACGGAACGGCGGTGCCGGTGCCGCCGGCCACACAGCCGGGGCCGGTGGTGGACAGCAACGGGGCGGGCGACGCCTTCGCGGCCGGGCTGATCGCCGGTCGGCTGCGCGGCCGGCCGCTGGCGGACGCGGCTCGGTACGCGGCCCGGGTGGCCGCCGCCGCCTGCACCCACGACGGCATGGAGTACCCGCCGGGCTTGTTACCCGCCGACTGACGCCACAGCGCACTGACGGCGTGGCGACCGTGCGCGGGGTCAGACGGCGCCGGAGTCGCCGTCGGTCAACTCCCGCAGGATGTCGGCGTGACCCGCGTGCCGGGCCGTCTCCTCGATCATGTGCACCAGGATCCAGCGCAGCGACACCTCGCCGAGCTGCGGGTGCGGCACCACGTGGTCGAGGTCGAAGCTCGCGGCCACCGCCCGGGACCGGGCGCAGGCCCGCTCGTACGCCGCGATGAGCCCGACGACGGTGTCCTGTGCGTCGAGCGTGAAGCTCGCCACCGCGTCCTCCTCCGAGGTCAGGTAGACGTCTCCGGGCTCGGGAGCCAGCAGGGTGGGGAACCAGTTCCGCTCGACCAGGGTCAGGTGCTTGACCAGCCCGGCGAGCGTGGTCGCCGAGGGCACCAGCCGGCGGCCGGCGTCGGCGTCGGAGAGGCCGCGCAGCTTGCGCACCACCACGGCACGGTGGAAGTCGAGGAACGAGTCCAGAACGGCGCGCTCATCGCTGGTGCGGGCGAGCACCGGGGCGAGCGTCGGATCGATGGTCTGCTTCGCCATTCGCCGACCCTAGCGACAGGCCAGCCGTCCCGCTGCCCCGCTATCCGCTGCGCGGTCCCGGCGCGGCGGGCAGGATGGGCGTATGGCCTCATCCGTGCAGATCCTCCTCGTCGGCGGCACGGCGGACGGGGAGAGCGTCACCGTCGAGCTGGACAGCAACGGCCGTCCACCGATGACCCACCACCACCTCGGGTCCGGCGGGCTGGCCGAGGCGCAGATCTACGAGCTGCAGTCCGCGGGCGAGGACGCCAGCGAGTGGGTCTACCGGTGGACCGGCCCGGCGGTGTGACCGTCCGGCTCAGACCCGGGTGAGGGTCTGGCTGCGGAGGCTGTCGAGGACACCACGGGTGACGTCGGAGGTGCCCCGGGCCTGCTCGCAGGCCTCGGCCACCCGCCGCGCGGTGGCCTCGGCGCGCTGCTCCCGCTCGTCCCAGAGCCGGTCGACCTCGGCCAGTAGTGGCCCCTCGACCTCCCGTTCCACGCCGCGCAGCGCCGGCACGCCGAGCCGCTGGGCCAGATCGAAGACCTTGCCGGCGTACGGCAGTGGCAGGAACGGGGTGCCGACCATCGCCGCGAAGATCAGGAAGTGCAGGCGCATGCCCACGGCCAGGTCGAAGTGGCGCATCAGCCCGAGCACCTGCTGCGGCGAGTAGGTGCCGTGCAGGATCCGCCCCCGGTCGGCGGCGATCATGTGGGACAGCACCCCGTGGGCGTGCCGGATGTCGTCGCGTTCCATCGGCACGAACAGCACGTACGCGTCGATCCGGTTCACCAGGAAGTCGCCGATCTGGGCCAGCAGCCGGTGGTAGCCGTCCACGTCGAGCCGTTCGGCGGCCCGTCCCGGCTCCCGCACGCTGATCCCGACCAGCCGCCTGCCGGCCGGCACCCCCTCCTCGCGGAGCAGGTCGAGCGGGAACTCCTCCGGCTGCAACAGGAACGCCGGGTCGGCGGTGACCGTGATCGGGTTGAGCAGCCCCGCCTCCTCCAGCACCATCCGGGATTCCTGGTCGCGGACGGTCACCTGGACCGCGCTGGCGAGCGTTTCCCGGACCATCCCGGTGTCCACCGCGTCGCTCAGCGGCCCGACCCCGACCGCGTACGTGATCAGGGGCAGCCCGCGTTCCTGGGCGACCCGGACCACCCGCAGGTAGCGACGGGCCTCCCGGTCGTAGAGGATCCCGCCGCCGCCCAGGATCAGCAGGTCGAGCTGGGCCAGGACCAGGGCGGAGTCGGTGCGGCTGACGCCCTCCCACGGCACCGCCTCGACGTCGGGGTGGGCGATTCGGGTGTGCTCCGGGTGGCGGGAGAAGACGATGATGCGGGCGTTCGGCTCCTGCGCGCGCAGGTCGGCGAGCAGGCCGGTGAGGATCGCCTCGTCGCCGAGGTTCCGGCCACCGTACGAGCCGAGCACACCAATGGTCAGTCCGGCACCATGCGTCATCCGTCGCTCCTCCCGGGTGCGGTCCGCCGGCGGTTTCCCGCTGGGCCGGTGAACAGTCCTGCCGAGGAGACTGCGCTGGGCCGGTACGCACACCCGCACCGACCCGAATCAGCCCATTTCCGCCTCCATGAGCTGGCTCATCCGACACGCGCCCCCGGCGCCGCTGCGCCGGATTGCGCCTCGCTGTTGTGGATCCAGGCTCGACGGGGCGACCCGATGAGCGCGGCCCGGCGAGAATGGCAGGGTGCGGATCGCCCACGTCAGCGACAGCCACCTGGCCAACCCGGAGGGGGTGGCCACCTCGGTCGGCACCACCGTGGCGCTGCTGCGCGCCGCCGGCCACCGGGTCGTCCTGCACTGCCCCGGCCCGCTGTTCCGCCGGCGCCGCCAACCGGGTGAGGTGCCCTCGCTGCCGGTGCCGACCCGGCCGTACCGGCTGGCGCCGCCCCGGCCGCCGGACGCGCCGACCGACGTGGTGCACGTCCACACCACCGGCCCGCTCGGCGTTGCCGGGCTGCGCTGGGCGGCCGAGCGAGGCGTACCCACCGTGCTCACCTGGCACACCGACCTGGTGGCGTACGCGGCGCACTACCCCGAGGTGCCGATCGGCGCCGCGTACGCCGGCCTGCGGCTGGGCCTGCGCTGGCGGGTCCGGGACCTGTGGGCGCTGGCCCGCCCCGGGCCGGCCCGACAGGACCGGTTGGCGGCGCTCGGGCGGTGCCTGCTGGCGCACACCAGCGTGCTGATCACCCCCTCGGCGAAGACCGCGGCGCTGATGGCCCCGATGGCCGGGCGGACCCCGATCGTGGTGCTGCCGACCCCGGTCGCCGCGCCGGGTGTCGACGCCGACGACCGGCGGCTGGTGCGGGCCCGGCTGGGCATCGCGGCGGACGCGCCGGTGCTGCTCGCGGTGGGCCGGACCACGCCGGAGAAGAACCCGGACCTGCTGCTGGCCGCGTTCGCCCGGGTCCGGCGCGAGCTGCCGGCGGCACGGCTGGTGCTGCTCGGGGCGCGGCGGCAGCGGCTCGCGGTCCGCCGGGCGGCCCGCCGGCTCGGCGTGGCTGACGCGCTGCACCTGCTTCGCCCGGTGCCGCACGACCGGGTGGGCGCGCACTACCGGGCGGCGGACGTGCTCGCGTTCGCCTCCACCACCGACACCCAGGGCCTGACGCTCTCCGAGGCCGAGGCGCACGGGCTGCCGGTGGCCATGGTGGACGCCGCCCTGGCCGAGCGGCCCGGCGCCGCCACCACCCGGCCGGTCGCCGAGCCCACGGCGGCGGCGTTCGGGGCGTTGCTGACCCGGCTGCTGACCGAGCCGGAGCTGCGCGCGGCGGTGATCTGGGACGGTCGGGCCGCGGTGGCGGCCTGGTCCGGGCCGCGTTACCTGGCCGAGCTGGCAGCCCTGTACGCGACGTTGCGGCCGGTTATCGCAGCGGACGCGACGACAGCCGACCCACCTGGGCCAGCACCAGCGGGAGCTGCCATCCCCGAGGCGCGGCGAGGTGACGCGGGGACCAGACCGGCGCGAACTTCGCCTTGAACCGGCGCAGCCCCCGGAAGCGGTACCAGCGCTCGCCGTGCTCGTATACCGCCCGGCCCAGCCGGCACAGCGGGTCCGCGCCGGTCAGCCCGGACAGCGGGGCCAGCCCCAGCTCGACGCTGGTCAGCCCCCGGTCCCGCGCCTCGTGCAGCACCTCGACGAGGAGATGGTCCATCGTGGTGGGTGGTGCGTCCGGGTGGTACCGCAGCAGGTCCACGCCCCACCGGTGCGGCGTCGGCATGAGCGCGGCGAAGGCCACCGCCCGGCCGCGCTGTCGCAGCACGGCGACCGGCAACCGGGCCAGGTAGCCGGGGACGAACCCGCCGAGGGAGAACGACATGTCCGGCCGCCCGGCCAGCCAGGCGTCCGAGACGGGGCGCAGCTCGTCGAGCAGGCCGGCGCCGGGCAGCACCGCGAACGACAGGTCGTCGCGGCGGGCCAGCCGCTGCCAGTTGCGGCGCAGCGCCCCACGCGCCGGCCCGGTCAGGGCGAAGTCGGCCAGCGGTACGCTCGCCGACTCCCCCACCGGGTGCACGGCGAGACCCAGCCGGCGCAGCTCGGGCAGCAGCGACGCGCCAACGTGGTACACCGCCGGGCGTCGGCCAGCCCGCCGGGCAGTCGCGCAGAAGTCGGCCAGCAGCCCGTACCGCTCGGCGGCCGGCCCCACCGGCGGCCCGAACGCGATCCACGAGCGGCCGCACACCCCGTACATGAGGAAGCTGGCCCCGGACGGCGAGAAGTGGAACCGCTTGTCGCCGAGGAGCGCGAGCCCGGAGTCCGGCTCCCGGTCGACGTCGGCGGCCAGGATCGCCCGCACCCGGCGCAGTTGCTCGTCATGGCGTCCGTCGATGCGGCGATGGTAGCGTCCGCCGCGTGTCGGGCCGGGTCCTGCGGGTCAGCGTCGGCGCGGTGGTCGCCGTCGGGCTGGCCCTCTCCGTGATCGCCGCGCGTGACGAGCCCGTCGAGCTGCTGTTCTACTTCACGGTGCAGGTCGACCTGGCCTACCTGGTGGCGCTGCTGGCCGGCGGCGACCGGCTGCGCACCGCGCTCACCGTCTACCTGGTCGGCACCGCCCTGGTCTTCGTCCTGGTGTTGGCGAATCCGTGGAGCGGCTACGCGATGGTGGCGACGACCGACGCGCGGGGGCCGGTCTCCGACGCCGGAAACCTGCTGCTGCACGCGGTCGCGCCGCCGCTGGCCGCCGCGGAGTGGCTCACCCGCCGTCCCCGAGCGGCCCTGCGTCCGGTGTACGCGGTCAGCCTGCTCGGCTATCCGTTGGTGTGGCTGACGGTGATCCTGGTCCGCGGCGCCCTCGGCCGGAACGAGGACCGCTACCTCTACCCGTTCCTCGACGTACCCCGACTCGGCTATCCCACGGTCGTCCTCAACGCGTTGCTCTTCGCCCTGACCCTGCTCCTGATCGCCCTGACCGCGGTCCGCCTCACCCGGCCCGGCCGGGTGCTGCCGGACGATCGGTGCGATGGCGGGAAACGGACCTCGGGATGGGAACGAGGGGTCTGATGGCCGCCAGACGAGGGGGCGGCCCGGCGACATGATCGTTTGCATGACGACGACGACATTTGACGGCAAGGTCGCCCTGGTGACCGGTGGTTCCCGGGGCATCGGAGCGGGCATCGCGCTGCGCCTGGCGGAGGACGGGGCCGACGTGGCGCTGACCTACCGGCAGAACGCGGAGCAGGCCGCGAGCGTGGTGAAGCAGATCGAGGCGCTGGGCCGGCGGGCGCTGGCCATCCAGGTCGACGGCGCCGACCCGACCGCAGTGCGGGACGCGGTCGACCGGACGGCCGCCGAGCTGGGCCGGCTGGACATCCTGGTGAACAACGCCGCGGTGTTCCTGGTCGGCGCGATGGACGACCTCGGCACCGCGGAGCTGGAGCAGACCATCGCGGTGAACGTCCGGGCGCCGTACGTCGCCGCGCAGGCGGCGCTGCGGCACCTGGGCGACGGTGGGCGGATCATCAGCATCGGCAGCAACGTCGGTGAGCGGGCCGTCTTCCCCGGGCTGGCCCTCTACTCGATGAGCAAGACCGCCCTGGTCGGGCTGACCCGGGGCCTGGCCCGCGAGCTGGGCCCTCGGGGCATCACCGTCAACCTGGTCAACCCCGGACCGACGGACACCGACGCCAACCCGGCGGACGGGCCGAACGCTGCGGCGATCGCCGGCTTCACCGCCGTCGGCCGGTACGCTCGCCCCGCCGACATCGCGGCGACCATCGCGCACCTGGCCAGCCCGGAGGCCAGCTACGTGACCGGTGCCGTGGTCAACGTGGACGGCGGCTTCACCAGCTGAGGACACCGGGCGCGCCGGGCAGGATCCGGCGCGCCCGGCCTCAACCATCTCCGGGGCGGGAGGCGTCTCTCCTGACGAGGGGGTGGGCATGACCGAGACGTTCCACGAGTTCGTGGTGCACCGTTCGCCGGCTCTGTCCCGGACCGCCTACCTCCTCACCGGCGACCACCAGCTCGCCGAGGACCTGGTGCAGACCGCCCTGGCCCGCACCTACCGGCACTGGCGGCGGATCCGCGACGGGGACCCCGAGGCGTACGTCCGCCGCGTCATGTACCACCAGCAGGTCTCCTGGTGGCGACGCCGCCGCCTCACCGAACGCCTCCAAGCCGAACCCACCGAACAAGCCGGCGCCGACCACAGCGACACCACCGCGCTGCGGCTGACCCTCACCGCCGCGCTGCGTCACCTCACTCCCCGCCAACGGGCCGTCATCGTGCTGCGCTACTACGAGGACCTCACCGAGGCTCAGGTGGCCGAGATGCTCGGCTGTTCCATCGGGACCGTCAAACGCCACGCCCACGACGCGATACGGCGGCTCAGAGCGGTCGCTCCCGAACTGGTCGACACCGTCGCGGAGAGGAGCATCCGATGACCGCCCAACTCCGCGACGCGCTCCGCTCCACCGCCGAAGACGTGCCCGCCTACCCGGTGTACGAGCGGGCGCTCGCCACCGCGCGCCGCGACCGTCTGCGCCGGTCAGCCGCCAGCGCGGCGGCGTTGTTGGTGCTCGCGTTGGCCGGCGTTGTGGTGCCGCTGACCCGTACCCCTGGCCTCGATCCGGCCGCGGCGGACGCCGCGCTGCCCGACCACATCGCCCTGCCGCCGATCGGCACGCTGCACGTCACCGACCGCCCCCGGATCGGTCCCGCGTCGGTCATCTTCGACGGGCCGGCACCGCGTCTGCACGGGTGGAACGACGTGAACGTCGTCGGCGTGGTCGACGCGGACTCCGACCGCTACCGGATCATGCGGATGGGCGGGGAGTCGCTGGCCGGCGAGTCGGTCCACCTCTCCCCCGACGGCCGGTACGTGGCCCGGCCGGACGGAGACCAGGACGATCCGGGCGTCGAGGTCATCGACCTGGTCACCGGCCGGACCCAACGGCTGACGTCGACCGTCGACCGCAGTGTCTGGAGCATACCGGTCGGCTGGTCCGCGGACGGCCAGTCGCTGGTGGTCCGCGACGACGTGCCGGTCGCGTTCGACGGGGCCACCTACACCTCCGTGCTGAGTGCGGTGACCCTCGGCGGGGAGCGCTGGACCAGGCTGGCCGCCGGCGACCAGGAGGCGCGCGTCGGCTCGGTCGTCGCCGCCGCGCCGGGCCGGCTCGCCTACCAGTACGGCCGCACGGTCGCCGTGACCGACCTGGCTGGCCGGGAGCTCTCCTCGTTCGCCCTACCCGACGGGACCTGGCTGGCCGGCAAGGGCGCGTGGCGTCCCGACGGCACGAACCTGACACTGGCCGCCCGTCGGGCGGACACCACCGAGTGGACCCTGCGCCAGGTCGATCCCACCAGCGGCCGGGACGTCGGTCCACTGCGCCTGCCCGCCGTGCCCGGGGTCGTCGCCATCCGGCTGCTCGGCTGGGCGCCGGACGGGTCGGCGCTGGTGGCGGCCTATCAGCCGGACCCCCTCGCCCCCGACCTGCCGCTGGAGGAGCAGTCCGACCCGCCCATGAGCGACCAGCGCGTGCGCACCGTGCGGGTCCTGGCACTGACGCCCGGCGCCACCGCGCCGCGAACCGTGCTGACCGCACCGGACCAGGTGGTCGCCGTCGACGTCGCGGACCAGGTGGTCCGGAGCGGACGCGTCCGCGACGCGCAGCCACCCGGCGGCGTGGGTGGCCGGTTCTGGCTCTGGAGCGGTCTCATCATGGTGCTGGTCACCGTGGGCGTGCTGTACGCGAGCCGTCATCGGATCGCGCTGTGGCTCGACGACCGGCGGGTCAGGCGGACACGGAGGAACGACTGATGCCGACAACCCCGCGGACGAGTCGCACGGCGGTCCTGGTCTGCCAGGGTCGCGCGGCCGCCGACGGGCTGATCGCTCCCGGCCGCTTCGCCGATCCGACGGCCATGCCCCTGCTGCGTCCCGACGAGCGGGAGGCCGTCCAGTGGGTACGCGAGGGCGTCGCTCCCCGGCCGTGGCGGCAGCGGGTCGACTACGAGACGGTCCGCGCCAACGCCGAGCTGATCGTGCCCCGTACGGTCGCCATCGACGATGCCGTACGCGCCCACCCCGGCCCACAGGTGGTGATCCTCGGCGCGGGGCTGGACGGTCGTGCCTGGCGGATGCCGGAACTCGCCGGGGTGACGGTCTTCGAGGTCGACCAGCCGGCCACCCAGCGCGACAAGCGCGAGCGCGCCGAAGGCCTGCCCGGCACCCCGCCGAGGTTCGTTCCGGTGGACTTCGGTCGCGACCGGCTGGCCGAGGCGTTGGCGGCTTCCGGGCACCGTTCCGACCAGGCGACGACCTGGGTCTGGGAGGGGGTCGTGCCATACCTGACCACGGTGCAGGTGACCGCCACGGTGACGGCTCTCGCCAGCTGCTCGGCGCCGAACAGCCGCCTGATCGTCAACTTCCAGCTGCCCGGAACGTCCGTGGTCCTGGGCCGCCTCATCGCACGGCTGCTGACGGCGTCCACCGGCCGGTCGAGCGTGTGGGCGAACGAGCCGTGGCGCTCGACCTGGACGCCCGCCGCCATGGCCGCCCTGCTGGCCCGACACGGCTTCACCGTCACCCGGGACGACGACCTGCTCGACACGGCGCGGGCCCTGCACACGCCGATCCACCACGCCAGGTCGCTGGCACACAGCCGGGTGATGGTCGCCGATCGCACCTGACGCCCCCAGGTCGGGAACCATCCGGCGTGAGCCGCCGGTCGTCGGACAAGGTCGAGCAGACGTGGGCGACGGAGGAAGGCGTGGTCAGCGGGGCGGGTCCTCGCCGGTGAGTCCGTCCACCGACTCCCGGATCAGGTCGGCGTGGCCGACGTGCCGGGCGTACTCCTCGATCAGGTCGACCAGGATCCGGCGCAGGCTCGGCGCCTGACCGTCCGGCCAGTCGCCCCGGGCCAACTGCTCCGGTCCGGCGTTGGCCAGCAGCTCCGCGACGGTGGCGCGGGAGCGGGCCACCGCCTCCCGCCAGAGTGTGTAGAGCTGTTCGGGGGTGTCCTCGGCGGCCGAACGCCAGTCCCAGCCCGGATTCGCGTCCCAGTCGACCGTGTCCCACGGTGGCCCCGGCGAGCGCCCGGCCAGCTTCAGTGAGAAGTAGAGGTCCTCAACCAGGGCCAGGTGCTTGAGCAGCCCACCCAGGGTGATCGACGACGGGCCGAGCGTCGCCCGTAGGCCGGCGGCGTCGAGACCCCCGGTCTTCCACGCGAGGGTGGCACGCTGGCGGTCCAGGGAGCCGAGCAGCGTGGCGGTCTCGTCGCCGGCGATCGGCGGTTCGGGGTGACCGTGCTCGTCCGCGTTGGTCATGGAGACGGACGTTACCGCTCGACGTGGCGGGGCGCTGCCCATGCCGGTCACTGGCCGGCCGCCCGGATCGGTGCTGATGCGAGAAGGGGTGGGCGCGGCAGGTTTCGAACCTGCGACCCCCCGCTTGTAAGGCGGGTGCTCTCCCACTGAGCTACGCGCCCGGAACGCCCGTACGGCGGGCCGGAGGCTGGCAAGCTTACCCTGCTCGCCGCCGGCCCGGACGCACGGCTCACCCCGGTCCGGTGGTGGTCAGGCGGCCGCGGCGATGGCCTTGCGCCAGCCCTGCTGGTCGCGAGCCTCACCGGGACCGTTCAGCTCGGCGAAGCGGACGACGCCGGTCTTGTCGATGACGAACGTGCCCCGATTGGCGAAGCCGGCCACGTCGTTGAAGACCCCGTACGCCTGGGCGACGGCGCCGTGCGGCCAGAAGTCGGCCAGCATGGGGAACTGGTAGCCCTCCCGGTCGGCCCAGACCTTGTGGCTGTAGACCGAGTCGACGCTGACCGTCAGCACCTGGACGTCGTCGTTGGCGTACTCGTCGAGGTTGTCCCGCACCTCGGCCAGCTCGCCCTGGCAGGTGCCGGTGAAGGCGAGCGGGTAGAAGACCAGCAGCACGGTGCGCCGGCCACGGAAGTTCGAGAGCCGGACCTCCTGGTTGTTCTGGTCCTTCAGCACGAAGTCCGGCGCCTCGGCGCCAACCTCGACGGGCATGCGAACTCCTCGGGTCGAGTCAGGGGAAGGCACGAGCCTGCCGCGCCCGGTGGCACGGACCGCCGGGCGCGCGAGGGGAACGAGTTGGGCTACTTCTTGGCCTTGGCCCCTCGGCGCAGCACCAGGCGGGCGCCGCTCCAGTCCCGCCCGGCGTTGATGGTCGAGGTCTGCTGAAGGCCGGCGGTGGGCGCGGACTCCGCGACCTCGCTCGGCTCGACGTGCCCGTCACGCCCGGCCTTCGGCGTGAGCAGCCATACGACCCCGTTGTCGGCCAGCGGGCCGAGGGCGTCGACGAGAAGCTCGAAGAGGTCACCGTCGCCGTCGCGGTACCAGACCAGCACCGCGTCGACCACCTCGTCGGTGTCCTCGTCGACCAGATCTCCACAGCGGTCGGTCAGGGCGTCCCGGAGATCCTGGTCGACGTCGTCGTCGTACCCCATCTCCATGACGACCATCCCCGGTTCGATTCCGAACCGGTCCGCCAGGCTGCGTACCCCGTCGGCGGCCTGACCAGCGGTCGCGCTCACTGTCGCGTGCCTCCTCATCTCGTCCCTGCTCGCGGCGTCGGAACCGACGCCGTCAGGCAAAGTCCACACAGTTGTGCGTCCGCGCGCAAGTGGCGCACCGGGTGGAACGGAATTTACCGTGCCAGCAGCGTACGGGCACCGTCGGTAATGGCTTCCTCGGAGACCAGAACCTGACGTGCTGCTGGACCTAATGGTACAAACGAGTCAACTCCGGCTACTCGTCGCGCCGCACCGACATATCCGGCGTCGACCAGCGCGGCGATCACCCCTTCGCCCACCCCGCCGGATCGGCGTGTCTCATCCACCACCAGCACCCGGCCGGTCGCCGAGGCCTCCCGGATGATGTCGGCCACCGGCAGCGGGGCCAGCCAGCGCAGGTCCACCACCCGGGTGCCCACCCCCTCCTCGGCGAGAACGGCCGCGGCCCGCAGCGACATCCGTACCCCGTTACCGAAGGTGATGATCGTCAGGTCGTCGGCCGAGCCGACCCGGTAGACCCGGGCCCGGCCGATCGGCACGTGCCCGGCCACCCAGGCGCCCGGCTCCGGATACCCGGCCAGCCACTCCCCGTCGCCCTCGGCGTACAGGTCGCGGGTGTGGTAGAGCGCGATCGGTTCCAGGAACACGCAGACGCTACCGTCGACCGCCGCGCTGGCCAGGCAGGTCCGCAGCATGGGCGCGGCGTCGTCCGGCCGCGCCGGCACCGCGACCACCAGCCCTGGCACGTCCCGGAGTACGGCAACCGAGTTGTCGTTGTGGAAGTGCCCGCCGAACCCCTCCTGGTACGCCAGCCCGGCCACCCGCACCACCATCGGGTTGCGGAACGCGCCCTGGGAGAAGAACTGCATGGTGGCCGCCTCACCGCGCAGCTGGTCCTCGGCGTTGTGCAGGTACGCCAGGTACTGGATCTCCGGCACCGGCAGCATCCCGGCCAGCCCGGCGCCCAGGCCCAGCCCGAGCACCGAGGTCTCGTCGAGCAGGGTGTCGAAGACCCGGGCCGGCCCGAACCGGTCGCGCAGCCCCTTGGTCACCCCGTACACGCCGCCCTTGGCGGCCACGTCCTCGCCGAAGACCGCCATCTGCGGGTGGTCGAGCAGCCCGTCGGCGAGCGCCCCGTTGATGCTCTGCGCGAGGGTCAGCGGGCCGGCCAGCTCCGGCGGCTTGCCCCCGAACGCCTCCGCCCGGGCGCCCGCGCCCGGACCGCTGGCCCGGGC